>DWYB01000090.1 GCA_019118885.1 Candidatus Mediterraneibacter surreyensis | reverse complement strand
AAGAAGGTTTTTATATCTTCTAAATCTAACCATCGTCCTATTGTCATGTCCATTCCCCTGTTGATCTAACATATGTTCGATCAGCAGGGCTTCTTTTCCCCCTTATCCAAAAATCGGAATTTCCTATAAAGCAAAAAAAATGTGATATAATATCCATATAGTTCCAGACAAACATAACAATTATCATCTAACAAACCGGAGAAAAGTCATGAAAAAGACAACGATCAAAGATATCGCCCACAAAGCAGGTGTTAGTGCAACCACTATCTCCCGCTACCTTAACGGAAGATACGGATATATGTCCGAAGAAACTCGTTCAAAAATTGAAAATATAATTAAAGAGACAGGCTATAGACCGAATAATGTAGCTCGCAGCTTACGTTCTAATGCAAGCCAAATCATTGGAATCATCATTTCTGATATACGTAATCAGTTTTTTACAGCTATTCTTGACAGCATAAACAGGGAAGCTATTAAAACAGACTATTCTTTATCAATCACTGTTTCTAATAACTCGCCCACTGTGGAAACAGCCTTAATTCATAAATTGATCGATAATGGGATTGATGGACTGTTAATCAATACGGTTGGGGAAAATGAAGATCTTATAGAAGAAATAAGTCATAGCATACCTGTTGTTCTATTGGACCGCAATATTAAGAATTCATTGCTCCCTGTTATTACGTCCAACAATGAAGAATTAATGAAGGATGTGCTCATTCATTTACAGTCGCAGGGATATGATAATGTCATTCTTTTAACAGAACAGCCCCGTACAAGTTCGGTAAGACAAATACGTATCAACGCATTTAAGACAATAGCTAATGAACTTAGATTGCAAAACAAGGTAGTTATAATTGATTTGAATAAATTTGAAAACACACTGGCTTCTCCCTTGAATATTGAGGAGCTTATCTCAAATGAATTCAATACTGCAATTATAACAATAAATGGTAAAATACTTGATTTTGTATTATCTGCTTCTATGCAGTCCAACTATCAATTTGGCAAAGATTTCGGGCTTGTCAGCTTTGACGATTATCTGCTCAATTCACTAATGGGAATAACTACTGCAAAACAAGATACGGAGGAAATAGGATATAGAGCTTTTCACCTGTTAAAAAATCAAATTGAATCCGATGAATCCAATATTGTTATTGATAAAAAAGAGATTATTATCCCTGGTCAGTTAATAGTTAGAACAACTACTTAGAATACATCAGTAATAATGTATATATAGAGCGATTTTCATATAGTAAAATCGCTCTGTTCTTAGTTATAAGAAATATCTCTTAAATTGATATTCTTGTCTTTTTCACTCTTTTCCTGCATCAGTCTTTCTGTCTGCCTCTTCCAACATGCCCCGGAGCCCCTCTATATCTGTCTCGCTCAGAGCACCGCTTTCAAGATAGGAAGACACCAGCGATGTTATATCTCCGTTAAAATAGTGTTCTACAAAAGACGAACTCTTTGCCTTAAGATATTCATCTTTTTCCACCGCAGCCGTATACACGAACATCCTCCCCTTTTTTTCATAAGTAAGGGCTCCTTTTGTGACAAGTCTCCGGATAAGTGTCTGGATCGTCTTCGGACCCCAGTCTGTGGACTGCAGCAACTGATCTGTAATCTCGTTTGTACTCACAGGCGCAAGATCCCATACAACCCTCATAACCTCAAACTCTGCTTCTGATATCTGCGGAAGTTTTTTCATATGTGTCCCCTCTCTTTTCCTACACTCGTAATAGTTATTATAACTTCTGCACGGGCATCTGTCAAAGTACAGTTCGTCTTTATGTCCGAAACCAGCCGATTTATTTCCGGATAAAGATCAGACTGTTTCCTTTCCATACATACGAAAAACATCTGTACAAACAACGTTCCTTCTTCTATAATAATGTGGTCACGGCACCCGGTATTCGATCGGCCGTGCGCGCCGATACAGCAGATATTTTAAATAACGGAGGATTTCTTCAGTGAAACAGACATATACACGCACGCTGACCGCGTGTTATACAGGCTATGTGGTGCAGGCCATTGTAAATAATTTCGCGCCGCTTCTTTTTCTGACTTTTCAGAGTACATACAATATTTCCATGGGCAAGATCACACTGCTCATCACGATAAATTTTATCATACAGCTTATGACCGACTTTCTCTCTGCCGGATTTATCGACCGCATCGGCTATCGGGCATCCATGCTGATCGCACACGCGGCATCAGCGGCAGGGCTGTTCTGTCTGCCCCTTCTGCCGGAACTTCTGCCCAAGCCCTTTGCCGGTCTGCTCATTGCTGTCGTGATCTACGCGGTCGGCGGCGGACTGCTGGAAGTTATGGTCAGCCCTGTGGTAGAAGCCCTTCCCACGGATAATAAGGAAAAGACCATGAGTATGCTCCACTCTTTCTACTGCTGGGGACACGTGGCGGTAGTTCTTGTCTCAACAATATTTTTCACACTGTTCGGTGTGGAAAACTGGCGAATCATGGCTGTTATATGGGCTCTTGTCCCGGTGTACAACTTCTTCGTTTTCCGCAAAGTGCCCATATGCACACTCACAGAAGAAGGGGAAAAAGGACTGTCCTTCACTGACCTTGTCCGAAAGCCTGCATTCTGGATTCTTATGGTGATCATGGTCTGTGCAGGCGCCAGCGAACAGTCCGTCAGCCAGTGGGCCTCCACCTTCGCGGAGCAGGGACTTGGAGTCAGCAAGACGATCGGTGATCTGGCAGGTCCTATGTTCTTCGCTATCTGCATGGGCAGTTCCCGGCTTCTCTACGGCTTGTACGGCGAGAAGCTGAACCTGAAACGTGCAATGATCCTGAGCGGATTATTATGCGTCCTCTCCTACTGTATGATCTCGCTCTCTCCGATTCCCGCGCTGAGTCTCATCGGCTGCGGAATCTGCGGTTTCTCCGTAGGAATCATGTGGCCAGGTGCATTCAGCATCGGCGCATCCGTGTTAAAAGGCGGCGGCACGGTAATGTTTGCATTCTTCGCCCTTGCCGGGGATCTCGGATGCTCGGGTGGTCCCACCTATGTAGGATTCATCTCGGAATACGCGGGGAACAGCCTGAAAACCGGAATTCAGTCGGCTGTGATCTTTCCGTTGCTGCTGATGATCGGGGTAATGCTGATACGTAAAACGCATAATGAAATGAAATCTTGAAACTGTTTATCGAATATGATATATTGTAAATGAAAAAGGAGCAACCGCCCACAAGGGGTTGACCTTAAAAGAGAACATTTTTATAGAAATCCACCCTTTCAACGGCCAAGTATCTAGGGTGGTTTTCTTATGCCTGAGGCACTAGCTGCTATACGTAAACACGAATGTCAGCAATGCCAGAATGAACATTCCAAAAGCCATTAAATCTTTAAAATCAAACGGTTTTTTGTCCATCAGCACCACCCCCATTCTATGTAGGGAATAGAGGTCAGCCACCCTGCAACACAGTTGCTCCGTGCAACGAGTATAACATATGTTTTCTGACAGGGCAAAGGAAATCTTATTGTCATTTCCCTGAATTTATACTATTATACTTACAGCAAATCATTTCGAAAAGGAGTTATCAGTTTATGAAATTTATATACCCTGCGGTTTTCCGCAAAAAAGAAGCTGGCGGTTACCACGCTTACTTCCCGGATCTGGAGTGCTGTGAAGCGGACGGCGAGACACTTGACGATGCCATTGAAAAGGCGAATGAAGCATGCAGGACATGGATTGAAGTGGAACTCGAGGAAGACGAACCTGTAATGCCTTATGTATCTGATATAGAAGATATTGAGGTGAAAGATGGAGATGTCGTAAGAAACATTTCAGTGAACATCCGGTTCTACGAAGGATGGGATGAATAAATTCGTGTTTGGCGGAGATATCTTTCTTCGGCAAAGCGTCCGAAAATTAATCGGATACAGTGAAATGGTGTACGTATTCGGAACAGCCGGTAATGTAATGCTTCCGGCTCCGGTTACAGGACGTAAGACATAGTAACAAGCCTGCGATATGGCAAAAAACAATCAGGCAAATGAGGAACTCGTTTCACTCAGACAACTTCATTTGCCTGATTAATGCCACATCACAGGCTTTAACTATCTCTAACGCCCCTCCACAGTTACCGGCCAGCATTACATTACCGGCTGTTCCGAAAGGTGCATCAAAGAAGCTGTATCCATCCAATTTTCTGCACTTATCTAATCGGAAAGATCTCTACGACAAACTCGAAATTTACAAAAAACCGGTCAAAGGGGTGGGCTTTCTCAACAAAGTTCCGGCCACTTCCGATTTGTATGAGTGCTTGTTAAAAGATGGCGCTGCAACTGAAAATATGTACTGACTGGATGTGCCAGCAGAAAAAGAAGATACTGCATAAGCTATGCATCGACATGGAGCGTTCCGAATACACCTCGTTCTCCATGTTGGCGATATTAAAATGCGAGTTCCAATGGACGAGCCTTTTAATGTCGCGTTACATGGATTCGAGGGGATGAGGTAAAGCGGGTCGGCATAGCGTTGCAGTATCTTCTTTTTCTGCGTCCGCTATTCAATCAATATATTATTAATTGCAGCGTTATCTATTTAACAAACACAAATTACTCTGCCACTACAGACAATCCCAGCTCTTCAAGCTGCTTCTCGTCCGCCGGAGTCGGAGCCTCTGTCATCAGGCATGACGCATCTTTGATCTTCGGGAATGCGATCACATCGCGGATGCTGTCCTGTTTTGCCATGAGCATGACAAGACGGTCCAGTCCGTACGCAAGTCCTGCGTGCGGCGGCACTCCGTACTTGAATGCCTCAAGAAGGAAACCGAACTGGCTGTGCGCCTGCTCTTTCGTAAATCCGAGGGCTTCGAACATCTTCTCCTGAATATCATTCTGATGGATTCTGACGCTTCCGCCGCCGATCTCGTTTCCGTTGAGGACGATATCGTAAGCTTTTGCGCGGATCTTTCCGAGTTCTCCTTTATCGAGGAGAGGAAGATCCTCTTCCATCGGCATAGTGAACGGATGATGCATGGCGAGGTAACGCCCCTGCTCGTCGCTCCATTCGAACTGCGGGAATTCTGTGATCCATACGAAGCGGTATTCATTCTTGTCAAGCAGATCAAGCTGTTTTGCCAGCTCCACGCGGAGCGCTCCCAGTGAATCCCATACAACTTTATTCTTATCAGCCGCGAACAGAAGCAGGTCTCCCGGCTGTCCGTCCATCTCTTTAATCAGCGCGTCCATCTCCTCTTCGCTCATGAACTTCGCAAAGGAAGATTTTACAGTGCTGTCTTCGTGAATTGCGATATATGCAAGACCTTTTGCACCGTAGTCTTTCACGAACGCAGTCAGCTTGTCGATCTTCTTTCTCGGCATTGCACCCTGTCCTTTGGCGTTGATACCGCGGACAGTTCCGCCGTTCTCGATGGCGCCTGTGAACACACCGAAACCGCAGCCTTTCACCACATCTGTCACGTCAGTCAGCTTCATACCGAAACGCAGATCCGGCTTATCGGAACCGAAGCGGTCCATAGCTTCCTGCCATGTCATTCTCTGGATTGGAAGCTGTACGTCCACATCCAGCACTTCTTTAAAGAGTTTTGCAAGGTATCTCTCATTGACGTCGATCACGTCATCCACATCCACAAAAGACAGCTCCATGTCGATCTGTGTGAATTCCGGCTGTCTGTCGGCGCGCAGGTCCTCATCGCGGAAACATCTGGCGATCTGGATGTAACGGTCAAAGCCGGAGCACATCAGCAGCTGCTTGTAAAGCTGCGGTGACTGGGGCAGTCCGTAGAAGCATCCCGGATGGATACGGCTCGGCACAAGGTAGTCTCTCGCTCCCTCAGGAGTCGTCTTGCCAAGCATAGGCGTCTCGATCTCAAGGAATCCTTCTTCTGTAAAGAACTGACGTGTCAGAGTCATAACACGGCTCTTCATCATCAGATTTCTCTGGATATCCGGTCTGCGCAGGTCAAGGTAGCGGTATTTCAGGCGCACCTCTTCCTTTGTCTTGCAGTTCTCTTCTACCTGAAACGGCGGTGTCAGTGACTCGGAAAGAATGCGAAGCTCACTGGGGATCACTTCGATCTCACCTGTGGCGATCTTCTCGTTCACAGCGCCGGAACGTTTTGCCACCTCTCCCACAATAGCGACTACATACTCGGAACGCAGAGACGCCGCTTTCTCAAGAAGCGCCGGATCTGTCTTTCCCTCTTCACACACAACCTGAATGATACCGGAACGGTCACGCACATCGACAAATACGAGTCCGCCCTTGTTCCTGTTCTTCTGCACCCATCCCATGATGGTCACAGTCTCACCCACATTTGCCGCGGAAAGTTCCCCGCATCTGTGAGTCCTCTTAAGTCCCTGCATTGATTCAGCCATTGTACACCTCCGTAATATCTGTATATCCCTGTTCTGCAAGCTGTTCCTTCTGGAACTTCTTGTTCTTCTTCATATTCATGATCATAACCTGCATTCCGTCTGCACGGTCTGCCTTTGCCTGTTCCAGCACTTCAAGCAGCTTCTCCTGAGAGATTTTCTTCTCCAGAAGATAGGCTTTCTTCGGTCTGCTTGTAGGAACCTGATAGCCGCGCTCGAGAAGGAGCATCACGATACGCTCAAACCCGATGGAGAATCCTACCGCAGGCGTATCCTGACCGGTGAATTTTCCGATCATCTTGTCGTAGCGTCCGCCGCCTCCGACAGAGCCGCCGAACTCATCCATGGAGATTTCGAAGATCGTCCCCGTATAGTAGGACATACCGCGCACAAGAGTAGGATCGAATTTCATGCGGAAGTCCGCTTCTTTCTCCTGCTCCACGCAGCTGATGATCATTTCCAGACCGTCCGCCGCCTCAGGCGCAAGATAGCCCTGTAATTTCTCCTTACACATGCGAACGCCCTCAACATCGCCCGTAATCTCTTTAAAAAGTTCAAGATACTTCTCAACCGATTCCTCTGCATAACCGTTCTCCTTCAGTTCTGCCTCGACGCCATCCAGTCCGATCTTATCCATCTTGTCCAGCGTGATGAATACACTGTCGTAATCTTCCTCTTTGAAGCCGCTGTAAGCCGCCATAGCTTTCAGGAATCTTCTGTCGTTGATGCGGATGGTGAAGTTGTGGAAATCCAGCTTGCCGAGCAGTGTCGTCGTCGCAAGGATCAGTTCAATCTCAGCCAGATTGGACGGCTCGCCGAGGATATCGATATCACACTGCATAAACTGACGGAAACGTCCTCTCTGAGGTCTGTCCGCACGCCATACATTTCCCATCTGAAGCGCCTTGAACGGAGCCGGAAGCTCATTCGCATGGTTTGCATAGTAACGGGAAAGCGGAACTGTCAGGTCGTAGCGCAGTCCTCCGTCCACAAGATCAGCCTCTTCTTTCGCCTCATTGATCTTGAGTTTCTCGCCTCTCTTTAAAATCTTGAAGATCAGCTTCTCGTTGTCCCCGCCCTGCTTGCTGCACAGATTTTCAATATGCTCCACGCAGGGGGTCTCAATCGATGAGAACCCGAATGTCTTATATGTGTCCTTGATCAGACTGATGACATAATCCCTGACCTCCATTTCGGACGGCATCATATCTTTCATGCCTGTGACCGGTTTCTTTTTCAGCGCCATAACCATTCTCCTTTTCGTTCTATCATTTCATCGATCCGGGCAATGTATTCATTGATATTCTTTACATTCTCCGCGCGGACCAGATTAATTTCTTTTCCGCCTTCCTTCCGGATCGGGTTTTTCAGCAGGATCTTTGTGGACGCTCCCGCCCCCGCCGCAAGGATGGTCTGTTTTTCTTCCATAATCAGTATATTGTATATTCCGGCTTTGTCAAGTTCTGCATAGCCCACATTCTCAAAATTTCCGGCAATATTCTTCTGCCGGTACAGGTAGTAGGGAACCAGCCCCATCCTGCGGGCGCCCGCATATGCGCTCTCCACCATGCCGGATATCTCCGCATGAAGGTCCGCCGTGCGCCCCTCCTGTCCGAACCGTGCCGCCCGCTTGATCGCAAGGGCGTGGACGGTCAGGCTGTCCGGATGAAGCGCTTCCACCTGACGCAGGGTATCTTCCATATCCCCGATCGTCTCTCCGGGGAGCCCGGCGATCAGATCCATGTTGATATTGTCAAAGCCCTTCTTGCGTGCCAGCTCAAATGCCTGCACTGTCTGCTCTACCGTGTGGCGCCTTCCCACAAGATCCAGTGTCTTCTGCTGCATGGTCTGCGGATTGACGGAAATGCGGCTCACAGGATACCCCCTGATCACCGAGAGTTTCTCTTCTGTGATACTGTCCGGTCTGCCTGCCTCCACGGTAAACTCCAGCACGCCGGAGAGGTCAAAACATTCCGTGACTGTGTCCAGCAGACGTTTCAGCTGCTCCGGTTCAAGCGTGGTCGGCGTCCCGCCGCCGATATAGACAGTATCCGGCACTCTTCCTTCTGCTCTGGAGCCGATATACCGGATCTCTTTTATCAGTGCGTCAAGGTAGGCGTCCACCTTGTCTTTCCACTGCCCGATAGGCGATGAACTGAAAGAGCAGTAGGAGCATACGCTGGGGCAGAACGGGATCCCGATATACAGGCTGAACCCTTTGTCGCAGTCCAGTCTGGACAAAAGCGCATTCTCCCGTGCCGCGACCTCTGCCGCAAGGAAAGCTTTCTCAGGGCTTACATAATATTTCTCCATCATGAACTGTGCAGCCTCTTCTTCCGAAGCGCCGCCCTCCAGCTGTTCCATGGGAATCTTGGTGGGACGCACGCCGGTCAGCGTTCCCCATGCGAGCTCTCTCCCCGTCTCTTCGGCCAGATACCGGTACAGCCGTCTGGTCACTTCTTTCTTCACAGCCTGTTCCCTCGCCTCTGTGGCGGAGAACACCTGTCCTTCAAGCACTGCATCCACTTCTTCCGGCGCAAGGGAAAAGCAAGAGCCTCCCGGCAGTCTGACTGCCATAAGAGGTTCCTGCTTTTCATCTACTTTCTGTATGATCTCCTCGCCCGGGAAAAATGATTTCACAATGTGATATGCATTATAGGTATATTTGTTTTTCTTACTTCCTATCTCGATCATTGTCATCTTTTCCCCATCTGTAACTACAGGAACGGATTATATTGTTTCTCATATCCGATCGTTGTCTCTTCCATATGCCCCGGATACACGTGCGTCTCATCCGGCAGCACAAGAAGTCTGTCCGTGACAGAGCGCACCAGTGCGCTCATGCTTCCGGTAGGCAGATCCGTGCGCCCCACAGACGCCCGGAAAAGCGTATCTCCGCTGAACAGGACATTTTCATCTGCAATGTAATAACAGCACCCGCCGATGGTATGTCCCGGGGTCTGGATCACCTGAATCTTCATCCCCGCAACGTCCAGCAGGTCACCGTCTTTCACAAACCTGGCTCCGGTAAATGTATAAGGCTGCCCCAGCATCCCGGCCGATGAATTCAGCTGCGCGCTCTCCAGAACTTCTTTTTCCGCCGCGCAGGCATAGACCGGAACCGGAAATTCTTCCAGAAAACGGTCAAGCCCCATGATATGGTCGAAGTGTCCGTGGGTGAGCAGCACTGCCTTCACCGTCACTCCCGAATTCCTGATATGACTGATAAACTCCGGCGGACAGGCCGCCACATCTACGATGAAACATTCCATCGTGTCATCATTTCTGACAATATAGCAGTTCGTCCCTACCGGTCCCAGCACAAATTTTTCTATCTTCATTCTCATAATCTCCCATTACGCTGAACAGATCAGCCTGTCGTTCTCTCGATATCGATCACACTCTCAATCTGTCTGAGCTTCTTGATCACTGTATCGAGCTGTTCACGCCCCTGAACGATAAAGCCCATGTCCAGGGTTGCCGTACCTTTCTTGCTTGTCCGGGTATTGACGGACTTCACATCAATCTTCTCTTCCGTGAATACCTTGGTCACGTCCATCAGAAGCCCCTGTCTGTCGTCCGCAAATATCTTAAGTTCGGCAAGATACTGGCCGCCGCCCTCTGCATCTGATGTATCCTCCCATTCGGCATCGATCAGTCTCTCCCGCTCAGCTGCAGAGAGATGTAGCATATTCACACAGTCTGTCCGATGGATAGACATTCCCCTTCCACGGGTAACGAAGCCGACGATCTCGTCTCCCGGCACCGGATTACAGCACTTGGAGAACCGCACAGCCATATCGTTAATGCCCTTTACTACGATGCCGCTCTTAGATCTTGCGATATGGACTTTCTGACGATTTGCCTCCGATATCTTCTCAAGGATCGTCTCGTCTGTAATCTCTTTCTTATGTTCTTTCTCGTACTCTTCCTGCAGGCGGTTCACTACCTGGCCTTCCTTCAGGCCGCCGTGGCCGATGGCCGCAAGGACCGCATCCCAGTCCCGGAAGCCGTACTTTTTCTGTACGATCTGCTGATATTTCGGTTTCAGGATGTTCAGCAGGTCAATGTTCTTGCTGCGGCAGTAGGATACGATCAGCTCCTTGCCGCGGACAATATTTTCTTCTTTAAACTGTTTCTTGAACCACTGGTTGATCTTGTTTTTCGCCTGTGTGCTCTTGACAATGTTGAGCCAGTCCCGGCTCGGTCCCTTAGAATTCTGCGACGTGAGGATCTCGATCCTGTCGCCGTTCTGTATCTTATAATCAATGTTGACAAGTTTTCCGTTTACCCGCGCTCCGACCATCTTATTTCCCACCGCACTGTGGATCGCGTAGGCGAAATCTACCGGAGTGGAGCCGTTAGGCAGGTTCTTCACATCACCGTTCGGGGTAAAGCAGTAGACGTCCTCCGCAAACAGGTCAAGGTCGCCTTTCAACAGACTTAAGAACTCTCTGTTATCGGACATATCTCTCTGCCACTCAAGGATCTGGCGCAGCCAGTTGAGCTTTGCCTCCTGAGACGCCATACTCTTCGCCGCATCCGCACCCTCCTTGTATTTCCAGTGGGCCGCGATACCGTATTCAGCAGTCTTGTGCATCTCCTCGGTACGGATCTGGATCTCGAAAGGCTGTCCGGAAGGCCCCATCAGCGTCGTGTGGAGCGACTGGTACATATTCGGTTTCGGCATAGCGATGTAATCTTTAAAGCGCCCCGGGATGGGAGTATACATCTCATGGATCACGCCCAGAGCCGCGTAACAGTCTTTCACCGAATCAACGATAATGCGGACCGCAAACAGGTCATACACCTGATCCAGCGTCTTGTTCTGGTTCACCATCTTCTTATATATACTGAAGAAATGCTTTACACGTCCGTAGACCTTTGCCTTGATGTGGGCATTCTTCATATGCTTCGATACTTCTGCCACAATCTGCTGAACGAACTCTTCTCTCTCTGTCTTACGTTCATTCAGATCGTGCACAAGCTGATAGTAGACGTCCGGCTTCCAGTATTTCAGGGACAGGTCGTCGAGCTCGGTCTTGATCTTCGAAATACCCAGCCTCTGTGCGATGGGTGCGTAGATATCCATCGTCTCACGGGCCTTTTCCTGCTGCTTCGCCGGCGTCATAAACTCAAGCGTACGCATGTTGTGAAGACGGTCCGCCAGCTTGATAATGATAACCCGGATGTCCTTTGCCATGGCAAGGAACATCTTTCTTAAATTCTCCGCCTGTACTTCCAGCTTATCCTGCGAGTAACTGAGCTGTCCCAGCTTTGTGACGCCGTCCACCAGAAGAGCCACCTCTTCGCCGAACTCCTTCGTAATGTCATCCAGCGTCATGTCCGTATCTTCCACTGCGTCGTGGAGCATGCCTGCCACGATCGTCTCTTTATCCATCTCAAGATCTGCAAGGATGATCCCCACCCACAGCGGATGGATGATATATGGCTCGCCGGATTTTCTCACCTGATCTTTATGTGCTTCTTTCGCGATCTTATACGCCTTCTCAATCATGGAGATATCCGTTGAGGGATGGTATTTTCTTACTCTTGCGACAAGCGCCTGATAGAGCTGCTCCGGATCCTGATAATCCTCGGGAGCCTTTACGGCATGGCCATCAACAACCTCCAGGTTCTTGTTCAACTGTTCATATTCAAGTGTTCCTGCCATATTACTACCCCCTTGCACTGTTACAGTTTATCTATAATGTATAATATTTCTAAATAAAAAGGATGCCTCTGTAACTTCGGGGCATCCCCACTGATTCTATGATAACTCTATAATATTCATAGTATAGCACTATTTTGTCGATTTTCAAACATTTTTCTGTAAGCAGGGTAATCTAATTATGTTTTTAACAATTTTAATCAGTATTTTTAATGTTAAAATAAAAGCAGTTTTGAACAGACAAATTTCCAGCCGAATCTTCATGCCTGAAGAGATCTCATTTTGTAAAACTCTCCCTTTTTATCCATTAGTTCCTGCCAGGTTCCATATTCCAGCAGCCCGCCCTCGCCAATCACGGCAATCTTATCCGCATCCCGGATAGTGGACAGCCGGTGTGCAACAATCAGAGTAGTCCTTCCTTTTATCAGTCTGCGGATAGACTCCTGGATCTTTTTCTCCGACACACTGTCCAGTGCAGATGTAGCTTCATCCAAGATTAAAATCCTGGGATCCCGGGCAAATGCTCTTGCAATCGAGATCCGCTGACGCTGGCCTCCAGACAGATTTTCTCCATGTTCAGTCAGTACTGTATCGAGCCCCTGAGGCAGCTTCGCCACCACATCCTCAAGGTTAGCTGCCCGGACCACTTCCTGTAGCTTTTCTTCCGGAAAATCTTTTAGTCCATATGTGATGTTCTCTCTGAGTGTTCCGGTAAAAATCACGGACTGCTGCGGTACTACAGCAATATATCTGCGGTAGCTCTGCAGATTTATTTTTTCTATATCACAGCCATCAATAAAAATATGTCCGGAATCAGGTTTCATAAATCCGATTGCAAGATTGATAAGCGTTGTCTTTCCCGATCCCGAAGCACCTACAAAAGCAACCGTTTCTCCCTGATGGATCGTCAAATTCAAGTCATTTAAGACAGGCCGTTCATTTTTCGGATATGAAAATGTCAGATGGCTGAATGTGATATCGCCTCTGACATACTCCAGCTTTTTCTTATCCTTGGAATCCTCCACATCATTGGCGCATATAATATCTCCTACAGAATCAACAGATTCCAGCCCCTTCGATATGATAGGAAGAAGCGCGATCAAATTGGATATCTGTGCAACAATAGACGTAAAATACGACTGATACAGAGTAATGTCTCCAATTCCGATAACTTTCCGATATGCCATCCACGTAGTAAATGCAAGGCAGAGAACCTGAAATATCTGAAAAGCCACCCAACTGATAGACGAAAAATATGTCTGTACCATGTCCAGCTTCAGCCCTTTTTTTGCAATTTGATCAAGCTGTACTCCCATCTTCTTCGTCTCCTGCTTTTCAAGAGCATGCGCTCTCGCCACAGGAACCATTTCCACCATCTCCATAACTTTAGCGGATGTTTCTTCCATCTCGCGTCGGAAACTGCGATTATACTCCTTTATCTTTCCCTTGAATACTACTACCAGAAATATAGCGACAGGCATAGTCAGTATATAAAACAGGAAAATAACAGGGCTTCTCGTCAGGACAACGCCAAAAGACACAACAATATTCAGCATAGTTGTCAGTACTGTCAGAAATATCTGCGCCGACAGAGTCTGGATCTGCTCCACATCACGCATAATCTTGGACTGCAGTCTGCCTGACTGTGTCTCTTTATGGAATGATATAGAAAGCATCTGAAGTTTTACGATCAAAGCCTCTCTCAATCTGCGCTCTACATCCCGGACGCTTTTTGCATATAGCCATGTATGCACATAATTCGTCGGTATATTTTGAAGCAGGAATAGAACCATAAGCACTGTATTGA
The DNA here is from genome assembly GCA_019118885.1 of Candidatus Mediterraneibacter surreyensis. GTDB lineage: Bacteria > Bacillota > Clostridia > Lachnospirales > Lachnospiraceae > Mediterraneibacter > Mediterraneibacter surreyensis. The sequence goes on along the minus strand of DWYB01000090.1, from coordinate 45,097 downwards.
CAGTGATCGTTCTTGCCAGATGAGGATCATTTCCGGTCACTGCATTGATGAGATTCGCAGTAACCACAGGAATAACCCACGTAGGCGAGTGCTTGATCACAAAGAAAATCACCGATCCCGCCAACGCAGGATAATGCCCCCGGTAAAGAAGGAGCAGCGTCTTCAAGTTGTGCCCATGACTGCCGGTGAAGATCCTGGTAATTTCCTTCTCCTGATCCAAACTTTCTTCATAACTAAATGTATTACCATATTTTCTTTTCATAATAGTGACGGATCACCTCCTGAGCCGGCTTATTCATAAACCAATATCCGCTGTCTCTGGCAGCTTTTTTCTCAGACATAATGTGCGCCGGCCAGTCCCAGAGGCCAAGGCCCCGGATCCAACTGCGTTTTTCACATGCAGAAAACATCTCTTCATACCAGTCCGCCTGTTCCCGCAGATCCAGTTCGCCCTGAAGAGACCAGTCATTGGGAACTCCTGCCGAGCCTCTTCTGGACATACATCCTGTTTCCGCAAAAAGGAACGGCTTATCGTACTTCCTGACTACTGATTCAATCCGGTTCAATTCTTCCTCCCATTTTCCCGTCGGATAATATCCACTGGATGTAATCATGTCCAGGCAGTCCCACCATTTCACATTGTGCTCCTGATATTTATCCGTATTATATGTAACAATCCCGTCATACACTTCCCGCACCGAAGCGATAACCTGTCTCCACTCTTTCTCCCGATGTTCTGACATAACCATCTCACATCCGGCAATAAAGAGATCGCACGCTTCCTTTTGCGCAATCCGGGCATAATGTGTCTGAAAATCCGTATAAGAAGCAAACCAATTTCCCCATTTCGGCTCGCAGACAACGTCCTCTTCAAAAAAACTGACGTATGCCCTCCAGGAACCATTTCTACAGTTGACTGTAGGTTTTACTCCCACCGTCATGCCTTTTGATTTCGCATAGCGGATCATATCCGCAAGTTCCTCGTCAGAACACGTTCCCTCGGAAGTGTAGCAGATTTCTTCTGAATGAGCGGTTTCCTGCAATCCGTTTGGAGCAAATATCACAAAATCCGCTCCCGTTTTTTCAATCATAAAATCCAGGCTTTCCTTTGCTTCCTCACTGTTCAGTGTTCCCCGCCGGCAGAACGGGGCAAAATTAATTCCTCTGTACATAAGTCATATCCTCCGCACAAATATTGTCATATAGCAATTCTTCGCAGGAAATACTGGTTTCCCAAAACTGCCCGCTAAGTATAGCACGATGCGAGGATGCGTGATATAATAAACTGACAAAAAAATTGTATAAATCTCTTTATCAAAGAATGGAACTGATGATTATGAAACCTTATTTTGAATATTCAGATACTTTGAATTCCCCTTATGAAGCTTTCATATTCGAAGCGGAACACAGCGAAATCTTCCCTGTCAGATCACACTGGCATTATTTCATAGAGATTCTCTATATGATTGAAGGGCAGGCATATGTAGAAGCCGGAAAGGAAACCTGTGTACTGGAACCGGGAGATCTGATCATATTCTATTCTCAGGTACCGCACAGTATATATCTCTCGGGAAGCTTTCCCCTGCACTATTATGTCTTGAAATTTGATCCTATGCATTTGGATATCCCCTCCAGCAGTCTGCCCGGCATATCGGATATACTTCGTATGGCAGAATCCGAACCCAAAGTAAGATGCTACTTCCGCCGGAAGGAACTGGAACACACTCGGATGAAGGCATTATTTGACCGGGCAGTAGACGTAGTAACCCATAAAAAATTCGGATATGACATACAGGCACATTCTCTGTACTGTATGATCATATCCGAATTGCTTTCCATATGGTATGAAAACGGATTCAGAATACATAAAATCCCTGCAGACAATTCCGATCAAAAGGCGCTTGTATCCGCCGCCCAATATATCAACTGTCATTATCCGGAAGAAATCCGGGTAGAGCAGCTTGCCGCACTGGCAGGCATGAGCTATTCCAACTTTGCCGCCAAATTCCACAAATACTATGGTATGCCGTGCAGTACCTATATCAGGAAAGTACGGATAAGCCACGTGGAAGATCTGCTCCTGCAGACCGATTATGACCTTACTTACATCAGTCAGGAAACAGGATTCTGCGACTGCAGTCATCTGATCCGCGCTTTCCGGGAAGAAAAAGGTACAACACCGAAACAGTTTCGATTTTCCAGATAAAATATATCCTCTCCTTTACTGATAATTCACAATCGTAAGCTGCAGTGTCCTTCTCCCCATGTATTCGTTGATTGTCGGATAATATGTAAACGACATGACCTGCTTCCTCTCCATCGCCTGCAGGCAGTCTTCCACGTCGCCGAAGTACACGGCTTCCATCTGGTTCCCCTGCTGATCCTGAAGTCTGCATTTAAGCACATTTCTGTTTTTCCCAAAGATGCGCGGACTTATAGCTCTCAGGTTCCTCTCGGCAAAGAGAGGCTTCGGATTCCCCTTGCCGAATGGTTCCAGAAGTTCAAGTTCATTTACAAGCTGTTCCGTGATATAGGGGAACGGCAGTCTCATATCGATGGATACTTTTTCCTGAAGATCCTCGTCGCTCAGCTCGCAGAGCTCATTGATCGTCTCCCGGAAGCGCTCCACATTCTCTTCTTCCAGTGAGAGCCCGGCTGCCAGCTTATGCCCGCCGAACTTGGTAAACAGCGCCCTGCACCTGCACATCTGGGCAAACATATCGTAAGTCTCGATGGAGCGCCCGGAACCCTTGACTCCCTCTTCCGCTCTTGTAAGCACAAATGTAGGTCTGTAATATTTCTCACGAATGCGCCCGGCAATGATCCCCGCAATGCTCTCATGACAGTCCGGCAGATAAACCACAAGCACCCGGTCGTCCTTCAGAGAGGTACTCTCGATCATCTGCACCGCTTCCTCGACACCCCGCTCGGTCATCTCTTTCCTGCTGTCATTAAGGGCTTTTAAGTCCTCCGCCAGCATGACCGCATCCCGTCTGGTACGGGCGTTCAGTAGATCCAGAGCACGCTTTGCCGTGTCCAGTCTTCCGCTGGCATTGATACAGGGGCCGATAACAAACCCGATATGATAAGCGTTCAGCCGCTCCACATCAATACCCGTACATTCGATCAGAGCTTTCAGCCCCGGATTCTGCGTCCGTTTGAGCATCTCCAGTCCCTGCTTTACAAAGATCCGGTTCTCCCCGGTCAGATCCATCACATCGCCCACCGTGGCAATGGCTACATTTTCCATAAGGTAGTCCACATCTTCCGGATCCCTCAGCATTACGTTATACAGCGCCTCGATCAGCTTATATGCCACCGCTGCGCCGCACAGCCCCTTAAACGGATATTCGCAGTCCGCCCTGTGGGGATCGACCACTGCGTCAGCCCGGGGCAGTATGTATTCTTTCTCTCCGTTCATCTCCACATAGGGTACTTCGTGGTGATCCGTCACCACGATCGTCAGTCCGTTTTCTTTCCCGTAGGCAATCTCATCTGCCGCGGCAATCCCATTGTCACAGGTAATGATCGTGTCGATTCCGTCGTCGATCGCCCGGTCGATCAAGTCGATATTCAGCCCGTATCCATCCTTGATCCGGTCCGGGATATCCGTATCCACATCCGCTCCCAGCTCAGAGAGTCCCTGCTGGAGAATGTACGTGGCATTCACCCCGTCTATATCATAATCACCGATCACACGGATCCGCTTCTCCTCCCGGATCTTCTCTGACAGGATCTCCACAGCCCGGTCCATATCTTTCATCAGCATACCGTCATAGAGATCTGCTATCGTTCCGTTCAGATAGAAATCAACAGCCTCATCCCCGATGATATCCCTGTTGCGGATCAGTCTCGCAAGAATCGGCGAAATATGATATTTCTCTCCAATCTGATTAAAATCCGCTTTTTTCATAGTGATGAACCATTTTTCCATATCTGCTGTGCCTCCCGAATATGCAGCGGCGAAATATGCTGCCGTTTTATATCTTTTCTGAATGTATTTACTGATACACTTACCTTAATAGCATAGCAAAGCTGTTGCTGTTTGAAAAGTGATTTATGCTGATCCCGATTAGAAAAACGGAGGGATACCGCATAAATGCGGCATCCCCTAAAACCCATAGTTTCGGCCGAAAAGCTGAACTATTGCCTGTCGTAGTATTATTTTTCCTGTCCGAGAAGTTCCCTTATCTGTTCTGCCGGGAGATTACAGTCGGCTGATATCTCCTCTATGGTTTTCCCCTCCCGGAAGAGCCTGAAAATCATCTCTGCAAGTTTCAGTCCGGAAGCCTGACCTTCTTGCAGCCCGGAGGCCCTGCCTTCCTGCAGCCCGGAGGCTCTGCCTTCCTGCAGTCCGGAGGCCCTGCCCTCCTCCCATGCTTCTTCCCGTTCCTGTCTGATATGTTTCTCCTGATCGTATTCAAAGATACTCATCGCTTTCGCCTCCGCTCTATGCTTTGTCAGGAAATCTTTCAGGACGTCTTCTGCAATGCACTCATCGATTGCCCTTTCCACCGCTTCCGCTAATGGCTGCTCTTTTGAATACAGGCGTATCTTATCCGTGTACTCTGCGTAATCCTTAAGCGTCCTGCACGCCTCCTTGAGCCTGCTGTTATTCGATCCGGAAATATTGAGCATCGTTGCCTTCAGCTCCAGCTTCGGGTCTTCCACCTTTACCCCGTACATGTCCGACAGTTTCAGCAGCGTCTCCTCCGGCATGTCTTTTTCCCCATTATAGAAGATAATGAACTCCGGCGGCGGAATCCGTACCGTCTTTGTTCCGTACAGGTTCTCATTCCTTGTCATCCCCGCATAAAGCTGGGATATATAGATAAGGAAACGCAGCGGAAGATTTTGGTTATATGTGGACTGATGCTCATACAGGGAAAGTCTCCCGTCAATCAAAAACGACAGATCGTTCTTCATCGACATATAGACAGCATTCTCAAGCGTGTTGATCTCCAATTGTTCCGGGTCTGTGTAATGTTTTCCTGTCATCGCATTGTACAGTTCCAACAGGTTTTTCTTGTCTTCGAATACCATAATAAACACAGTGGACTTAAAAGTCCTGTTCACAGTAGTTCCATTTGCCATATAGCCGCCTCCTTTTTCTGTTGTAGTGCAAAGAGGCCTTTTCTCTTTCTTCTGTTCCGGAAACCTCTCTGCTATATCAATTGGGAATAAAAGCATCGAGATTTTCCTGAATGTAATTAGAAATGATGAAATGGCGAAATGCCTTTCAGAAACAAAAACATGCCGGAATGTATTAATGCTTTGGCTATATCATAGCACAGGAGCTGGCGGGATTCCAGATGATTTTTTTCTAACCTGTTTTTCAAAACCTTATTGACTTTTTTTCGTCACAGTGCTATACAGTATTTAGAAATATTTCTAAATAGTTTAGAAAGGAAGTGGACGATTGAGTTTTGCCGAGACGTTTAAAGCGTTATCCGACCCGGTACGCCGCGAAATACTGGAGATGTTGAAAAACGGCAGGCTCTCTGCCGGAGACATAGCCGCGAACTTTGACATGACGCAGGCAACCGTCTCCTATCACCTGAAAATTCTGAAAAAGGCTGATCTGGTCCGCGAGACGCGGGAAAAGAATTTTATCTATTATGAATTAAATCTGACCGTGCTGGAGGAAGTCATGGTCTGGCTTTCAGATCTGAAAGGAGAGAATTAAACGATGGAGAATGTAAAAAAATATAAAATAACAATTATCATTACAACACTGAGCACACTGCTGCCGATCCTGTTCGGCCTCATCGTATGGAACCGGCTGCCCGAACAGATTGCGACACACTGGGGCGCAGACGGACAGGCGGACGGATACTCGGGAAAAGCGTTTGCCGTATTCGGCATGCCCTGTATTCTGGCCGTACTGCAGCTGTTTGTCTCTTTTATCACCCTTAATGACCCGAAGAGGCGAAACATCCACAAAAAGCCACTCACGCTGGTGCTCTGGATCATCCCGGTAATGTCGCTTATCGTAAACGGTATTACTTACGGGGTTGCTCTCGGCATGGACATAGATGTGGGGATTATTGTTTCTATACTGATTGGCATCCTCTTCATCGTCCTCGGGAACTATATGCCGAAGCTCCAGCAAAACTACACAATAGGTATCCGCGTTCCATGGACACTGAACAGCACAGAAAACTGGAACCGGACTCACCGGATGGGCGGAAAGACGTTTATACTTGGCGGATTCCTCCTGATCATAACAGGTTTCCTCGGCAGCGTGATGGGCGATTACGGAACACTTGCCGCGCTCATCGTTATCGTACTGATCTGCGCGGGAATTCCGGCAGTGTATTCGTTCTGGCTGTTCAAAAAAGGGGTATGAATTTTATATCCCGGCTGCTTTTTTTCCCATTCCGAAAATTCTCATGAAAACGGGTAAGAAAAGCAACTTCACCGACTATGATCCCATTATCTCAGCCGATATAGGCTTTGTTGGGCAAGATTTAGTTATTGATCTTTTGCTGCAGTTCTTTTAAAGGATGATTTAGTTATCCTTTATATGACGCGGCTATTGAAAATTATGTTCCGGCTTCTGCCAGTTTGTATGAGCTTTTATCGCTCCGGCTCAGAATTGGAAAAACAGGAAAAGCAAACAAATACGTCTGACCTGATGCACAATCTGCGAGCAGAGGAAGATTGATAACGGTGACTGTGGAAGAGAATTAGGCAAACTTAAAATCAGGAGATCAGCGTTAAACGGGCACGCGAAGTTGTCTGACGTAAGGAGTTCTTCACGTGCCCGTTTTGCTTTTAGCTGATATGCTGATTTATTAGTTTGCGTTATTCTCTGTAACCGGAGCCGGGATCAACCTTTCCTCTGCCTGCAGATAGGTGAGGTAGTCATTCCGTATCTGCTCCCTTTTCAAACGATTTTACTTTCCTGAGCTGGTACGAAAAATCAAAATCTATCTTCCATACAGTTCAGTCACTCTTTTGATCTCTTTCACAATCGCTTTATCAAACTGTCCTTTCTTCATTCTCCATACCCAGTTGCCGCCGAGTGTGGACGGAATATTGATACGCGCCTCGCTGCCAAGATTCAGGTAATCCTGCATGGGAATCACGCACAGATCGGCAACGCTGCTCATCGCCATGGCGATGAAGTCTTTTGTCAGCGTGTCCTCGTCAAGTCTTTCCTTGCACATATATTCTTTTGCAAAGTCTCTGGCGTCTTTTCCGACTTCATGGTACCAGCCTCTTGTCGTATCATTGTCATGAGTACCTGTGTAGACTACGCAGTTGGTTGGATAAGTATGGGGCAGATAGTTGGATGACTCACGCGCGTCGAATGCAAACTGGAGCACTTTCATGCCCGGGAATCCGCTGTCTTTTAAAAGCTGCAGCACGCTCGGCGTAAGGAATCCCAGATCTTCCGCAATGATCGCCGGTCTGCCAAGCTTCGCCTCAATGGCGCGGAACAGATCCATTCCCGGTCCCGGCATCCATTTGCCGTTTACGGCCGTATCTTCACCGTACGGAATTGCATAATACTCGTCGAAGCCGCGGAAATGGTCAATACGCACCACATCATAAAGCTTGAAACAGTATTCAATCCTTTTGATCCACCACTCATAACCTGTCTTTTTGTGATAATCCCAGTTATAGAGAGGATTTCCCCAGAGCTGTCCTGTTGCGGAAAAAGCATCCGGCGGGCATCCTGCCACTCCGGTTGGCTCATTGTTCTCGTTAAACTGGAACATCTCGGGCGCTGCCCATGTATCCGCGCTGTCAAACGCCACATAGATCGGGATATCACCAATGATCTGAATGCCCTTCTCATTCGCATATGCGTGAAGCTTTTTCCACTGCTTATCAAATTCATACTGCTGGAATTTGTAGAATCCGATCTCCTCTGCAAGTTCCTCTCTCGCTTCTGCCAGTGCGTCTGCCTCACGGTTCTTCAGTGGCGCGTTCCACTCACTCCAGCTCACTCCGCCTTTACTGTCTTTTACAGCCATGTACAGGCTGTAATCATCCAGCCAGAATGCCTGATCTGTGACGAATTTCACATAGTCTTCTTCGTCTTCTCCGCCCTTTTCACAGAAACGGTCATATGCCTTTTTTAATGCTTTAAATCTGGAATTATAGATTTTCTCATAGTCGATGCAGTCTGCCTGATCACCGAAATCATATGACTTGCACTCTTTCTTCGTCAGGAGTCCTTCTTTGATGAGCGTCTTCAGGTCGATAAAATACGGATTTCCCGCGAACGTGGAGAAAGACTGGTACGGGGAATCCCCGTAACCAGTCGGTCCAAGCGGAAGTATCTGCCAGTAGGTCTGACCCGCCTCTTTTAACATATCCACGAATTTATACGCATCCTTTGAGAAACATCCGATTCCGTACTTTGACGGAAGGGAAAATATCGGTAATAAGATTCCGCTTGCTCTTTTCATTTCTTTTTTCCTTTCTATATTCAGATGCTGCGGATTGCTCCGCATTTCATGCTCCCACAATCCTAAAAACATTCGAAATCCACCCTATCGGGTTACTTTCTCATGTTTTTGCGGAACCCAAAGTCATGTATCTTCATGCAAAGCATGAGACACATGACTTTTTGTTCCTGCATCTTACAGATGCCAGATGTCTCTGTTGTACTCTTCGATGGTACGGTCAGATGAGAAGAATCCTGCTTTCGCAATATTGACCAGAGCCATCTTCGCCCACGCTTTTCTGTCTGCGTATGCCGCAAGAGCTTTTTCTTTTGTCTCTTTGTAAGAGTCAAAATCCAAAAGTGTCATGAACCAGTCTTTATTGATCAGCTCATTTTTCAGGCGTGTCAGGTTCTCCTCGCAGCCGACTTTCAGCATCTCATCGCTTGTGATAAAGTCGATCGCCGCTTTGATCGCCTCATTGTTTTCATAGTAATCTTTCGCAACGTAATCAGCCTTTGCGTAATGCTCGATCACTTCGTCGCTGGATGCGCCGAATACGAAGATATTGTCATCTCCTACAGCCTCGTGGATCTCTACGTTTGCTCCGTCCTCTGTTCCCAGAGTCACGGCGCCGTTGAGCATGAACTTCATATTTCCTGTTCCGCTGGCCTCTTTTGAAGCAAGGGAAATCTGCTCGGAAATATCGCATGCCGGGATCAGCTTGCCGGCCTTTGTCACATTGTAGTTCTCTACCATGACAACTCTCAGGTATTTGTTTACCTCAGGATCATTGTTGATGATCTCCTGCAGGCAGAGGATCAGATGGATGATATCTTTCGCGATTACGTAAGCCGGAGCTGCTTTCGCACCGAAGATCGCTGTCACCGGAGCTGCCGGAATCTTTCCTGCCTTGATCTCCAGATATTTATCAATGATATACAGTGCATTCAGCTGCTGACGTTTGTACTCGTGGAGACGTTTTACCTGAATGTCGAAGATCGTATCCGGGCTTACTTCCAATCCCTGAGTCTCGCGCAGGTAAGCGCAGAGATCTTCTTTGTTCTTGTGCTTGATCTCAAGCAGCTTATCAAGAATTTTGTCATCATCTTTGTACGCCAGAAGTTTTTCAAGCTCTGCGGCATCTTTCTTGTATCCCTCTCCGATCGTCTCGTCCAGCAGGGCAGTCAGACGCGGATTGCAGTGGATGAGCCAGCGGCGGAATGTGATTCCGTTTGTCTTATTGTTGAACTTCTCCGGATAAATCTTGTAGAAGTTGTTCAGCTCAGAGTTCTTGAGGATCTCTGTGTGCAGCGCTGCAACACCGTTTACACTGAATCCGTAGTGGATATCGATATGCGCCATATGCACTGTGTCATTGCGGTCGATGATGGCAACGCTCTCATCCTCGTATTTTCTTCTTACTTTGTCATCCAGCACCTCGATGATCGGCATAAGCTGGGGAACCACTTTCTTCAGGTAGTCTACCGGCCATTTTTCAAGCGCCTCGGCGAGGATGGTATGGTTTGTATATGCACATGTTCTGGATACTACGTCGATAGCGTCGTCCATATCCATGCCTCTCTCCATGAGCAGACGGATCAGTTCCGGGATCACCATAGTCGGATGTGTATCGTTGATCTGGATCACCGCGTAATCCGGCAGGTCATACAGGTTGCTTCCCTTTGCCGTGCACTCGTCGAGGATGAGCTGTGCGCCGCTGCTTACCATGAAGTACTGCTGGTAGATACGGAGCAGTCTTCCCTGCTCGTCGCTGTCGTCCGGATAGAGGAACAGCGTCAGGTTCTTCTGGATGTCTTCTTTATTAAAATCAATTCCGTCTTCCACGATAGACTCGTCAACAGAGTCAATATCGAAGAGATGAAGTTTATTTGTCTTGTTATTGTAGCCTGTCACTTCAATGTCATACATTCTCGCATTGACATTAAGTCCTTTAAACTGCACCGGATATACTGTGTCAGTCTTCTTCAGCCATGATTTCTCCTCGATCCACGGATTCGGAGTTTCCTTCTGCAGATGATTTTCGAATTCCTGCTTGAACAGACCGAGATGATAGTTCAGGCCGATTCCGTCTCCTGCAAGCCCGAGTGTTGCGATGGAGTCAAGGAAACATGCCGCCAGACGTCCCAGACCGCCGTTCCCAAGCGACGGCTCCGGCTCAACCTCTTCAATCTCACAGATGTCTTTTCCGTTCTTCTCCAGCATCTCTTTTACTTCCTGATAGATGCCTAAATTTATCATATTGTTGGAGAGAAGCTTTCCGATCAGGAACTCCGCTGAAATATAATAAAGTTTCTTCTTGCTGTCTGTGCGCTCTTTCTCGGCTGCCATCTCCTGTACGATAGTGAGCAGTCCGTCATAGATTTCTTTGTTGGAAGCCTGTGCGACCGGCTTTCCAAGGTACGCTTCTAGCTTTTCCTGAATGTTCATGATAGTAGTTCTCCTTTCAAAAAAGAATCCATATGTCTTATCTCTATGATTCGCATTATAGTACCAATTCTGCGGAATTTCTTGCAATATACTTTCCTTTTATTGTACAATACTATCATCGACAGTTCAGCCATCTGCTTGTCAGACGGCAGATTTATGCTTGCATAAGGATCTGGCGGCTGGCAGCCGGATGAGCTGTTATATATTATTAAAGAGGCCTGTTATGAACCTGAATGAATATCAGAATTACCGCGAAGTAAAACCGCATACAACAGCAGAATTCCCATACAATACTTATCTCTGCTCTATCCCGAAAGATTTTCCTCAAGTTCCTCTGCACTGGCACGCAGAGCTTGAGCTGATCGTTATCAAAAAAGGGCGGGGCATCGTTTCTGTTGATCTGGGAAAGCGTTCTGTCACTTCGGGAGATATTATTCTCATCCGCCCCGGACAGCTCCATTCCATCGAACAGGATCAGGGATATTTTATGGAGTATGAAAATATCATAATGAAGCCGGATCTGCTCATATCCGGAGAGAACGACCTGTGCGCAGTCCGCTTTATTTTCCCTTTTATCAACGGTGAAATCCCGTCAGACACATACCTGACTCCTTCTATTTCTTATCATAAGGACATCTCCGAATGCATCCGCCAGATTGACCTTCTGTGCGACGCCAAAACGGAAGGATACCAGCTTGCAGTAAAGGGGCTTCTCTTTCAGTTTTTCTATCTCCTTATTTCAAACCGGCAGAAAAAAGAGACCACGTCCGTATCGCAGACGAAGTCTCTCGAAAAAATGAAAACCATATTAAAGTATGTGGAAGAGCACTATACTGAGCACATCACAATCGATGACATGGCGGCTGTAACCTATTACAGTAAATCCCATTTTATGAAATTTTTCAAACAGCATATGGGGACCGGATTTATCGATTATCTCAATGATTACCGCCTGACGATAGCGGAACGGTTATTGAAGTCTTCCGACAGTTCTGTCCTGGAGATTGCAGAACAGTGTGGATTTGACAACCTGTCATATTTTAACCGGATTTTCAAACGGAAGTATGGGATATCACCGGGGCGGTGGCGGATGCAGGCTTAAACAATTCTATTTCCCAAATCCACAGTTCGGATATGTACACACCTTGCAGTTCAGACACAGTCCGCCCTCACCCAGAACACTAAAATCTTCCGCGCTCAGATGCTCTCCTGCTATGATCCGGGGTAAGATCAGATCAAAGATCGTGCGTTTCGAGTACATCACGCATCCGGGGAGACCCATGATCGGAATCTCCTGTCCGCTTCTGCTTTCCGTATCCTGCACATCGGAACCGCCGCTCTTTTTCTTCTTATACGCCAGCATAAACATGGCGCCGGGCAGGACAGGAGCGCCATAAGTAACTACTTCATCTGACGCGTTACGAATAGCAAGAGGCGTCCTGTCGTCCGGATCCACGCTCATGCCACCGGTGCATACCACCATATCCGCGCCTTTTTTGATCCAGTCGTTGATCGCGCCTGTCGTCATCTCCGCGTTATCATCGCACAGCACATGCCCCATTACTTCCACACCGCACTCTTCCAGTTTCTCTTTTACCACCGGAGTAAACTTATCTTCGATCCGTCCGCGGTACACCTCACTTCCTGTGGCAATGATCCCTGCTTTCATCTTACGGAACGGAAGGATCCGGAAAACAGGCTCCGCCCCGCAGATTTCTTTCACCCGGTTCATCTTCTCCTCTTCGATCACAAGAGGAACCACGCGCATTCCCACGATCTTATCGCCCTTTTTCACCGGAAAATCTCCGTGTCTGGAAGCAAGCACCATCTGCCCCATGGCATTCACCGCATTCAGCTTCTCTCTGTCAATCTTTAAGAGACCTTCTTCCTCTGCCGTCAGCTCGATCTTTCCTTCCTTTGCTTCGGACGCTTTCATGTATTCACCCTGACACACCTGACGCAGCACTTCGGCCGCGTCGTTCTCATGGAGCATTCCTTCCTGTTTTTCCCACACATACAGATGTTCTTTCCCGACAGAGAGCAGAACCGGGATATCCTCTTCCGTGACCACATGCCCTTTCCGGAATACGGCGTCCTTCACCACGCCCGGTATGATCTGCGTAATGTCATGGCAGAGTACGCTGCCGACTGCATCTTCTGTCCTGATCAATTTCATAATCTGCTGCCTCCTGTTCTTTCCCGCATTATTATTTACAACTCATCAAGTTCTTTCATCCACACTGCCGCACACGCATCGCTGGGCATTCTCCAGTCTCCTCTCGGGGAAAGCGCCACCGTACCGATCTTCGGTCCGTCCGGCAGACAGGAACGTTTAAACTGCTGGGAGAAAAATCTCCTGCAGAACGTCCTCAGCCATTTCAGGATCGTCTCTCTGTCATAATCTCCGTCGAACGTCATTTCCGCCAGCCGGAAGATCTTCGCCGGTTCATATCCGAAGCGGAGTATATAATACAGGAAGAAATCGTGAAGTTCATACGGACCCACCAGGTCTTCTGTCTTCTGCGCAATGTCTCCGTCTTTTGGCGGAAGCAGTTCCGGACTTACAGGTGTATCGAGTACATCGTAGAGTACTCTGCGCAGCTCCTCATCCGGCGTCTCATCAGCCGCATATTTGACAAGATGACGCACCAGCGTCTTCGGCACGGATGCGTTGACACCGTACATTGACATATGGTCGCCGTTATATGTTGCCCAGCCAAGCGCCAGTTCGGACATATCTCCGGTACCGATGACCATGCCGCCCGTCCGGTTGGCGATATCCATCAGCACCTGTGTACGTTCCCTTGCCTGAGAATTCTCGTAAGTCACATCGTGGTTTTCCGGATCCTGTCCGATATCCCTGAAATGGATATTCACCGCGTCTGCGATAGGCACTTCCTTCAAAGTAGCGCCTGTCTTTCTCGTCATCTCGCAGGCGTTGTTGTACGTCCGGTCCGTTGTCCCGAAACAGGGCATCGTCACCGCGATAATATCTTTCTTGTCACGTCCGAGCATATCAAATGCCTTGGCAGTCACAAGAAGCGCAAGAGTGGAATCGAGACCTCCTGATATTCCCACAACGGCGGTCCTGGAATTTGTATGCGCCAGACGTTTCTTCAGTCCCATCGCCTGAATCGTCAGGATTTCCTCACACCTCTGTTCCCTCGCTCTTTCATCCGCAGGGACAAAAGGCTTCTTCGGAAACGTTCTGGTAAGAACTGTCTCCTCATTATTTATATGGAAGGGGATCCGGATAAGGGTATGTCCGGTAACCGCCTTAAATGTCGTATTCTTTCTTCGCTCACTGATAATCCGCTGAATATCAAGCTCTGAATAGATAATCTCATTGTGATACCTCTTTGCCTGCTGCAGGATCGCTCCGTTTTCCGCAATGATATTGTGTCCGCCAAATACCACATCTGTCGTAGATTCGCCCTCTCCTGCATTTGCATAGATATACCCTGCAATCAGTCGGGCAGACTGCCCTGAGATCAATTCTCTGCGGTACGTATCCTTTCCGATCGTCTCATCGCTGGCGGAACAGTTTACGATCACCGTGGCTCCCTCCAGCGCCGCTCCGATGCTTGGCGGAACAGGCGACCATACGTCCTCGCAGATCTCAGCAGACACGACCAGATCCTCCATCTCAGTTTCTTTAAACAGAAGCTGCGGCCCGAATGGTACTCTCTGTCCGTTAAACTCGATATATCCTGCTGTATCCGGTCCTGGCGTAAACTGACGCATCTCATAGAATTCTGCGTAATTAGGGAGAAATGTCTTGGTCGTAAGTCCGATCACCTTTCCCTGATTCATAGCAGCCGCCACATTGTACAGTTTGCCGCCCACTGACAAGGGTGCTCCCACAAAAGCGAGGATATCCTTATTTTCCGTATACTCCGCGATCTTGATCAGTGCATCTTTAGCTGCCTTTAAAAGAACATCCTGAGTGAACAGATCGCCGCATGTATAGCCGGTCACGCATAACTCCGGAAATACTATGATCTTTGCTTTCTGTTCACAGGCTTCACTGATCGCCTCACAAATCTTTGCTGTATTAAACTCCACATCTGCCACCCGGATATCCGGTGTAGCTGCGGCAACTTTAACAAATCCGTGTTTCATTTTCCCTTCCGCCTTTCTCGTTGGGGACGTAGTAAAACCGGGTTTTACTACGTCCCCGTTCACACTTTTTTCACAATTTACTCTTATCTGGCTTTCGCCTTTTTCAGCAGTTCCTTCAGTTCATCCACTGTATAATTATATGCCGTATTGCAGAAATGACATTTTACTTCGATATCTTTTCCGTCATCGATCATGGACTGAATCTCTTTCTTTCCTACACTGATTATCGCTTTCTCGATCCGCTCTTTGGAGCAGTTGCAATAAAACCGTGCCGGCATTGTATCTGTGATCTCCAGATCAAGGCCGTCCAGTACCTGCGCGAGCATCTCTTCCGGTGTATGTCCATTGTCCAGCATAGAAGTGACAGACTGAATGTTCTGGATATTCTGCTCCAGTTTATTCAGCACTTCATCTTCGATAAAAGGCATTACCTGCACAATGAAGCCTCCTGCGCACCGGACTGTATTGTCATGTTCCATAAGCACGCCCAGACCTACTGAAGAGGGCACCTGCTCGGATGTAGCAAAATAATACGTAAGATCTTCCGCGATTTCCCCGGTCTGCAGGATTGTCTGTCCGGAGTAAGGCTCTTTGAGCCCCATATCCTTGATCACGGTCATCACACCCTGTCCGAGGGCACCTCCTACATCCAGTTTTCCGTTCTTTGGAGGCAGCATCACGTCCGGATTAAATACATAGCCTTTCACATTTCCCTGGCTGTCCGCAGTCACAGTCAGTCCCTGGATCGGTCCGGAGCATTTGATCTGTATCGTCAGCATATCCGTAGCATTTTTCATCATGCTGCCCATCATCACTCCGCCGGTCAGAAGTCTGCCAAGAGCGGCTGTAGCCACCGGGCTTGTACTATGGCGCTGTCTCGCCTCTTCCACCATCTCTGTTGTCACCGCGGCAAATGCACGGATCTGAGTATTCGCCGCTGAAGCTCTTACAATATAATCTTTCATTACTATTCCTCCTGTTTTCCGGATTCCCGTGCGATCACGCAGATTCTCTCTGCTGTATCCGTCGGTCTTTCCTTTGTATCCATGTCATACGCCGCCTCAAACACAAGCCCCGCTTTCTCAAGCAGCTCCTGCATTTCTTTCAGCGTATATCCTCTCTGATAATGTGTTTCTTTATATTTCCGATATAAATGCATATCATCTGCAGCCGAAACAGGGCTGTCCTCCGATTCGAAAACTTTCTCACGGATAAAGAGCGTCAGATCATATTCATTGATCCGCTCTTTTTCATAATAATAATTATCCCATATAAAACTGCATTCTCCGCGATCCTCCGCTATAGTACAGTCTCCCATGATTTCCCGATATTTATAATCTGTATTAAAATCAAACAGAAAAATACCTCCCGGATCGAGATAATTATTCACAAGCCGGAACACTTCTTCAAGGTCTTCCGGTTCTGTCACATAATTGACGGAATCGCATACGCTCACCGCCGCTCTCACTGTTCCGTATAATTCAAACTCCCGCATATCCTGCAGAAGATACAGGATATCATGACCGGATTCTATCCGTTTTTCCATGGCAAGTTCAAGCATATCCTCCGAATTATCTACTCCGATCATATCATATCCATACCCGGCCAGTATCTCCGTCATAGTTCCCGTACCGCAGCCGAGATCCAGTACGATTCCGTCTTTCACTCCATATTCGCATAACATGCTGTATATATACCCGCCCCACTCTTTATAAGGGACATTGTCCATAAATGTGTCATATACACGTGCAAAACTGCTGTATGCACCGTACTCTTCCATATCGTTCATATACTTTTCCTTCCGCGTCAGTCTCCTCATCTCTTCCGCTCTATGGACAAGTATAAACTTGAGGTCCGTTTTTGTCCACTTAATTATCGGAATTTCTTCTTCCCTTTAGCATAGTCAAGTGATATAATGTTTTGGACTGCGTTAAGAAGTTGTTAAAGAAAGGAAAGAGAAAATGGACAATAACAAAGAATTCAAACCGTATATTCCGGCGAATAAGATTGTGCCGGAATTTACAATCACATCCGTACTCATCGGATGTCTTCTCGCGATCGTATTTGGCGCAGCCAATGCGTATCTCGGACTTCTCGTTGGTATGACAGTCTCCGCATCTATTCCGGCGGCGGTCTTATCCATGGGTATCATCCGTATCATTCTCCGCAGAGATTCAATCCTCGAGAATAATATGGTACAGACGATCGGCTCTGCCGGTGAATCACTGGCGGCAGGAGCCATCTTTACTCTGCCCGCATTATTCCTCTGGGCTGAAGAGGGAAGGATTGACTTCCCGAGTATCCTGACAATTTTCCTCATCGCTCTGTTCGGTGGTATCCTCGGAGTATGCTTTATGGTTCCGCTGCGTCAGGCTCTGATCGTTGAGGAACACGGAACACTTCCGTTCCCGGAAGGAACCGCATGTGCCGAGGTTCTTCTCGCAGGCGAAGAAGGCGGCAGCAAGGCAGGTTCTGTCTTCAAAGGACTCGGTATTGCAGCCGTATATAAATTTGTCGCTGACGGACTGGCTATCTTCCCCAGCGAAATCGGATATGCTTTCAAAGGATTTGCAGGTTCACAGATCGGTATCCAGGTACTGCCTTCACTGGCCGGAGTCGGATTTATCTGCGGGCCTAAGATCTCAAGCTATATGCTTGCCGGCGGTACTCTGAGCTGGTTCGTGCTCATGCCTGCCATCGCTCTCTTCGGAGGAGACGCCACGATCTTCCCGGGAGAAGCCCCGATTTCCTCTATGACGCCTGAAGTAATATGGGATACTTATGTAAGATACATTGGAGCAGGAGCCGTGGCTGCAGGAGGACTGATCAGCCTTATAAAGACATTCCCGCTGATCATCCGTACTTTCAAACAGGCCATGAAGAGCCTGACCAAAAATCACTCAAACACAAATACTCTGCGTACACAGCAGGATCTTCCGATGCCTCTGCTGCTCGTCATGATCCTGGTGATCGTAATCGCTATATGGCTTGTGCCTACGTTCCCGGTCAATCCTATCGGCGCGCTGATCGTAGTAATATTCGGATTCTTTTTCGCATCCGTATCATCCCGTATGGTCGGTCTGATCGGATCTTCTAACAATCCGGTATCTGGTATGGCCATCGCCACTCTTATCATCGCTACATTGCTTCTGAAAGTAACCGGCACAACCGGTACGACAGGCATGGTCGGCGCCATTGCTATCGGTGGTATTATCTGTATTGTTGCCGCTATCGCCGGAGATACCTCACAGGATCTGAAGACCGGATTTATCGTCGGCGCTACACCTCGGAAACAGCAGATCGGCGAAATGCTCGGTGTTGTCGTGTCCGCGGCGGCAATCGGATTCGTTCTCTATCTTCTGAATGAGGCATGGGGATACGGTAACGAGAAGATTCCTGCAGCACAGGCCACCATGATGAAACTTCTCGTAGAAGGTATCATGGACGCTAATCTTCCATGGGCGCTGATCCTGATCGGCGTATTCGTCGCAGTCGTAGTCGAGATTCTGCAGGTACCGGTAATGCCATTCGCAGTCGGCATGTACCTGCCGTTCAGCCTGAGTGCGGGAATCATGGCCGGTGGAGTCGTTCGCTTTATCGTAGAGAAAATCAAGGGAACTGACGAGGAGAAAAAAGAACGGGGAGACCGCGGCGTCCTGTTTACTTCCGGACTAATCGCCGGAGAGGGTATTATGGGTATCATCCTTGCAGTGTTCGCCGTTGTCGGCCTGGATCTTTCCAAGGTACTGCATTTCTCGCTTCCGCAGATCGGAAGCCTGATCATCTTCATTGTCCTTCTGTATTACCTCTACAGAGTCTGCATGAAGAAAGATAAATAAAATTATGAAGAAAAAGAATGATAAGAACTATCTTGATCAAGTACCTGTCAGGAATCCTCAAATAGAATATGAGACAGACCAGAACGAACAGGTTACCGTTCTCATTGAATGGAAAGGATTCTACCACAGGATTGCGCAGAAATTTTTCCACCGTCCACGTGTAAGCGACATAAAGCTGGACAACTATGGCAGCTTCGTATGGTCGTCCATTGACGATCATAAAGACGTGCATCAGCTCTCTGTAGAGCTTGACGCTAAGTTTCCCGGTATGGAAAAATCACTGGCAAGGCTTATAAAATTTCTGGAAATCCTGCATGATAATCATCTGATTCATTGGAAAGGGGAGAAATTAAAATAATGCTTAAGTATATTCCATATGTTCTCCTTTTTGCCTTAGTCACTATGATCATATACGCATGGGGCCTGTGGCGCTCCATGCGCCAGCAGCAGGATCTCTCCAATCTGCTGAGCGCGAAAGGAATCTCCAGGGTAAAGAAAGCACTGAAGAAAAACGGCGCCATGTCGGCTGAAGAGCTGGAACCTGTCGTTAAGGAACTGACCGCAAAGCAGCCGTTCAGCCGGGAACAGATCGCAGTAACCGATCCCGGTAAATTTCTCGGATCCATCCTGCCATACATGATAAAGCAGAAGATGATCTCGGAAATACAGAAAAACGGAAAAGCTGTCTATCAGTTACGCAAGTAACTGGCAGACAGCTTTTTTTTCGACATTATTTCAGCTCTGTCATTCTCAGGAATGATAATATAACTCGATCGGATCGATCGGATCAAACGGATGCTCTTCCTCCATCTTTTTATTTCGTCCGCGCCGTTTGATCAGTTCCCCGCTCTTATTGTATACCCAGAAAGAATATACGAGCAGCTTGTTTATCTTCCCGATCTTTTCTTTTGTCGTCTTCTCATAGAGCGTACCTCCGGCTTTGAAGGGCGTTTTCTTATGGATCAGAGAGATCAGCTCTGTCTCACATGTCACCGGCTCCGGAAGGATCGTATACCCTCTTCCCACACAATCCGGCTTATGGGAATCACTTCCCCCTGTAGTAACTTTACCGTATTTCCTGGCCAGCTTCTCCGCACCGGCATTGGACTCCACCGACTCACAGCTGTTAAACGCTTCTACAAAATCGAATCTCTTAGCTATCTCCGGAGAGAGATAGTATCTTCTCGCATGAGTAAAACTCATATACTTCTCTCCGCATGGATGAGCCGGCCCCAGCACGCCTCCGTTTCTGTGCACCAGGTCTATCAGAAGCGCGAGAGGCATTCCCCGCATCTCAAGAAGCCTCATCTTAACTCCCTCCGGCATAATAACCAAGATATGTCCCGCGTCACGGGTGTCATATTCAATTCCCTTGAGCACTACAAAATCCGTATGTTTCTTTCCTTTGATATGCTCTTTCCAATAACGATATCCGTTATATGTGTCATGATCCGTAATGACCATTCCCTGAAATCCGTGGCTTTTTAATATTGTGATATATTCTTCCAATCCTACCTTACTGTCGATAGATCCTTCTTTTACGTGGCAGTGCATATCAATCTTCATACACAAGCCCCCTTTGTTCTGTTATCTTTATGATGCAGTTATCATAAACTAATTATACATCAAATAACAGACCAATGACAATATATGAACACGGACTTTTCATTTTATTGATAATAATATCCAATATCCTTTTGCACAGCTGTCATCTGTACATCCCGGATGTTCCAGCCAGCATCACAGCCAGACATCCGAACCATGCGGCCCCATACATCACAGTCGGAACAGCCAGCTCTGTAAAACAGTACAGAATTCCCACAATCAGTAAAATGACAATACTCATGACTAATACAAACTTCTTTAAAACAGATTTTCTGATATACATAAAAACACACCTTTCTCTGACAGGATTTCCTTTTGACAGGTCTATCCTAACAGATCAGGTGTGTCATAAAACGGACTCTTGTTCCCTTGTTTTCTATTTTTCCTAATTTTAATTTTCCTCTGATTCCTCCTCGTCCAGCTCTATAATTGTCAGATCTTCTTCTTCGGGATCACCATCAGAGATTTTATCCAGATTTTCCATCACTGCACGGGCTTTCTCCACCTCATTTGCAGTGGATCTCTCTTCCCGGATCTCAGCTGCTTTCTTAAGATTCTTTTTCTTTTGTTTTCTCGATTCAAGCAAAAGCTGTACAAGAATACCGATGATACAGAATACCGCACACAGTGCGATAAGGATCAGTTCTCCTGTCACCGGAAGCAGATAATAGACTGCAGTTCCCGCCAGAGCCGCCCCGAAAAGGGATGTAGAAAGGATCGTAAGTACGATCACAAACCAGATCGCCAGGATCCCGGCAGCCAGGCCGATCCCCAGACAGACCGCCGTAAACAGCCAATCCCGGGGATTGATCACATAGATGCAGAAACAGCTGACAGTGATAAAGACGAGCAGGAATACGCCAACACGGTACAATACGGCTCCCAGCACCGCAAGTATGATTCCAAGCGCCGCCCCTGCGATCAGTATGCCTGTTTCATTCAGCCCCAGCATCTCTCCTGCTGTAACTCCCGCTGCAAATCCGCCGGCAAGTCCTGTCAGAGCCGCCCATACCCGGACTATTTTCAAGCCAAGGAGGCAGAGAAGCAGTCCGATTACCGCCGCAGCTCCTAAAACGATGATCTTCATCTGAGTCAGCTCATGCCCCTGTAACCCCATTTCCTGCATTACTCCGTACAGGCCAAAATTATTCATCATGTCAAATAACTCATTTACATTCATAGTGCTACCCCTTAATCAATTTGTTTATTATACATTTTCCCCAGATCCTCCAGCAGATCTCTGTACTCCTCAACAACAGACTGAGGCGATACGATCTGCACATCTCTGCCCAGACCGGTTATCCATCCGAAGAACTGTTCGCTGACCGCCACTTCTACCCTGGCTATAAAGTGTTCCTCCCCGTCCGGCCTGAGCGGCACGTCCTTTCCGAACCGGTCTATCACAACTCCTACAAATCTGTTGTGGAACCGGATACGGACTGTCTCCTCATTACCACCGAACATTCCGAACGTTCTCTTCGTATACCGCGCAAGATCAAATCTTGAGAACTCTTCCCGCCCGGCTCTGTCCTGTCCGGTAAGTTCTATGTGCAGCATCTTATCTACCCGGAAATGTTTGATGATCGATGCATCCATATCGTAACCGATGAGGTAATAATTCTCATTATCCCAAGTCAGCGCCCACGGACTCACGTGATAATTCTCCCCGTTTTTTTTCATGCGGATCTCTTTTGAAACCGTCCACTCAAAGTATCGGAATATAATCTGCTGGTTCAATGCTATTGCCGAATGGAGTTTATCTACATTATAATAAATACTTTCATTCATTGCCTTGATACGATCTGCAACAACAACCTGGCGCTGCAGTTTGCGGGCTTCGTATCTGCTTGTCAGCTTCTCTATCTTGCGAATCAACGCATCCGACTTCTTCTGAGTGATAAATCTTGAAGACTGCACAGCATCTACAAGAAGCTTCAGTTCCGGAAGTTCAAAATCCCGCACCGCCAGATAATATCCCTCCGGGTGTTCCTTCCGGTATTCAATATCCAGGCCGAAATTTTTCAAAGTCTCAATATCGTTGTAAATACTTTTTCTCTCTGCGCGGATTCCCAGCTTCTCCAGCCTTTCTTCCAGCCCTTTCCGGGGAATCGGATGTTCTTCATCCGTCTCTTCCAGGAACAGTTCCATCAGATATAAGATTTTCGCTTTCTGATTACTGCTCTTTGCCATGGATCCTCATTCTCCCTCCCCGCTTATTCTATCAACGATTCAATTAATTGACAAGATACAACAGGATTATTATTTACACAGCGAAAGTGGATGCCAATCAATCTGTTTTGATCAACATCCACTTTCATACTGATATTTCTATCATTCTTTTTACCTCTTTCTTCTATCTTTCTTTCTGATTGATAGATTTAACTTACGTTCCCGGTGGTCCGTACCTCCTTTACTTAAATTCCCATTGAACTTGAGCTCCTCGATAATCTTTTCGATGATATAGATTTTACCTCTCTCATAACTTTCTCGTCATTATGATCTTTCTCTATATCTGATTACCCATTTCCCAAATCACGATATTCAATGGGTTTTATAAAACTTTCTATTAGTTTTATTTGTTGTAATTATAATAACTCTATATTTCTGATTTGTCAACTAATTTTTAGATTTTATTTTTATTTTTTAATTATTTTCTGTTAATTTATCGTTCATTGCAATCTGGCATTGTAAAGAATTCTGTCTTTTCTTAAGGTTGACTTCTATATCTCCTGCCATTAAAATAGAATGGAAATGTCAAAATTACTGAATTTATATAAAGGAGTCATAACGATGGGAAACTTAAAAATACCGGAAGGCTACTCTTCTCCCCTCACGATCCGTGAGACGGAAGTAGCCATCAAGGAAGTAAAGGACCATTTCGAGCGGGCGCTTGCAAAATCACTGCATCTGACACGTGTCTCGGCACCTCTGTTTGTCCGGCCGGAAACGGGTATGAACGACAACTTAAACGGCGTAGAGCGCCCTGTATCATTCGGCATTAAAGAGCAGGATGACGCAGAAGCTGAGATCGTTCACTCCCTTGCGAAGTGGAAACGCTATGCGTTGAAAAAATACGGTTTCCACTCAGGGGAAGGTCTATACACTGATATGAGCGCCATCCGCCGGGATGAGGATACCGACAATATCCACTCTCTCTATGTAGACCAGTGGGATTGGGAAAAGATCATCTCCAAAGAAGAGCGCAACATGGAGACGCTTCAGTATACAGTGCGCAAAGTATACAGTGCTCTGAAAGACACCGAGGATTACATATCCAGAAGATATAACTACATCGAGCCGCTCCTGCCGGACGATATCTTCTTTATCACATCACAGGAACTGGAGGATATGTATCCGGGCTGCACTCCGAAAGAAAGAGAAAATAAGATTGCAAAGGAAAAGGGCGCCGTATTTATCTCACAGATCGGTAAGATCCTTGCCTCAGGTGAAAAACACGACGGCCGCGCGCCGGACTATGACGACTGGGAACTTAACGGCGACATTATCGTCTACTACCCTGTACTCGACATGGGGCTGGAGCTTTCTTCCATGGGTATCCGTGTGGACGAGGATTCTCTTAAAAGTCAGCTTAAGATTGCAGGCTGCGAAGAACGGGCAGAACTCCCGTTCCAGAAATCTCTGCTCAACGGAGACCTCCCCTACACAGTAGGCGGAGGTATCGGTCAGTCACGTATCTGTATGTATTATCTGAGAAAAGCTCACATTGGTGAAGTTCAGTCTTCCCTGTGGCCGGACGATGTGACAGAAGAAGCGCTTGCCCATGGCATTAATCTGCTATAAATATAAACGCAGACTGATCTGCGATTCTGCTTTTAAAACTTTCCCCTCAGCCGTTCCATATGGCTGAGGGGATCTTTCTGTCTTCTCCGGCGCGTCAGTCTCCGCCGGCGTCAGTCTTCGGCTGGCACAATTGTGTAATAATCATGCAGAATACTGCAAGCAATTCCGGATATATGCCGGTATAATATTAAGATGCCAGGGTCAAAAGGTCTAAGCCCACGTGAGCATCGAAGTTAGGGGCTTTTGCCCCCAACATCATATTATCAGCTTATTACATCAAAGGAGAAATGGACATGACACACTTATTACTCGCGATCATATATCTTGCTTTTATCAGCCTCGGGCTTCCGGACGCCCTGCTCGGTTCCGCGTGGCCTGCAATGTACACGGAATTTAATGTTCCCGTCTCTTACGCAGGGATCATATCCATGATCATTTCACTGGGCACGATCATATCCAGCCTGCAGAGCGACCGGCTTACGCGGAAACTTGGTACGGGAAGAGTCACAGCCATCAGCGTGTCAATAACGGCCGTTGCCCTTTTGGGATTTTCTTTTACTCACTCGTTCTGGATGCTTTGCCTCTGGGCCATCCCCTACGGGCTGGGCGCAGGCAGTGTGGACGCAGCGCTGAATAACTACGTAGCGCTGCACTATAAGAGCCACCATATGAGCTGGCTGCACTGTATGTGGGGCGTAGGTGCAACACTTGGACCTTACATCATGGGATTCGCTCTTTCCGGCGGAAAGACATGGAATTCCGGTTATCGCTATATCGGCGTGCTTCAAATCGTACTGACCGCATTCCTGATCTTCAGTCTTCCGCTCTGGACGAAACAGAAGAACAGGATCGAGGTACAGAAGTCGGACGATGCGTCGGAAAAAGCAGGCAGTAAACCTCTCTCCCTTGCAGAGATCATACGGATCCCCGGAGCAAAGGAGGTCATGCTCTGTTTCTTCTGCTACTGCGCTATCGAACAGACCGCCAGCCTGTGGGCCAGCAGTTATCTCCATCTGTTTAAAGGGATTCCTGCCGAAACCGCCGCGCGCTTCGCAGGTATGTTCTTCATCGGCATCACTGTAGGCCGGGCGATCAGCGGCTTTATCACAATGAAACTGAACGATGTACAGATGATCCGTCTGGGGCAGGGAATCATTGCGGCCGGCATTGTCGTCATGCTTCTGCCCGGTCCGGACATCCTCTCCCTTGCCGGACTGATCATGATCGGCCTTGGATGCGCACCCGTCTATCCGTGTATCATCCACTCTACACCGGATCATTTCGGTGTGGCGCGGTCTCAGGCAGTCATCGGCGTACAGATGGCAAGCGCTTATGTCGGCACCTGCCTGATGCCGCCCTTATTCGGACTGATTGCCAACCATATCAGCATTACACTCTTCCCGGTCTACATGATGGCGCTGCTCATCCTTATGATTGTTATGCACGAACTGCTTACGAAGAAGACAATGCATTAATAACGCCCACCGCCTGCATATACTGCGCGCGGTGGCATTTTTCTGTGATTTCCCGAGGATATCCGGTCAGTCCGTTCCCGTTATGCGGGTCATTAAAATAATAATTCTCTTCATCATATCCCACCAGCAGCATACAGTGTTCATTAGATATCCATGTAAAGATCGCGCCCGGGCTCTGATCCGCCTCAGTATCAAATAGATACCACTGCGGACCGATGACCGGTTCCCGCATATCGATACACGCCCAGCAGATCACGGGCATTCCGTGGTCTATATACTTTGTCAGAAGCTCCTCCAGCGGCGTGCCGGTCTCGTCAACCGCCCGGTATGCCGCTTCCTCCCGCCTGGTACTGCGCTTCCCGGATTTCATGTCCAAGAACACCTTTTCAAGGGCATTTACGATTACCGGTGCATAACAGCCGAATGCGTCTTCGTCATACGGACTCCCGCAGAAATATTTCCGCGGGTCCGGGCCGAACAGGATTCCGTCTTTCTCCTCGAAAGCTTTCTTTTCAAGATACGTTTCAATAAATTCATCCACAGTAATATCAATCCCGAGATGCTGAAGCAGCATCACTGCGGAAACGCTCTCGCATCCGGTAGGGTATCGCCCGCTCTGATCGATATATGGTGCTTGTATAATAATTTTCTTTCCTGTCTTATTCATTTCCTGCCGTCCTGTTTTGCCCCGTTCACTTTACGGATCACCAGGAGTGTTCCTGTGAGAAGGATCAGACTGACGCCAAGAACGACCCACCAGATGTGTATGACTCCGGCGATCAAATATCCCACAATGCAGACCGCGGCCACAACCGCCGCATACTGCATCTGCGTGGATACATGATTGATATGATTGCTCTGGGCTCCCGCAGAAGACATAACCGTAGTGTCAGAGATCGGCGATACATGGTCGCCGCACACAGCTCCTGCAAGAACTGCCGATACGGAGATCACCATCATCTCCAGATCTGCGCCGCCTGAGAACATAGCCGTCGCGATGGGCACAAGGATCGCAAATGTTCCCCACGACGTTCCTGTTGAAAATGAAAGGAATACCGCAGCCGCAAACATTACAACAGGAATAAAAATACTGGCGGATGCATTGTCTCCTACGATATGCCCCACAAAATCCGCAAGGCCGAGGGCGTCTCCCACACCTTTCAGTGACCATGCAAAGATCAGGATGGTCACCGCCGGCACCATCAGCTTGAAGCCCTCTGCAAGGCTGTCCATAAAGCCCTTGAATGTCACCACTTTTCTCGGCAGGTACAGGATAAGCATAAAGAAGATCGTAACCATTGTCGCAAAGATCAGGCTTGTCTCTGCGTCGCATCCGGAAAAGGCTGTGATCACATCTGTAGCTCCGCCAAGATATCCGGTATAGATCATGGCTCCGATTGCGGATACGATCAGAACCGCCACAGGAAGAACAAGGTCGATCACCTTTCCGTTCGGGTTGACCTCGTCTTCGGATATCTGCTCAAACTCCTCCGCGCCGCTTGTAAAGAGATCGCCTTTTGCAGCATTTTCCTCATGTTTTTTCATCAGTCCGAAATCAAATGCCGTCACTGTAATGAAAATTACCATGAACAGTGTAAGAATCGCATACAGGTTATACGGGATCGTCCGCAGGAAAAGCTGGAATCCGGTAATCCCCGCATCTTCCGGCACATAGGAATTGACTGCCGCCGCCCAGCTTGAGATGGGTGCGATAATGCACACCGGAGCTGCGGTAGAGTCAATGATATACGCAAGCTTTGCTCTGGACACTTTATAGCGGTCCGTCACCGGGCGCATGACCGAACCTACTGTAAGGCAGTTGAAATAATCATCCACAAAGATCAGGATTCCCAGGCCTGTCGTTGCCAGCAGCGCGCTCTTCTTCGATTTGATCTTGGTGCCCGCCCATTTACCGTAGGCGGCCGATCCGCCGGTCTTTGCCATCAGCACGATGATCATGCCGAGCAATACGTCGAAGATCAGAATATTCAGATTCATGCTGTCTTTCATGATCTCGAAGAAATTCACAAACGACTCCCACGGGTGGAATCCGCTGTAAAGCATGGCGCCCACAGCCACACCTAGAAACAGGGAACTATACACTTCTTTTGTTACAAAGGCGAGAATAATCGCCAGAAGCGGCGGGATCAGAGCCCACCACGTCCCGATAAACATAGAACCATCCATAACTTTTTACTCTCCATTCCTTGAATTGTCAGCGTCGTAAAAGGAGCGGCCGCATACGCAGCCGCTCCTTTTGTTCCGCCACTCGCATTTGTCTACTATTGTATAAGAAGTGCGGAGAAATAACAAGTTATTCTTTTACGGTTCAGCCGGCAAAACGGCCGTAACTGTTATGATCTGTTCTTACCGCAGCAGGATCACTGCCGTCTCACAGCTGTTGAGGGTGATGGTTCCCGCTTCTGTGATCTCTCGAGTTCCTTCCTCTTCTTTTCCCGCGTTGGACAGAAGTACTCTTCCGGCCTGCCCGTCCAGTTTCAATTTGCACAGCTCTGTTCCATAGTTTGCCACTACAAGGATATCCTGAGACGCATCGGCCTCTGAGATTCTGTGATAAGCAAAGATCCCCTCCTGCTCCTCATATGCTGGAACGAATTTTCCATATGTAAATGTCTCTCTGTATTCCGGCGATTTCTTCAGCGCAAGGAGTTTCTTATAATAGGTTAATACAGAATCCGGGCGTTTCTCCTGCTCCTCTACATTAATCTGTGTATAGTTCGGATTGAGAGCAAGCCATGGCGTTCCATCTGTAAAACCAGCTCCCTCTCCGGCGCTCCACTGCATCGGAGTCCTTGCATTATCCCGGCTGTTCTCATAACAGCACTCCAGCGCCTGATTTCGGCTGCATCCTGCTGCCAGGGCCTCCCGGTACTGATCCTTCGTGCTGATATCGTCATACTCTGAGATATCATTTCTCCGGCAGTTGGTCATACCGATCTCCTGTCCCTGATAGATGAAAGGAATTCCATACAGTAATATGGATGTTGTGGCAAGCATTTTCTTGCCTTTCTCATTCTGCGCGTATTCGGGAAGAAAACGGCTCGCTCCTCTCGGTTCATCATGATTCTCTATAATATTTGCCGGGAATCCGACTCCCTGCATCCTCTGCTGGGAAGCAAAGATCGTGTCACGCCACTCTTTAAACGACGGCTTTCTGCTGTTATACCAGCCGCTCTCTCCCTGGGCAAGCATATGTGCGCTGAAGTCAAACATTGTTGAGAAATGTCCGTCGTCTCCGATAAACTCTGCAAGCTCATCGTCTTTCATATTAAAGACTTCCGCCACAGTAAATGCATCGTATTTCTCAAATGTATTTTTCTTTATGTCTTCAAAATACTCTCCGACGCCCTGTACTTCCTCTACCATCTTCACACAGGAGGCCAGGCCGTCCGGTCCGTCCGGCTCATAGGACGGAAAGCTCAGATCTTTCTTGATGTTGATGATCGCGTCAATGCGGAATCCTGCCAGCCCTTTATCCAGCCACCAGTTGATCATCTTATAGATCTCCTGCCTCAGTTCCGGATTCTCCCAGTTGAGATCCGGCTGCTCTTTCGCGAACATATGGAGATAGTACAGATCGGTTCCCGGCACCGGTTCCCATGCGCTTCCACCGAAGTAAGAGCGGTAATTGCTGGGTTCCTTGCCGTCTTTTCCTTTTACGAAATGAAAATATCCCGCGTATTTTCCGTACGGATCTTTTAATGCCTTCCGGAACCATTCATGCTTGTCGGAGCAGTGGTTTACAACCAGATCCATCAGGACATACATTCCCCGCTTCTTTGTCTCGGCGAGCAGCTCATCGAACTCCTCCATCGTGCCGAATTCTTCCGCAATCTTGTAATAGTCGGAAATATCATATCCCTGATCTACAAACGGAGACTGATAGATCGGAGAAAGCCAGATAATGTCAATCCCCAGATCTTTAAGATAATCTAACTTCGAGATAATTCCCCTGAGATCTCCGATTCCGTCTCCGTTCGTATCGAAAAAACTCTTTGGGTAAATCTGATATGCCACTTTGTCATGCCACCATTTCTTTTTCATAGAAGTACGCTCCTCTCTTTACTGGATATTGCCTTTCTTGTATGATGCTGTTATTATAGGCTTAAAGAGAAAAGAATTCTTGCACAATTATTTGAATTAATAACACAATTCTGCTTTTTAGGAGGGTGGTTTTATGAAATCGGCTTTTGATCTGTCACCGGCGCAGAAAGAACAGACTCAGCATGGAGAAAAGATGTTTCCGTTGAAGCGGTATCTTACAATGCTTTCAGATCTTTATCCCACAGTCACTGCCCACTGGCATGAGGAAGCGGAACTTACTCTGATCACCAGGGGAACCTGTATATATCACATCCATCTGGAAACTTATGAAGCACAGGAGGGGGATCTTCTGTTTATCCCTCCTGCAGAGCTCCACTCTATCAATGCTGCCCCGGGAACGGAAATGACATCCACGACTTATGTTTTTCACATGGATTATCTCAATGCGGATTCTGCTGATATATGTACTGTAAAATATCTTCATCCGATCAGCCGGCACACACTGGTGCTTCCTTATATCATAAAAAAAGATCACCCGGCTCATTCTAAACTCCTGGAGATCTTTCGTGAAATGGAACAGGCATATAGTGATAAGCGCCCCGGCTACGAAATGATGCTCAAAGCGCTGCTTCTCTATGCTGTAGCGCTCCTGCTGCCTTACCGGCAGACCGAGAATATCCGGCCCCAGCTTGAAGACGAACATACCGCCAAACTCAAAATGGTCCTGGAATATATCGGGGAACACTATGCAGAGGAGCTGACGATCCCGCAGCTCGCCAGACTATGTTTTTTCAGTGAGTATCATTTTATGCGCTTTTTTAAGAAATATATCGGTGTATCATGCCTGGAATACATCAAGAATCTAAGATTGGAAAAAGCCGCCTCGCGCTTAGCGCAGGGCGGCCAGTCGGTGCTTGACGTCTCCATGTCATGCGGTTTTTCCAACCTGTCGTATTTCTACCGGGAATTCAAGAAAAAGTATGGCATGACTCCAAAGCAGTTTATCCGGGAAACGCCGTCGCTGCCGTTTCTGCCAGAGCAAGATAACGACGCCGGCAGCGGTCTGCCCTGATTCACCGCATCTGTATGGATATAGGCGCTATTTTCGATTATATATGAAATTCAATATAATCGAAACGATCCCACAAAGGAGAGCTCCCACTGGATAGGCGATCCAGCACTTTTCCCACAGATTAAATCCGAGTCCGCAGATCAGAAAAATAATAGTTGTAAAAATCATAATGCACGCATTCACTACTCCGATCAACTGGTTTCCTCTGTCTGCATCTCTCCCTTTGATCAGGATCTCTTCTGTCTTCCGTGCAGCATAGTCCTCATAACCACGCTCCAAAGCATTTTCCTTATTATATTCCTCAATGTTATACTTGCTTTTCTGAAGTCCTGCATAGACAAGCACAGACACACCGGCAGTCGCAAACGCAAGGAAACTCCACTCATACAGCATTGCCGTATACCCCTGCGGAACCGGGAATCCCTCCGAGACAGTTGCAAATACAAGCCCTACCAGGATGATACCGATGCCCGTCACAATCCTGACCGTAAACCTTTCAGCGGCTGTCCGGATGATCCTGTATCAATTTTGTATAAGACCGGTCTGGATAGAAGATAGCCTTCATCCTGACCTGATTATAGGAAATGCGCAGTGTAAACACAAGCGCGTTCGTGTTGCATTTGAAGAAATTTATGTAAACCTGCGGTTGCATCCGCGTATTTGCGAGGTTTTAACGTTTTATCGATCCTTGGTTCTTTTTATCATTCCTGCCGGACACCTTTGTAGATACACCTTCCACAATCAGGCAGATCACAATTACCACCGCCATATCGGGCAGTGTATTTCCCACCGGTATATCGATCGTCATGAACCACCTGTAGACGATAAATCCGATCAGCCAGATCACCAGATTCTTCCAATCGAAGTCTGTCAGCTTCTTCTCTTTCCTCAGGATGAACACATCCGCGATCTGTACCGCGATCATTGGAGCGAACACAGAACCGATAAGGTATAGGAAATCTGTAATATCATCCATCGGGAAAATAATCGCCGCGATCGTGCCGATGACTGTCACCACGATGCCCACATGATTTCCTTTCAGTTTCGCAAATATGGACTCGGATGACACACCTGCTGAATATGCGTCAAGGAACGTAGTCGTAACAGTAGAGAAGATCACGATCAGGAGCGCCGCAATACCGAGCCCCGCCTTCGCCATGATTATAGCAATGTCTGTCTCACCGGTGTAGATGGCGGCTCCCATACCGATCACATACATCCAGCAACTCACCAGACCGTAGACGATCACACTTGCCGCAGTGGCCTTCACCGGTTTCTCCGCCTCTCTTGTATAATCGCTGATAACCGGCAGCCAGGAGAGCGGCATTGCCACGGACAGTTCCACCGCCGCGCCGAAGCTCATAGCATCACTGCTCAGATCCGCGCCCGCGTCCGAACCGCCGAAGAATATGACTCTGCACAGCAGAATGGTCAGGATAAAGAGCGCTGCCATGGCAATCGTATTGATCTTGCCAAGATTGGTCACTCCGACAGCGATCCAGAGGACGATCAGCGCTCCGATCACGATGCACCACACCCATGCCCCGGTGTGGAAGATACCGTCTGCGGCAAGGGCTCCGTCATAGATCATGATGGCTGTCCATCCGACAAGCTGGAGGACATTG
Organism: Candidatus Mediterraneibacter surreyensis; assembly: GCA_019118885.1. Taxonomy (GTDB): domain Bacteria; phylum Bacillota; class Clostridia; order Lachnospirales; family Lachnospiraceae; genus Mediterraneibacter; species Mediterraneibacter surreyensis. The sequence goes on along the minus strand of DWYB01000090.1, from coordinate 12,643 downwards.
AGTACGGCAAAGAGCAGCCCGCCTTTGCGTCCAAAGCTCATTTTCACTGTCTCCATGGCGCTCTTTCTCATTCTCGCGCCGATCAGACCTGCAAAGAACATCATACAGCATCCGATAATGTGTCCGATGATGACCGCTGTAAGACCTCTCTGGAATCCAAGCGGAGCAAGGTAGGTTCCGGTCAGGATCTCGGCAATGGATACACCGGCGCCAAACCAGATCAGACCGTTTTCATATACTGAAGTACGTTTTGTTTCCATATTAGACCGTCTCCTTTCCGGCAGAAGGCATATCTGTTTCTGTCACTGTACTTTCCGGTGTTTCTTTAGCTGTATCTTTCGGAGTCTTTACATATTCTCCCGTAATGTCAAAAGCATGGTTCATCGGACCGCTGCCCTTTCCCAGGTCCAGCATAGCTCCCAGCGCACCGGAAATATATGCTTTCGCCCTCTCTACGGATATATCCATGTCAAACCCTTTCGCCAGATTAGACGCAATAGCGCTGGACAGCGTGCATCCTGTTCCGTGAGTATTCGGATTGTCAATGCGCTTTCCGTAGAACCAGCGGTAACTTCCATTTCTATAGAGCAGATCATTGGCGTCATTCAACTGGTGTCCGCCTTTTAAGAGAACAGCACAGTGATAGTTCTCACTGATCTTCTCTGCGGCTTTTATCATATCTTCCTCAGTTCTGATTTCCATACCTGAGAGTACTTCTGCCTCCGGAATGTTGGGTGTCAGAACATCCGCCATGGGGAGCAGTCTTTCTTTCAGGGTATCTATCGCGTCATCGCTGATCAGTTTTGCCCCGCTTGTGGCTACCATAACCGGATCGACCACAATATTCCCTGCGTGATATTCCGTAAGTTTCTCTGCAATGGCAGTGATCAGCTCTGCTGATGATACCATTCCGATCTTGACCGCATCCGGACGGATATCCGTAAAGATACAGTCAATCTGCTCTTTTAGAAATTCAGGAGATACCTCCATGATTCCTGCTACGCCGGTCGTATTCTGTGCAGTCAGTGCAGTGATCGCACTCATGGCAAACACGCCATTCGCGGTCATTGTCTTGATATCTGCCTGAATTCCGGCGCCTCCGCTGGAGTCACTGCCAGCGATTGTTAATGCTGTTCTCATTTTTCATACTTCCTTTCCTCTTTCGTGTTATGCGTATCCCTGTCTTCCATATAAGGCTGCCGTCATTTTCCGGATATGCACTCAGCATTAATTTTATATAGCGGCAGAAAGTGGTGCCCCCGGCCTGCCGCTGAAAAGTGCCCGCTGTTATACGGACGCTCTTTTCCAGAATATATTAAAATCTTTAAACTCGGACAGATAGATATCCGCCGTGTTCCAGATATGGGCAAGATCCCGGTCGCTTGCCTTGTCGTAAACTCCCACAGTCTTAAATCCCGCCCTTTTCGCAGTCTGAAGTGCGTGAAGCGCATCTTCAAATACCCATGTCTCAGAAGGTTCCGTATCGATCTGCAGTGCCGCGGCGTAATAGATATCCGGCTGGCTCTTGCTGCTTCCGATCTCGGAGCAGGTAAAAATACCCTGAAAATACGAAAAGACTTTCAGCCTTTTGAGGGCGGCTTCCGCGTTCTTCCTGTCACCGGACGTAGCAATTACCATGGGAATCTGCCTCTCCCGGAATTCCTGAAGATACTGCCGGGCTCCCTCTTTCAGCGGAACCCGGTTTTCATAGAAGTCCTGTACCTCCCGGTTCAGCCCCTTTATGATCTCCTCCGGTGTCTTATCAAGATGATAATGGGAAATCAGATAGGCAGCTCCCTCCTCAAGGCTCATGGTAAACAATGTATCCCCGAGGCCTTTCTCCGCCTCGATTCCCAGTCTGTTCAGATAGAGTTCTCCTAAGTTTTCCCAGACAGGCATGGAATTTAACAATACTCCGTCCACGTCGAATATCACTCCACGGATCATCTTATCGAATCCTCCTTTTTACAGTCAGTTTACTGAATTTTACTTCACTGCTGTGCTTTCAGCATCTCTTCTGTACGTCTTTTCAGATGCTGCGCTGCTTCCTTGATATCTTTCTGCGCAAAGATGGCGCTGATCACGGCAATACCACAGATGCCTGTGCCGGAAAGTTCTGCCACATTATCGGCAGTGATGCCTCCGATGGCGATAACCGGTATATCTACGGCTTCGCAGATGGCTTTTACTGTCTCATGGCTTACTTCCACTGCATCAGCCTTTGAACCTGTAGGAAATACCGCTCCCACGCCAAGATAATCTGCCCCGTGTTCCTGCGCTTTTAACGCCTGCTCTACAGTCTGGGCAGACACGCCGATGATCTTGTCCGGGCCCAGCTTCCTGCGCACATCTCCCGCTTCCATATCGCTCTGCCCAACGTGGACGCCGTCTGCGTTTATCTGCGCGGCAATCTCTACATTGTCGTTGATTACAAACGGTACATGGTACTGTGCACAAAGCTTCTGGATCTCTTTCGCCTCTTCGAGAAATGCCGCCTCATCCAGGCTTTTCTCCCTGAGCTGGACAAAAGTCACGCCGCCTTTTAACGCTTTCTCCACCTGAGCGTAAAGAGTCTCCCCGTTCAGCCAGCTGCGGTCTGTGACTGCATAGAGGAGCAGCTCCTCTTTCCTGCAGTTTCCCTCATTATCTGATCTCATATTTTGCCCCTTTCTCGAGCTCTTCGCCCGTCATGTTGTAGATGGCGTCAATGATCCGGTTACGGTATGTAGCGTTCCCGTCTCCCTCCTGCATCCGGCTCCAGCCAATCTCGCCCGCAAGTCCCATGACACAGACAGCCGCCGCTGCTGCCTCCAGCGGATGGTCCGGATTTGCCGTCACATAGGCGGTCATCATTCCGGAGAGCTGGCATCCGGTTCCGGTGATCTTTCCCATCTCCGGTCTTCCGTTGCGGATCACATAGCATTTCCTGCCATCAGATACAAGATCAATGGCTCCGGTCACGGCAATGATCGTTCCTGTCTCTTCCGCAAACTTTTTCACAAATGCCACTGCCTCATCCAGACTTTCCTCGGTCACTGCATCCGCCACATCCGCATCAACGCCCTTTGTAGTGCCGCTTCCAAGGGCAAGTGTCTTGATCTCGGATATGTTTCCGCGGATCACGGCTAATTTCAATTCTTTCATCAGCCCCAGCGCTGTATTCGTGCGCAGCGCACTGGCTCCGGCGCCCACCGGATCAAGCAGTACGGGATGCCCAAGTTCATTCGCTTTCTTTCCCGCGCGGAACATTCCTTCAATGCTTGTCTTGTGAAGGGTGCCGATGTTGATATTAAGACCGCCGCAGACAGACGTGATATCCTCCACATCCTCCGCCTCGTCGGACATGATCGGACTTCCGCCGCAGGCCAGAAGCACATTCGCCACATCATTTACGGTTACGTAGTTTGTAATATTATGTACCAGCGGTACTGTATTTCTTACATTTTCCAGATATTCTCTCATCGTATTTCCACCTTTCATTTGGATGTTCCAAAGAATAACCGGATAGGGGTTCCCCTATCCGCCCGCGATACCGCACAGCTCTCAGCTTCGCTGCTCGCTGTCCGTTGCCCGGCAAATGTCTGCTCGTGCAAGCACGGCAGCCGCTTGCCTCTTGCCAGCTCTCAGCTTCGCTGTTCGCTGTCCGTTGCCCGGCAAATGTCTGCTCGTGCAAGCACGGCAGCCGCTTGCCGGGCTTATCGCACAAAAAAACGGGAAGCCCTGCAAGAGGGTTTGCCCGCATCAGTAGTTTATCTATGTTCCCTACGTTGGCATTACCCAAATCAGGTGGCGGGTCGAAGCGATTCATCTTCCTCTCAGCCTGCTTGATACGCAAGCTCCCCGTTTTTTCAAATGTGTTTCAGACAATCTTGTTTTAACAGTTCAGCCATCAGGAATGGCTGGACTGATTTATGCTTGCATAAGGATCAGTCCGGCCCGTTCCTGATGAGTCGAGCGCCAGTCAATGAGCAAAGAAGCGGCATCGCCGCAGTAAGCACGGTAGTGCGTCTTTGCGAATGGCGCGGGCTGAACTGTTGTTCCTTTCTGCAAATATGTTGCGTCAGTGCTTTATTTTCTGAGTTTCTGCATCCAGATTTCCCAGATAAATATCAAACACTTTCATCTTCTTCATCGCAGTTACGAGCACCGCCGCTATGATGGTGCCTCCGCAACTTGAAACGAAGAACGGAATGACAAACCCAAATACTGCGCTCTCACTTCCCATGATCAGTGTTGCGATCGGATAGCTTAAAAGCCCGCCGATAACTGATGTTCCGAACAGCTCTCCTGCATAGGCAAACGGAAGATGTTTTCCGTACTTATACAGCATGCCGCACAGAAATGCTCCGCACATAGAACCCGGGAATGCAAGCAGTGTGCCGGTTCCCATCAGATTTCTTAAAAGGCTGGTCACAAACGCCATACCCACCGCATAGCCTGGTCCCAAGAACACTCCCCCGAGAATATTGATAAAGTGCTGGACCGGAGCGCATTTAGATGCTCCCACCGGAATTGACAGCGGTGAACATACGATACCAACCGCTACCAGTATCCCTGCGAGGGCAAGTTTCCTTACGTTGACATGTTTCATGTCTTTCCCTCCTGTATACATAACGGTCGATGCTTACTGGCATCCTCTCACTCCGGAACACGGATTCCCTCGCATGTTGTTTTTGTATCGCGTACAGTCGTATCGCGCAAAACCCGGGACGGCGCTCCCCGCCCGGTAAAACTTCTTTCGTGTGATCTTTGATTCGATTGTCCGAGAGTAATGTTACCACGTCCGTATAAAAAATGCAATAAGGTTGATCGCCGCCGTCAATATCCACACAATGCCAAATGCTAGTAATTGCTGGCTTCTCATCGTGCGGTATCTGGAACAGTAGAAAAATCCGTTAAAGGTACATATAAGCGCCATAAGCCCAGTCGCCTCCAGCCCTTTTACACCGCAGTATATGAGCAGGAGAACAAAAAGCGACAAAAGGCCCGCCATCCCTGTCCGAATACTTCCAAGATATGTAAGCTGGGCCATATCCGCCACATTCACAATGTTACGCTCGCTTTTTTCCCTGACCTTCTCCTCTGGTATGATCTCTCCGCTGAGCAGGTCGTTGACACCTATCCTGAGAATTCTGCTAAGCGGCTGGAGCAGGGAAAGATCCGGCATACACCGTCCATTCTCCCACTTCGATACGGCCCGGTCCGTGATGCCGAGTTTATCTGCCAGTTCCTTCTGTGTAAGATTCAGTTCTTTTCTTCTGCGGGCAATGAAAGCGCCGATCTTCTGCTGATCCATGTAATCTCCTCCTGTGTGATGATGTATAGCGGCAATTCAGCCTTCAGGAATGGCGCGGGCTGAACTGTTACAACTTAAAAGGCAGGAAGTTCATTTTTCTTCCTGCCTCTAATATACATTCTAAAGCGCCAAAAGTAACCCTACCGGTGGTTGAGTCAGATCATTTTTTAGTCATGCTGTTTAGTCGCTTTGGAACCACTCCTCTGCCTCCACCCTGGCAGGCATTGTATTTCCGTATTTGAGCACATACTGCATACATTCTTCCGCTTTTTTCCGGTCTCCGAGAATATCATAGCACTGACCAAGCAGCTGGAATCTGATCACATTATTATAAACAGTCTTCACCTTATAATTCTCCAGAACATCTACGGCCTGTTCATACTGATGCTCAAGAAGCAGCTTATGTACGCCAAAAAGCCTGTTCTTCTTAAATGCCCTGCCGGCCCGGTTATATAGTTCGTTATATCTCTCTGCATCATACTGCCGGTATGCTTCTACAAGATCCAGATTGAATACAGTATTTTTATAAATTCCGGCTTTCTTCTTTCCGATCCACTCTTCATTCAGAAACCTTCTGCTTTCTTCTAATTGTGCATTTACCATCAAGGCTAATGCATATCTCTGCTGCATCATCAGGAATACAGTCCTTTGATACCCTCTAAGCCGAAGCTCTTTTCCATATGATACACCATAACCTGTAACTGCAAGATACTGTTTCGGATCACATTGCTGCTGCAGAATATCGTCAAATTCCTTGAAACTTTTCAGCATTTTAAGGCTGACTGTTAACAGTGCGAGGAAAATCGCAACGGCTCCACACAGCACAAGCAGATAAGGGCGCGTACTTAACCAACCGGGCTCCCATATTTCAAAAAACAGAAGATATTCTCTATGAGAAAAAGGATTACCGAAAAAGATACTCACAATTATCATCATCAAAAAGTAATAAACAACTGCGAATAGAGAACTTTTTATCCGTTCTCCTTTCCACTTTTTATATAACTTTATTATCTTTTGTTCCATAAGTGTGTTTTCGGACATTTCTTTTACCCTCCACTTCCGGTATCAAGATATAGTCTGTCAAAAACCTTTTGCCTAATTATTATATATGTAAGATTATCTGTCAATGATATCATATTCTGTATTGAACAAAACAAAATGAATGGAGTTCGTAATATGATGGATTTTAAGAGAGTATTATGGCACACTATGGAAATTTTCGCGGCGTCAGAAACTATCGAGATTGGCGCGGGAACGGAGCACTTCGACTGGGCGTAACCGCCGCCGAAACGGTGTATTTGCCCAGGCGCCATATTTATTCAAAAATACCTTTCAATATATTTACACATCCCTCGATTCCCAGTTTTGCCGAATCGAGTACTACATCATAATTTTTCAGATCTTTCCAGTCATGTCCCGTATTGGCACGGAAATATCCGGCTCTCTTCTTATTGTAAAATCTGCGGGTTGACTCCGCTTCCTCCGGAGCAATCCCGTAGTCTTTTGTAATCCGTTTCTTTATCTCTTCCTCGTTCTCGGAGTGAATGAACACCTTTACAACACCCTTCTGGTCTTTCAATGCATCGCAGGCGCAGTGTCCCAGGAAGATTGCCGGCCCTTCCATTGCCAGGCGGCGGATCTCAAGCTGTTCATCAAGGAATACTTTGCCCTCGGTTGTCAGCATATTGGGATCACCGGCCTGTACACGGCTCATAACAAACATAGCGTAGATCAGACTTCCGGTGGCCTTCTCCTCATACCGATTGATTCTTTCTACCGGAATCCCCTGTTTTTTCGCAACAGCCTCCAGAATCTCCTGTCCGTAACACGGCACGCCGGTAACCTCAGACAGTTTTCTGGCAATATTGGTTCCTCCGCTTCCGTATTCCCTTTCAATTGTTATATAACGAAATTTCATCTTCATGCCTCCCATTAGTTATCTCAGTTATTTCACACAGGTGTATTAATATTCACCCGTTGATTGTTTTTTCCTATGGTATTATAATAATAAAAATACGTTTTTGCTACAATGGGCATATGTTCTTCCATGTGGTTTAATACACATTTTATAAAATATGTGTATTATTTTATCATCTGCAGAAAACAAAGGGAGGATTTAAAGGAGAGAAAATGAACCGATCGCCGAAGCAGGATCTGCGCTTTATAAAAAATGAAAATCTGATACAGAAAACATTTCGCGAAATGATAGCGGAAACCGAATATTCCAAAATTTCGATCAAAGAACTTACGGAGAGAGCCCAGATCAACCGAAAAACATTTTACCTGCACTACCCTTCTCTGGATCATCTGCTCACCTCACTTCAGTTCAAACTTATGGAGCCCACTCTGCGGATGATTTCCGAGACAGCCTTTCCGGACGACGTAGAGACGATCATCCAGCACAGCTTTCAGTTTATGTCGGCTCTCGATCCCGTCGACAAAAAGATTCTATCCGTCAAAGCCAATATTCCCGATGCAAAAACGCCTTCCGACCTGATCCGTGAACACTTTTTTGCAAAATATGACAGTTTTCCGGAATATAACCGATTTGAAAGTAACCTGATCATCACGTATTTTTCGGTCTGCCTCGGTGTGGTATACCGCCAGTGGGAGGTCGATGGACAGCGGATTCCCATTGAAGAGATGGTTCCTCTTGCCACACGGCTGATCCTGCATGGGCTGGAAGGTGCGGGGCTGTCGGTCGGGAAGCTTTATGAAACTGATTCTTCCGAAGGTTCCGAAGTCTGTCCTTGAAATTTTAGATCATAACATGTTATACTTTTAAATATAAATTAAAAATCTTAGGGAATGGGCCCGCAGTCAGCGCGTCCATTCTCTTTTTTATTTTACGGGAGGTAGACAGGTATGGTGTTAGGTCTTTTATTATGTTCATCAGTAATCGTTTTGTGTATTCTTACAAACCGTTTTCTGAAACGTTTTGGTATCCCCGCAGTTCTCATTTTCATCGCTCTCGGAATGCTGTTCGGAAGCGAAGGAATCGTAAAAATACCATTCGATAATTATAAAATGGCTGAGACAATCTGCTGTACTGCATTGATCTTTATCATGTTCTACGGCGGATTCGGCACCTCATTTAAAGAAGCCCGTCCGATTCTCCCGCAGTCTGTCCTTCTCGCCACCGGAGGAGTTCTCATTACCGCCGGCGTCACCGGCATGTTTTGTCATTATGTAATAGGCATGGGTCTTCAGGAAAGCCTTCTTGTCGGCGCTGTCTTAAGCTCCACTGACGCTGCTTCCGTCTTTTCAATCCTCCGCTCTAAAAAGCTGAATCTGAAAGAAGGAACTGCTTCTCTTCTGGAAGTAGAGAGCGGAAGTAATGATCCTTTTGCTTATATGCTGACTATTATCATCCTGGACTGGATGGCCGGCGGCGATGAAAATATCCTGCTTCTCGTGGCTGAAGAAATCGGCTTTGGCATTCTTTTTGGAGGCGGTCTTGGCTGGATTGCTGTAAAGCTGCTGAAAAAAACCGAACTTGAAACAGGCGGAATCAGCACGATTCTTATGATCGCTTTTGTCATGTTCTCCTATGCCGCCCCTGTTCTCGCGGGAGGGAACGGTTATCTGAGTGTATATCTTTTCGGATTTATCGTTGGAAACGCCCGCTACAAGACAAAGATTCCGCTGATCCAGTTCTTTGACAGTATCGACCGGCTGGCACAGATACTTATCTTTTTCCTGCTGGGGCTTCTTGTCTTTCCCTCCATGCTCCTGCCGATACTCGGAACAGCTTTTATCATCTTCCTTGGACTGACTTTTATCGCAAGGCCAGCGGCAGTATTCTTCCTGATGACGCCGTTCCGTGCCTCGTGGCGCCAGCAGGCGCTGACCGCATTCGCGGGGCTTAGAGGCGCCGCATCCGCCGTGTTTGCCATTATCGCCGTAGTCAGTCCGGGATACAGCGGATACAATGTATACAATATTGTTTTCTGTGTCGCCGTCATCTCCGTAGCATTTCAGGGACTTCTTCTGCCGGTTGTGGCAGAAAAGCTGGATATGGTAGACGACAGCCAGAACGTTATGAAGACCTTCAGTGATTATCAGGACGAACAGGACATACAGCTCATTCAGATACGCCTGAAACCCGGCCACCGGTATATCGGGAAAAGACTCTGTGAGCTGAACATGGGGGATGTACTCGCCGTTCTGATCGAACGCGGAGATGAGACGATCATTCCCCGGGGAGACGTGCTTTTACAAGAGGGAGACGTACTTGTCCTCAGCGGGGAAAGCTATCAGGGTGATGCGGATACTGTACTGGACGAAACAAAAATCGAGCCAAACGATAAGCGTATCGGGAAACGGGTAAAAGAGCTTGACGGCCCGGACAATTCCCTGATCGTACTGATCCGTCGTGAAGACGGAAATACTGTAATCCCCAGAGGCGATACACTGATCCAGCAGGGTGATGTGCTGGTGATGAGTTCCGAAAGCTGACGCCTCGCCGGGGAAGGAACAAAAAGGAAAATTGAAGGCTTTATTCACCCGCTTCATCAAGCAGCCGGCGGATTCCTGCCGCAGTCCGCTTCTCTGCATCTTTATAATGATTTCCTGGATTTAATTCAAAAAATGTGCTGATCCCTTTATCTCTTTTTCCGCCTCCGGAATGATCCTCCCGATAAAAAGCTTCAGATAATCATCCGCACCTCCCGTACATGGTTCAGCATTTCATAACTTCCAGTTCCTCCCGGAGAGCCGGAGGGACACTCCTGGGGCCACGGACCGCGTACACTCCATACTCTTTCAGTCTCTCTCGAGTCATCTGCTCCCTGTTAAACCGGTGAAGCAGACGAATATTCATAATGCGGTTCATATGGACATTTCCGTCATCGTAATCATAGGGAATGTCCACCTCCACTGCCTCACATTTATACAGGATTGCAGAAACAGGAGCTGCCATATAAATGTAAATGATGTCTCCCGCACTGATATTGCTGCTCTGTTTCCAGCTGATCGTATCACTCTGTGCAAAGGCTTCTTCAAGATCAAAGTATTTCGGATTTGCCGGAATGAGCCACTCCTTTTTCTCATCGAGACACATCTTTGCCAGTGTCTTTTTACTGGCTGTAAGCCGAAAGCTCTGATCCAGCAGAGAACAGACCTGTTCCATCTCCACAGAGCCGTCCAGAAGGACGGTAATCCAGTTCCCTTTATGCATATGATAGCCAGGCAGGATTCCCCTTTCCGCCACCAGAAATCCTGATATCTCCGGGTCACATTTAATATCCAGGATATCTATGTATCCCTTTCCGGAAATGCCCAGATTTTCCCTCTTTACAGTCATCATCAGCCCGTACCACTTCCGGTTGTCTCCATGGCGCAGCACCAGATTGTCAGGTGAAGTCCGCCACGGATATTCCGGCTTTGTTCCGTACCGCTTAAGAGCATATTTTAAAACATTCTCTCTGCTGCATTTTTCACTGGATGATGTACTTTTCATATAGAGACCTCCTGTCTGTACAAGCGCCGTACACTTTGACTTTCATCATATGGTCCGTTTTCAAAAATTACTTTCATAATCAGAAATAATATCAGCAAGCGTTATTTTCTCCAGACTCTCTTTCAGATCATTTCTTATCTTCTGATAAGAACAATCCAGAACATGATGAATATTCTTCCCAACCGGGCACAATAAGGACGGAGACCGGTGAACTCCAATCAGTTTGGAAAGGAACTCGGGTTCCAGAGTTCTGCATACACGGTATAGACTGATCTCGTCCGGAGGACAGTTAAGCTCCGCCCCTCCCGTACCGGCTTTTACCGTTATAATATCTTCTTTCTTTAAAGCACGAAAAATATTCCTGATCGTAGCCGCATTAATCCCTGTGGACTTCGATAACAGGTCGCTGGTAACCCTCGTCTTTTCCCCATACTCATATATAAATATAAGGCAGTGAAGCGCCACCGAACATTTTGTACTGATATGCATAATTCTAATTCATTCCTCGTTTTCTTTATCAGCGTCAGGCATATAAGCCTCAGCCTTTCATCATTATATCCCCAATTTTATGTGATGTAAACATTGACACTGCCTGATCGGGTGACTATAATTATTGTTGTAAATCTAAATTTTACAGGAGGCATGGATATGAATATAGTACAGATAGTTTTCAGCCCCACAGGCGGCACACAGAAAGCAGCTGATATGATAACTTCAGCATGGGATACTCCCGTCAGGAAAGTGGATCTGTCAGACCCGGAAACTGATTTCAGCGCAGTCAGCCTCGAAAAAGACGACGTCGCCGTGATCGCCGTTCCTTCTTTCGGCGGACGGGTACCGGCTCCCGCGATCCAGAGACTGGAAGAGATCAAAGGGAATCAGGCAATGGGTATCCTTGTCTGTGTATACGGCAACCGCGCATATGAAGACACTCTCATTGAACTGAACGATTCTGCCGAAAAGAGCGGATTCAGAGTCATCGCGGGCATTGCCGCCATTGCAGAGCATTCCATCGCACACCAGTACGCGGCAGGAAGACCTGATGCGGCAGATGCAGAGGTGCTCCACAGCTTTGCAGAGAAAATAATTGAAAAGATCAACGGAAATCCGGCTGATCTCTCCGCGCCCAGGATACCGGGGAACCACCCGTATAAAAAGGCAGGAGGCGGCGGTCTGGTTCCCAAGGCAGATCACAACTGCACCGGATGCGGTCTCTGCGCACAGAGCTGTCCTGTTCAGGCGATCAGCAGAGAAAACCCGAAAGATACCGACAGCAAAAAGTGTATTTCCTGTATGCGCTGCGTAGTAAAATGTCCGCAGTCAGCACGCAAGGTAAACGGAGCTATGGTAAAAGCCGTAGGACTGGCACTGAAAAAGGCCTGTTCAGAGAGAAAAGAAAACGAGCTGTTTATATAAAAAGAAATATTACATACAGAAAAATCCGACAGTACACAGACCGCTCTGTCGGATTTTTCAATCTTAAATTACCAAACATATCGTTTTTACCATCTTGCTCAGAACTAATTAATCGCTCTTCCCAGCTCATAAGCTTCTTTCAGTTCCGGTTTTCCTTCGATATCACCTACATCTCCGTTGCCTCCGGCAAGGACATGGCCCAGATTCTTCCATTTCAACTGCTCCATCAAGTGGTCATAGTAGAGAAGGACGTCGTCAAATCCGTTTCCTTCTGCCGCCATCAGAAGCGCGGAAGACCTGTCGTGTCCTCTTAAGAGATTGCCGTCACCCTCCTCCAGCGCAAACAGACGGTCGATCGCTGTCCGGATCTGACCGCTCATATTCCAGTAATAGAGCGGTGTGGCAAGAATTACCACATCACATTCTTTCACTGCCGGATAGATCTGAGCCATGTCATCCTTCTGAACACA
>DWYB01000089.1 GCA_019118885.1 Candidatus Mediterraneibacter surreyensis | reverse complement strand
GAAAGATGATGTTAAGTCTGAAAATGAAGTGTTTGAGGCGAAGCCGAGTTCTTCATTTTCAGGCTTTGGTTTTAATCATCTTTCTGATCCTTTAGTTTTTCCCGAATTATGGAGCGGAGCCTGAAGCACATACCGGTCATCTCGAAGAAGTATTTCCATGCCTCATCTCCGTCCATTTTCGGACATTATATTCGGCATTCAATCCGGGAAATCCGAAATTACATCATTCCCATTCCGCCAGCGCCGCCTGCCGGTGCAGCCGGCTGCGGCTCTTTAATCGTGGATACTACAGACTCTGTTGTAAGCAGTGTAGATGCAACGCTTGTAGCATTCTGAAGAGCGCTTCTTGTAACCTTAGCAGGATCAAGAATACCATTCTCTACCATATCTACATACTCCTCTTTGTAAGCATCAAATCCGATTCCCGGTTCTGACTCTCTTACTTTATTTACAATAACCGCACCTTCAAGACCTGCATTTGCAGCAATCTGATACAGAGGAGCCTCCAGTGCTTTCAGAATAATCCTTGCACCTGTCTTTTCATCGCCTTCAAGCTCATCTGCCATCTTGGCAACTTCTTTTGCAGCATGGATATAAGCAGAACCGCCGCCTGCGATGATTCCTTCTTCTACTGCCGCTCTTGTAGCGTTCAGAGCGTCCTCCATACGAAGTTTCGCTTCTTTCATCTCTGTCTCTGTAGCTGCTCCTACACGGATAACTGCTACGCCGCCAGCCAGTTTTGCAAGTCTCTCCTGGAGTTTCTCTCTATCGAAATCAGATGTTGTCTCTTCAATCGCTTTCTTGATCTGTGCAATTCTGTCATTGATCGCATTCTTATCACCGCAGCCATCAACGATTACTGTGTTCTCTTTCTGAACTTTAACAGATTTTGCACGTCCAAGCTGTTCCATTGTTGTCTCTTTCAGGTCGAGTCCGAGTTCTTCGGAGATTACCTGGCCGCCTGTCAGGATTGCAATATCCTGGAGCATTTCTTTTCTTCTGTCGCCATATCCCGGTGCTTTAACAGCAACAACATTAAATGTTCCACGCAGTTTGTTTACGATCAGGGTTGTCAGAGCCTCACCCTCAATATCCTCGGCAATAATAAGAAGTCTTGCTCCGGACTGAACGATCTGCTCAAGAAGCGGAAGGATATCCTGGATATTGGAAATCTTCTTATCTGTGATCAGGATATACGGATCCTCAAGAACAGCTTCCATCTTCTCCATATCTGTCGCCATATAAGCTGAAATATATCCACGGTCAAACTGCATACCTTCTACAAGATCCAGCTCCGTCTGCATTGTCTTAGACTCTTCAATTGTGATGACACCGTCGTTGGATACTTTTTCCATAGCGTCGGCTACCATCTGTCCTACTGACTCATCTCCGGAGGAAACTGCAGCTACTCTCGCAATCTGCTCTTTACCCTTTACTTTGCTGCTCATGGACTGAATAGCTTCAACAGCTTTGTCTGTTGCTTTCTTCATACCTTTTCTCAGGACGATCGGATTAGCTCCTGCTTCCAGGTTTTTCATACCTTCATGTACCATAGCCTGCGCCAGTACTGTAGCTGTTGTCGTACCATCTCCGGCAACATCATTTGTCTTGGAAGCCACCTCTCTGATCAGCTGAGCTCCCATATTTTCAAATCCGTCTTCCAGCTCGATCTCTTTTGCGATCGTAACACCGTCATTTGTGATCAGCGGTGCGCCGAAAGATTTGTCAAGAACAACATTTCTTCCTTTTGGTCCAAGTGTTACTTTTACTGTATCAGCCAGCTGATTTACACCTTTTTCCAGTGCAGCTCTGGCTTCTGTTCCGTATTTGATTTCCTTTGCCATCTCTATACATCTCCTTATATTCTATTAAATTATAACATCTCGCTAAGTTCTATCGATGATACATCCTCGCTAAGTGTTTTATGCCTCAACGATTGCAAGTATATCATTCTGTTTTACGATAATATACTCTTCTCCATCCAGTTCAACATCTGTTCCAGCATATTTAGAATAAATCACCTTGTCGCCGACCTTAACCTGCATTACAACTTCTTTTCCATCTATATTTCCACCAGGTCCTACTGCGATAACTTCCGCCTCCTGGGGTTTCTCTTTCGCCTGTCCGGGAAGAACGATTCCGGATTTTGTTGTCTCTTCTGCTTCTAACTGTTTTAAAACAATTTTGTCACCTAATGGTACTAACTTCATTGTGATTCCTCCTTGATATTTTTTGTTAGCACTCATTTCTCACGAGTGCTAAACCTCATGAATATAAAATAGCACTCTGCTTTCAATTTGTCAACACAGTTTACAAGGTTTTTATATTTTTTGACAACGGTTCATTCATCCGATATCAGGTGATTTATGCCGGCACAAAAATTAAGCAAAGAAAAACGTGCCGTCTCAGGCACGTTTTGTCATCTTTCTTCCTTCATAAACATTATAAAATCCATTTTCAATCCTGAATTTTAAGAGGTTCCTGTCATCCTGACGGTAACGCTCCTTGACCACGCCGGTACAATACAGCAGTTCTGTTCTCGTCGATATATAGCATCTGTATTTCGCATCCAGCGAGATTGTCTCCAGTTTATCTTCTTTTAACTCCAGATAAATAAAATCTTCCTCCGGATCATATTTGCGCACTCTGCACTGTCGGGTTGAGTCATCAAATATTCCGTCCGCAGACAGGATCTTCTCCATTCTAAGATCAACAGGATTACCCTCGTACATAACAAACCTCCTGCCTACATCCGTTCTTTCCTGATCTTATCCAGTTCAGTAAACACATAGTCGTTCAAGACCTTGATATAAGTACCTTTCATACCAGATGAACGGGATTCGATCACTCCCGCGCTCTCAAACTTACGCAGAGCATTTACAATTACCGACCGGGTAATGCCCACGCGGTCCGCAACCTTGCTTGCCACGAGAATTCCCTCTGTACCGCCCAGCTCATCGAAAATATGTATGATCGCTTCCAGTTCGGAAAACGACAGTGTGCTGATGGCTGACTGTACAATATGTTCTTTTCTCGTCTCTTCCGCACTCTCCTCATTTACAGAACGCAGCATTTCAAGTCCTACTACAGCAGTACCATACTCACTGAGAATAATATCGTCGATAGAATATGAAGCATCCTGTTTATAAATGAACAACGTTCCAAGCCTCTCTCCCGCAATATCGATCGGCGTAATGATCGCCTGACAGCCCTGTACTGCATCCGGAGAGAATCCAAGGGTTTCCAGATTAACATTTTCTTTCGTAGAAAGAATGCTTAAAAGTCTCTCATTGAGCATTGCATCAATATGAGAACCTACCGCCTCAGTAATCAGCTCGTGAATCTCCCGTACGTTGGGGCTTTTGCTCACACCCAGTATCTTACCTTTCCGACTGACAACAAGAACATTCGAGTCAAGGATTTCTGTAAGAACCGCACAGATATCATTGAATACTACTTTACTCGAATTATTGTTGTGCAACAGTTTATTGATCTTTCTTGTTTTGTCTAATAATTGTACGCTCATTATTTCCTCCGCATATGTTCTGCATACTATAATTGTATATACAAATATCAATAAATCGCTAGATAAACATATATTATCATACAATTTTCAGAATAGCAATGCAATTTAAGCAATCTTTTATTCTTTCTTTTTATCTAATGCCGTGACATATCCGCATTTTTCATTTGCACAAACCAGCTTATTTCCTTTTTCAACCATATAACCGCCGCACTCCGGACATTTTTCCCTGGATGGCTTCTGCCAGGACATAAATTCACATTCAGGATTGTTTTCACATCCATAGTATTTTCTGCCTTTCTTTGTCTTGCGTATCACAACTTCTTTGCCGCAGATCGGGCACGGTACTCCGATCTTTTCCAGATAAGGCTTCGTGTTACGGCACTCCGGGAATCCCGGGCATGCGAGAAACTTGCCGTGAGGACCGTATTTGATGACCATATTTCTTCCGCATTCTTCACAGATGACGTCGGTCACCTCGTCCTCAATTTTCACTGTCTCCAGTTCCTTTTCAGCTTTTTTAACAGCTTCTTCAAGATCAGGATAGAAATTGCGGATGATCTCTTTCCATTCCACTTTCCCCTCTTCAACCATATCAAGAAGCCCTTCCATATTCGCCGTAAAATTCACGTCTACAATACTTGGGAAAGACTGTTTCATCATATTGTTGACTACTTCTCCAATTTCGGTGATATAAAGATTTTTTGCTTCTTTTGTCACATATCTGCGCCCGAGAATAATGGAGATTGTCGGCGCATAAGTACTGGGCCGTCCGATACCAAGCTCTTCAAGAGCTTTTACGAGACTTGCCTCTGTGTAATGAGCCGGCGGCTGTGTAAAATGCTGCTTGGGATCAAACTCCTCTTTGGTCAATACAGATTCCATACTCAAATTGCCGACGAGAACATTACTCTCCTCTTTTTCTTCGTCTGCTTCTGTGTATACCGACCGGAAACCGTCAAACAAAAGTTTGGATGCAGATACCGTAAAGCAGTATCCGCCCGCTCCGATTTTCACGGAAGTCGCTTCATATCTGGCCGGATTCATCCGGCTTGCCACGAACCTTTTCCAGATAAGCTGATACAGTCTGAACTGATCCCTGGTCAAAGATTCCTTTAAAGATGCCGGTGTTCTCGTAATATCTGTCGGACGTATCGCTTCGTGAGCATCCTGAATTTTCTTGCCGTTTCCCGAAGCTTTCTGCTTGGCGGCAGCATACTCTTTTCCATAATTTGAAGAGATGTATTCCCTTGCGGCAGCATCCGCCTCATCTGCGATCCTCGTCGAATCCGTACGCAGATAGGTGATAACGCCGACAGTTCCGTTACCTTTAATATCGATTCCTTCATAGAGCTGCTGAGCAATACGCATCGTCTTCTGGGTACCAAAATTTAAAGCTTTTGCAGCCTCCTGCTGAAGTGTACTCGTAGTAAATGGAAGCGGCGCCTTCCGAATACGTTCGCTCGTCTTAATATCCGTAATCTCAAACTCCGCGTTCTCAATATTATGAAGGATTTCATTCAATTCACTTTCTGAATGAATTGTAATTTTCTTCTTGTCAGTTCCATAAAATCTGGCAACAAGCGGACGTTTCTCTCCCTTGATATTGAGAACGGCATCCAAAGTCCAATATTCTTCCGGAATAAATGCATTGATCTCTTCTTCCCTGTCCGCCACAAGCCGGAGAGCAACAGACTGAACACGTCCGGCGCTCAATCCTCTCTTTACTTTTGTCCAGAGAAGAGGACTGATCAGATATCCTACCATACGGTCAAGGACACGTCTGGCCTGCTGTGCATTCACAAGATTCATATCGATATCCCGCGGCGCTTTTAAAGATGCTTTCACAGCATTCTTTGTAATCTCATTAAATGTAATACGGCGCATCTTTTTTTCATCCAGTTTCAACGCTGCTGCAAGATGCCAGGAAATCGCCTCTCCTTCCCGGTCAGGGTCGGTAGCAAGAAATACTTTATCAGATTTTTTTACTTCTTTTCTAAGGCTCGCCAGGATGTCTCCCTTTCCGCGGATTGTGATATATTTTGGCTCATAATCATGTTCGATATCAATTCCGAGCGAGCTTTTCGGCAGATCCCGTACATGCCCCTGAGATGCTGCGACCGTATAATTACTCCCCAAAAATTTTTTAATCGTTTTCACTTTCGCAGGTGACTCCACGATTACAAGATAATGTGCCATAAATCCGATTCCTCCATCCGGCTTCCTTTTCTTTTCTGAATTCAGCCTGATATAATATAATGATTTTTTGATATTTCACGTATAAGGCCTTGCAGTTCCAAAGAGATCAGTTTATCCAAAACCTCTTTGATATTCAATTTTGTCTCGCGGACAAGCTGATCTAAATCCTTGGGATACAAACCGAGACAACTATACACCAATTTTTCAGTACTTTCAAGCGTTTTTTCATTTTTGATTTTCTTTTCTCCTTCATTAGATCCCAGTATTTTATGCAGTCCCCACTCCTCAACAAGGCTGTCCGGCGACAGCAAAAGACCTGCTCCCTGCCGGATCAGGCGATTACAGCCGCAGCTTAATGTACTGTTTACAGGACCGGGTAAAGCATAGACATCCCTGCCTTGCTCCAGCGCCATATCAACCGTAATAAGAGACCCGCTCTTTTCCCCGGCCTCCAGCACCAGGACTGCATCAGAAAGCCCGCTGATAATTCGATTTCGTGCCGGGAAATTTCTCGGCAACGGCGCTGTTCCCGGCGGCTGTTCTGAAAGGATTCCTCCTCCCTGTTCCAGAATATCCATATAAAGGCCAATATGTTCCCGCGGATAACATACATCCACACCTGAGCCTAGGACCGCAAAAGTCTTTCCCTCCGCCAGAAGCGCTCCTCTGTGCCCCATCCCGTCGATTCCTCTCGCCATTCCGCTGATGATTCCCACTCCACATTCCGCTAATGCGCGGGCGAAATCAATAGCATACTTCTCACCATACGGCGTACATCGCCTTGCCCCGATCACCGCAACATTCTTCCGCTCTTCTTCCGGCAGCCTTCCCTTTACATAAATGGCATACGGGAAATCCGGAATCTCTTTCAGCCGTTTGGGATACTCTTCCGAAAAATAAGGAACGAAACGGATTGATTTTTCACGCATCCGTTCATATTCTTCTAAAAAGCCATTGTCTTTTTTCGCCTGCATAATCTTATTTCTTTCATTCTCATTCAAGAACTTAATTTTCTTCAATTGTGTTTCTTCTATATAATAAATTGCTTCTGCATTTTTCATACATTCTCTTAATCTTATTTTTTTATAAACCGGTATCCCACGTATACAAGCCATCCAATATTCGTATTGCATAATTACCCCCAGTATTTCCTGTCTATCATCCTGTAACCAAGTGCTTCTCTTAAATGTTTCACGCTTATCATCCTTTTTCCGTCCATGTCCGCGATGGTACGGGCTGTTTTCAAAACCCTGTGATATGCCCGGGCTGTCAGCCCCATTACCGAATATGCCCGTTCCATCAGTTCGTTTTCCTCTTTTCCTAATACACAAAAACGTTTCAGATCATCCGATTTGAGCATAGCGTTTATCTTGATATCTGTTTCCTTATAACGTTCTTTCTGTATTTCCCGAGCCCTGCACACCCGTTCCCTGATCACAGCTGAACTTTCTCCGGAATGATTCTCCGTCAGATCATCATATCGTATCCTCGACGCTTCTACACACAAATCTATCCTGTCCAGAAACGGATGGCTGATCCTGCTAAGATACTTCTGAATCTGCGCAGGAGTACAGGTACATTTCTCCATATCAGGGTAATATCCGCAAGGGCATGGATTCATTGCCGCCACCAGCATAAATCCAGCAGGGAACGCATAATTTCCATGAGTTCTCGATATCTGAATCTTTCGCTCTTCCAACGGCTGTCTGAGCACCTCAAGCACACTTTTGCGAAACTCCGGGAGCTCATCCAGGAAGAGAACTCCTCCATGGGCCAGGCTGATCTCTCCCGGTCTCGGGATCCCGCCCCCTCCGATCAGTGCAGCGCGGGTTGCTGTATGATGTACTTCCCGGAAGGGCCTTGTCTGTATCAGCGGCTTGTCCTCATTTAAAAGGCCCATGACACTGTATATCTTGGTTATTTCTATACTCTCCCTTATATCCGGTTTCGGAAGAATACCTGCAATACATTTCGCAGTCATGGACTTGCCACTTCCGGGAGGGCCGACCATCAAAAGATTATGCCCGCCTGCAACAGCAATTTCCGCCGCTCTCTTCACATTTTCCTGCCCCTTTATTTCTGAAAAATCCGAGGCGGCATTACACACATCTGTCTCTGATAATTCAGCCGCACCCTTACCGTCTGTTCTTGCCTGTGCTTTTCCCTGTAAAAAAGCAACCGCGTCACACAACGTATCAACTCCGATCACAGTCATACCGGCAGCCAGCTTTCCTTCCGTCTCATTTTCTCTGGGAACAATACAGCAGGTAATCCCGTTTTCAAAAGCTTCTATGGCAATCGGAAGTATCCCCGGCACTTTTCTAACCTGCCCGTCCAGGCTCAACTCTCCGATGATAAGACATTTCTCCATTCTCTCAGGAGATATCTGCCCTAATGACGCCAGTATCGATACAGCGATCGGCAGATCAAAAGAAGCTCCTTTCTTCCTCAAAGTCGCCGGTGACAGATTGATCACAGTCCGTTTTGCCGGATAATCAAACCCCGAATTTTTGATAGCCGTACGCACTCTTTCCCCCGCCTCTTTTACTTCCGACGACAGATAACCGACCATATGAAATACCGGAAGTCCATTTGATACATCCGCCTCCACGCGAACAAACTCAACCCCCAGTCCCGCAATAGCTGCGGATAAAATTGTGCTGAAACTCATCTGCACTCCTTTCCACCGAGTTTCCTGTTCACCAAACATCATATACTTTGAAACACCACTGAAAATAACACTGAATTCCCGGCCGATCTGGCCAGATGCTCTTTTGAAGAGCAAGATTACCGAAAATGAATCCTTTCGGAAATGTATGATCATAATACAGCCATCGGACATCTATTGTCAATATTCAATTTCGTATCATGTTATTTATAATTTTATTTTTTATG
Organism: Candidatus Mediterraneibacter surreyensis; assembly: GCA_019118885.1. Classification (GTDB taxonomy): domain Bacteria; phylum Bacillota; class Clostridia; order Lachnospirales; family Lachnospiraceae; genus Mediterraneibacter; species Mediterraneibacter surreyensis. The sequence continues at coordinate 2,540 of DWYB01000089.1, read as the reverse complement.
ATTCGTATACTGCATTCCCGCTGTCCTACTTTTAAATGGAAAAGCACAATCACCCGTCTTATTTCATAAACTATATCAAATGTGCTAAAGAGGTGTCATCGTGCAGTCTTTTCCGTCTCCTCTTACCCCATCGGAAGAAAAATATTACATTCAGAAATACACGGAGGGCGACCTCGAGGCAAAGCACATCCTGATCGAACGTAACTTACGTCTTGTGGCTCACGTCATCAAAAAATATCAGAATCTGGAAGAAGACCCCGAAGATCTGATCTCCATTGGAACGATCGGGCTGATAAAGGCAGTTGTGACATTTAATCCCAATAAAGGTAATCGGCTGGCAGCCTACGCATCCCGATGTATAGAAAACGAAATATTAATGCATTTACGTTCAAAAAGAAAATCTGCAAAGGAAATCTCGCTCTACGAACCCATCGGTACAGACAGAGAAGGAAACGAGATCAAGCTCTATGATATTATTGAAACTTATGAAATAGATGTTCCCGAAAAAATCCATCTCAAAGAAAACATACAAAAGCTCTACGAAAAGGTAGAAAACGAGCTTTCTCCAAGAGAAAAGCTCGTTTTAAAAATGAGATACGGGCTTTACAGCGGAGAAGAATATACTCAGCGGGAAATCGCCAGACAGATTGGGATTTCCCGTTCTTACGTGTCCAGGATAGAAAAAAGTGCGATTCAGAAGCTGCGGGAGCATTTCGAGGAAGAGGAGTGAAATTCCGTGTTTCTCTGAGAGATATTTCCTCGGTAAAACGTCCGAAAATCAGTCGGATACGGTGAATTAATCCACGTATCCGGGACGGGCGGGGAGGGAATGCTTCCGGCTCCGGTTACGGAACATAAGACAAAGTAACAAACCTGTGATACAGCTAAAAGCAATCAGGAAAATGAACAACTCGTTTCACTCAGACAATTACATTTTCCTGATTAACGCTGCATCTCAGGTTTTAACTTTGTCTAATTCCTGCACAGTCACCGTCAGCATCCCCTCCCCGCCCGTCCCGAAAGGTTCATCAAAAGGGCTGTATCCGTCTGATTTTCTACGTTCATCCGATTGGAAGTATCTTCCCTATAACTACGGAATTTACAGAAAACCAGTCGAAAGGATAAACTTTATCGACTACGTCCCATATCAACCGGTTTCTTCAACTTTCAGTTTGTCGGAGCGACTGCCGGATTCGATAAATTAGAAAACGGATGGAGATAAGGCGCAGGAAGACTTGAAAAGAGATGACCGGTATGTGAGGAAGGCGAGTTATCCATTTTTTGCAGCTCCGTTTTTAATCAGATTCCAGACCCTTTAGTTTTTCTCAGATTATGGAGCGGAGCCTGAAGCACATGCCGGCCATCTCGAAAAAGTATTTCCGTGCCTTATCTCCATCCGTTTGCGGACCTTATATCCTTGGCATTCAGTCCGGCAAATTAGAATTTCATGCATTCCTTACACCCTTCAGCAATTCTTCCGGAGTCACCCCGTAAAGCTTTGCCAGCGCGATCATATTTGAAGTCGACGGCTCGGAGGTTCCCTGTTCCCATTTGGAGACGGCCTGTCTGCTGACTCCCAGTGATTCCGCTACAAACTCCTGTGTCATTTTATTATCTGTACGGTACTTCTTTAGCACTTCTCCCAACGACTTCCGTGTCTCTGATTTTTCCTTTCTCACATCCTGCGAATTAATATACTTTTTTAATGCCCTGATAATCAGCATAAATAGATAAACCACCGCTGAAATAAATGCAATCAAAATAATAAGATTAATTATGGTCATTATAAATGTTATCTGCATGATTCTCACCTCCCTTATCTGATATGTACATGATATCAGAACGTACCGGTTGCATCTACCAACTATTGCGCAACTTTACGGTTACTATCTCAAAATACAGCCTGTAAAAGAAAATGCAGAAATTTTACCGCATAAAAACAGCAGACCGTCCGGTATATACCGAACAGCCTGCTGCTATTTTACATAATTGATATTTTAGATACTTCTGTATCTTACTCCTGCGGACCTGCTGCAACGAGTGCTTTTCCAAGTTCGTTGCTCTCGTATTTCTTGAAGTTCTTGATGAATCTTGCAGCCAGATCTTTTGCTTTTGTCTCCCACTCGGAAGCATCAGCGTATGTGTCGCGAGGATCAAGGATAGCCGGATCAACTCCCGGAAGCTCTGTCGGAACTTCGAAGTTGAAGTACGGAATCTTCTTTGTCGGCGCATCAAGGATTGCTCCGCTTAAGATTGCATCGATGATTCCACGTGTATCTTTGATGGAGATACGTTTTCCTGTTCCGTTCCATCCTGTATTTACGAGGTAAGCTTTCGCTCCGCTCTCTTTCATTCTCTTAACGAGCTCTTCTGCATATTTTGTCGGATGCAGCTCAAGGAACGCCTGTCCGAAGCATGCGGAGAATGTCGGTGTCGGCTCTGTGATACCGCGCTCTGTACCTGCAAGCTTAGCTGTGAAACCTGACAGGAAGTAGTACTCTGTCTGCTCCGGTGTAAGTACGGATACCGGAGGAAGTACT
>DWYB01000088.1 GCA_019118885.1 Candidatus Mediterraneibacter surreyensis | reverse complement strand
TGTTTCAATTATGGAAGGAGAAATGACTTATGTTAATGCCGAGTATTTTTGGAGAAAACTTATTTGATGACGACTGGATGGATTTCCCGTTTGAGAGAGATTTCTGGGGAAGAAAGAATCCGCTGTACGGTAAGAATGCAAAGAACTTAATGAAGACGGATATCCGGGAACATGACGGAGGTTATGAACTGGATATTGATCTTCCGGGATTTAAGAAAGATGAGATCACGATCGATCTCGACAATGGTTACCTGACGATCTCCGCAGCAAAAGGTCTGGATAAAGACGAGCAGGATAAGAAAGGCAAATACATCCGTAAGGAGCGTTACGCAGGAGCAGTTCAGAGAAGCTTCTATGTGGGCGACGCTGTAACTGAGGAAGATGTGAAAGCTAAGTTCGAGGATGGTATCCTGAAACTCAGCATTCCGAAGAAAGATGCGAAAGCAGTAGAGACGAAAAAGACCATCGCTATTGAGGGATGATCTTTCCCGAAAGGGCATAAAGCATAAGACGGGTCCGGTACGAAAGTACCGGGCCTTTTTCTATGTCACGGATTTTGAAAAACAGGATATGCCGGAATGAAAGATATGTATTATAATAGTGGATATCATGACAGAGAGAGGAGCGGACAGGCTAATAATGAAAATACAATTTTTCCCTACTTTGCGAAACTATAAAAAGGAATATCTGGCAAAAGATATTTTCTCCGGTATTATTATTGCCGCGGTATCGATCCCTATTTCCATGGGATACGCGCAGATCTCGGGGCTTCCGGCAGCTTACGGCCTGTACGGATCGCTGCTTCCAATCCTGTTTTTTGCTCTGTTTTCGACCTCCCGGCAGTTCATATTCGGCGTGGACGCCGCGCCTGCCGCGATCGTGGGAGCGGCGCTGGCGACGATGGGGATCAGTGCCGAAAGCAGCGCGGCAATGCAGTATGTGCCGGCCATTGCGCTGGCTGCCGGTTTATGGCTTTTGCTGTTCTATTTCCTTCACGCGGACCGGATCGTAGACTTTATCTCTACGCCGGTCATGGGAGGATTTATCAGCGGGATCGCCGTGACGATCATCCTGATGCAGATCCCGAAACTGCTGGGCGGATCTGCCGGAACAGGCGAGCTGCCCGAACTGCTCCGCCATCTGGCAGAGTCCATGATCCACATAAACGGAGTTTCGCTGGCCCTTGGCGTCCTGGCATTGGCGCTTCTGACCGCCGGGAAACGCCTGATCCCGAAATTCCCTATGGCGGCAGCGGTTATGGCTGCCGGCGTCTGCCTGACGGTATTTTTCCATATTGACGACTATGGCGTGATCCTTCTGGATCATGTGGATACGGGGCTTCCGGGGCTCTTTCTGCCGGATTTTCCGCAGCTCAATCTTACGGCTGTCGCGGGCCGCGGGCTGATGATAGCGGTTGTCGTCATGGCAGAAACACTTCTTGCCGAAAATAATTTTGCTTCTAAAAACGGTTACAGCATCGATGACAGGCAGGAAATCCTGGCCTGCGCCGCCGGAAATATCGCTTCGGCAGCCGTCGGATGCTGCCCTGTCAACGGAAGCATTTCACGGACTTCCATGAATGAACAGTACGGGGGACAGACACAGGCAGTATCCCTGACGGCAGGGATCGTGATGGCCGTGATCCTGATGTGCGCCACGGGATTTATCGGTTATCTGCCGGTTCCCGTGCTGACGGCGATCGTGATATCCGCGCTCGTGAATGTGGTGGAAATCCATCTGGCGATCCGTCTCTTTAAGGTGAGCAGACAGGAATTCCTTATCTTTATGGCAGCTTTTGTCGTAGTGCTCTTTCTTGGAACGATCTACGGCGTCGTGGCCGGGATCCTGCTCTCCTTTGTGGCAGTGATCATAAAGGCGACCAATCCGCCCAGACATTTCCGGGGAATGATACCGGGAAAACATGAATTTTACGATCTGGATAAGAACCGGTCCGTGTGGCCGGTGAAAAATGTCCTCATCTACCGGTTCAGCGAAAATCTGTTTTTCGCAAATATCAAGATCCTTCAGAATGATATTGAAAATAACATAAAAGAAGATACAAAAGCAGTCATTCTGGACGCGGGTGCAGTCAACAGTATTGATATTACGGCGGCAGACGGATTGACTTCTCTGGCGGACAGACTGAAAAAGCGGAAGATCAGATTTTACATAACCGAACATTCCCGGAACGTGAACGATCAGTTCAGAAAGCTTGGCATCGGCAGGCTGATCCGGGAGGGAATGGTGAGAAGAACGATCACTTCCGCGCTTTATGATATGGGCATGAAAGAGCCTTTCCCGTTGGATATCCCGGAAAATGAGATGGATAAGGTACGGAGAAATATTTATTTTGCCCTGTCCCCCGAGGAAGAAAATTCACTGGAAGAGTTCGCCTGGGCGTTCGGGGCGGATGCAGTGCGGGAGATCGAGAAGCAGGTAAAATCAATCGTCGAACAGATCCACGGGATTTCAGATCTGGAGGAGCTGTCCCAGGCCGGGCCGGAAGAAAAACTGAAGTACTGGCATTCGCTCGGCCCGTTGGATGAAGATGAACTGCTCAGGAGACTGGAACTTCATATCGATGATCTCCCGGATGAATTGAAAGAAAACAGCGCCCTTGTCGTCAGACTGATCGAGCGAAGAAGGAAAGTGCTGCGGGATCGGATCTTAAGGGAGCACCCGAATATCAGGGAACACCTGAACGAAAAAAGGGAGATCCTGGAACAGCGCCTGCAGAAGCAGAATCCGGATGGGGTACAAAAGCTTCATAATCTGGAAAATCAAAATAAATAAGAAACGGTCGATTGCAAAACAGAAGTAAGGTGTGAATGATGATATCTTTAAATGACTATTTATATTCCGGAGATACAGTGCTGAAAATCCTGAAAAAATATACCCGGGATCTGAAAATCTCGGCGGAGGAAAATCAGAACGAGGTGGACCGGATACACGCAATGTTTCTGAAACGTACTTCAGATCTGTTGGAACACAATGATTTCCTGACGGCACAGTCACAGAAGATCCGGGAGTTTTATAAGTACATGGCAAAGGAATATGCCAGTCTCTCGTTTACATTTAAAGGAAGGATCAAATCCCTGATCCGGGCGGAAACAAAATTTAATGGCTACATTGTAGAATATATCTATGATTATTATACAGAGCATGGAGCCTATCCGCCGCTGGAAGAATTGAAAAAGAAGCTGGACGGCTTCCGGGACCTGATCGCATACCGTATTGTGATCTCAATGCCGAAGTGTCATATTTCAGATGACCAGGAGCGGGAGAAGGAGGAAATCCGCAATCTGTATGCCATCGCAAATGTCATGAAAGATTTTCTTGAGGAACGCGGATTCCGCGCGGAACCGGCCTTCGGGGTAAAGGAAAGCAATTCTCCGCTCCTGAAGGATGCGGTGCGGCCGTATTACAGAGATTATATCTGTCATGCAAAGAGGGATGGATACAGGTCTTTGCACATTACATTTTTTGATGAAAGCGCCAAATGCTATATGGAAATGCAGCTCCGTACCAAAGAGATGGACGACATAGCGGAGATCGGACCGGCAAATCATCTCGGATATGAGAAAAAACAGGAGAGCGAACGCGCCAGAAGAGACCGTATCCCGGAGGGAGAGAATATCTATTTTGACGAGGCATATGAAAGAGTCAGAAAACTGCAGGAGCTGGAACTGGCAAAAGTAGACGTGAATATGTTCTCGGCTGTAAATAACAGCCTGATGAATGACGGCTGTGGCCTGTACCGGGGGCGGCTGATCCTGCCGTATGAGCATCTGTCCAGATTCCAGAATGATCTGATCGATTAAGCCTTTTTATTGGCATTTTTACTGCAGAGTACTTCCCTCTTTCTCTTTTTCTGCTATAATATTCTGGCGGAATTGAGAAAAGAGGGAATATTAAAATGAAGAAAACAAATGATTTCGGCAGGGATTCTATCCCCCTGCTCGTACTGAAGATATCGGTCCCGTTTATGTTCGCACAGCTCGTAAATGTGCTGTACAGCATCGTGGACCGTATTTATGTGGGCAACATTCCGGTGACAGGGGCGGACGCACTGGCAGGAGTGGGAGTCTGCGCGCCCATTGTCACGCTGCTGTCATCCTTCGGTACACTGTTCGGTATCGGCGGCTCTGTCCTGTTTTCGGTTAGGATGGGCGCCGGAGATGAGAAGAACGCCCGGAAGATCCTGGCGAACAGCTTTTCCTACCTGATCATTGTCTCGCTGGCGCTGACGCTGATTTTTCTCCTGACAAAAGAACAGCTCCTGAACTGGTTCGGCGCAAGTGACGTGACATTTCCCTATGCGGATACATACATGACGATCTACACGGCGGGAACTTTTTTTGCGCTTTTATCCACGGGAATGAATTATTTTATCACGGCGCAGGGCTTTCCAATCTTCGGAATGACGACAACTCTGATCGGCGCGGTCATTAACATTATCCTTGACCCTGTATTTATCTTTCTTATGGATATGGGAGTGGCAGGGGCTGCCGTTGCGACTGTGATCGCACAGATGTGTTCCTGCGTATTTGTGCTGTGCACGCTGCGCCGGAAGAAGATGCAGATCCGGCTGGGGCTCGTAAAACCGGAACTCTCTGTGGGAAAACAGATTGTGAAGATCGGGTTTTCTCCGTTTCTGATCCTTGCGACCGACAGTATCATTATCATTGCACTGAACGCGGTGCTCCAGTATTACGGCGGCAGTGAGTACGGTGATACGCTGATCACGGCGGCGACAATTGTGCAGAGCTATATGCTCCTGATCACTTCGCCCATGCTGGGGATCACCGGGGGCTCCCAGCCTCTGATCAGTTTTAATTACGGAGCAAACAGACCGGACCGGATCAGGAAGACATTTTTCTGGGTACTCATGCTGTGCTTCTGCTTTACGGCGGTCATGTTCCTCGTCTCCAGAGTTATGCCACAGTATTTTGTGCGCATTTTTACAAATGAGCCGGAATATACGGAACTTGCGGTATGGGGCATCAAAGTGTTTACGCTGATGATCGTTCCGCTGAGTTTTCAGTATGTGATCGTGGACGGGCTGACTGCCTTGGGAATGACAAAGATATCCCTGAGTCTTTCTCTGATCAGGAAAGGGATCTATTTCGGCGCTACCTGTATTCTGCCGCTCATATTTGCCGCGCGGTCTGCGTTCTTCGCCGAGCCGGTGTGCGATGGGATAGCGGCGTGCCTCTCCTGCATGGTATTTTTCTTTATCTACAGGAAATATCTGAAAGGCGCAGGGAGACTCGGGGAGATCAGGCTGTAGCTCTGAGCCTCCCCGTTGTGTAATTTCATCCGTACGATTTATGCAATATTACATCTTGCAGCATTTTCTTCAGTTTTATATAATAGGATTACTTACCTGCGGGGCCCGCTCCGGGCATTATCTTTTGCAGGCGTAGTGGAATTGAGGGATTCCATTTTCTTCAGGAGGCTTATTCAGCCGGTTTTCATCAGGGATATCAGTGGTTGCAGGAACACACGAAAGAATTTATAATAAGGAGGAAAAATGAACATCAGAAAACTGAAAAAGAGAAATGCAAAGGATCAGTATGAACACAGGGTCAACCGCAAGTATAAAGATACCCTGTTCCGAAAGATATTTTCGGACAGAAAAGATCTGCTGGATCTCTATAATGCACTGAATGATACGAACTACACAGATGAGGAAGAACTGAGCATCACGACACTGGAAGATGTGATCTACATTTCGATGAAGAATGACGTATCCTTTCTGCTCGGCGGTACGATGAATCTGTACGAACATCAGAGCTCTTATAATCCGAATATGCCGATAAGAGGATTGATATACTTCGCAAGATTGTATCAGAATTACATCGACGAATGTGAGATCAATGTGTTCAGCCCGGTTTTAAAACACCTGCCCAGACCTAAATTTATCGTATTTTATAACGGAACAAAAGAAGAACCGGACCAGAAGATCCTCAGACTGACGGAGGCTTTTGCAGGGCACGGCGTATCTGGAGAATCATGTCTGGAGTGCTGCGCGACAATGCTGAATATCAATTACGGACATAATTACGAATTGATGGAGAAATGCAGGCGGCTGGAAGAGTATTCCGCATTTGTGGCAGAGGTGCGAAAGGCGTTGGAAGAGGGCGTCGATCAAAGGCAGGCAGTAGATGATGCGATCGATATCTGCATTGACAAGGGAGTCCTGCGGGATATACTGATCAAAGAAAGGGCGGCGATCATGGATATGGTATTATCATGCACAGAGAAACAATACGAAAGACTCGTCCGTAAAGAATTAGAGCAGCAGGAAAAACGGATAAAGGAGCAGGAGAAGAAACTGCGGGCCGGAAAGAAGAAAATCGAAGAACAGGAAGACAGGATGCGCCGGCAACAGGGGCAAATTGAAGAGCAGGAAGACAGGATGCGCCGGCAGCAGGGAAAGCTTGAGGAGCAGGAAGATCAGATGCGCCAGCAGCAGGAGACAATCCGGGATCAGGAGCGTCTCCTCAAGTTAAACCGTATCCTGATCCGGGAAAAGAAGTATGATCTTCTTGAGCAGATACAGGACGATCCGACACTGTGCGAAGAGCTGATGGTTAAGTATGAAGTATAGATGCAGCAAAGGAGAGGCATCATGATCAAAGTGATAGCGAGTGATATGGACGGTACCCTTCTGGGAGACGATCATAAGCCGGCGCCGGAGACGCTGGCAGCGGTACGGCAGGCGTGCGATGCCGGCATCCGTTTTATGATAGCGACGGGGAGAAACTTCCCGGGAGCGATGGCTGAGTTAAAGGATGCCGGACTGATCTGCGATTATATCGTGGGCAGCGGAGCCGAGGTGAGAGATCCCCGGCAGCAGGTCGTCGTGGTACACCCTATCAGTATGGAGCTGTGCAGGGCAATCTATGAAGAGCTAAAAGACTACCCGATCTCAGTCACTTTCTGTACGGATGGAAATGACTATAAGATCGGAACGCCCGAGGAGATCGAGGAGAGTCTGATGCTGCAGATGCATCTTTTCTTCTCGAATCTGCCGCGTGAAGAACTGGTCCGGACTGAGACGTATCAGCGCATCATAAGATCGACGAAAACGGTGTCTGATATGGATGAGCTGGAAGCTGCGAAAGTCCCCATTTATAAGTTATTCCTTTATTCCGAGGACAAAGAAATGCTGGACGAGCTGAAGATGCGTCTGGAGAAAAATAAGGAGATCGCGGTGGCGTCTTCTTTCCCGACGAATCTGGAGATCACGGATATTAAAGCGCAGAAAGGGCCGGTGCTAAAAGAGTACATTGAGTCGCTCGGGTACGCCATGGACGAAGTGATGGTGCTGGGGGACAGCCTGAATGATCTCTCCATGATAGAGATGGATTTCGGCGCGACAGTGGCTATGGAAAATGCAGATCCCGAGGTGAAAAGCGCCGCAAAGTATATTACGAAGTCCAATATAGAGTTCGGCGTGGCGTATGCGATAGAGAAACTGCTAAAACACCAGATGTCTGAACTGCTGCCGGAGTGATGAGCGGACAGGGGAAGGCAGCCCTTGCCATCAGGAGGGATATCACGTATAATATCCCCCGTGGGAAGAGCTGCGGCAGTTCAGCCGCATCTTCCCGATGACTGAACTGTTGAAGAAAAAAACACAAAAGAGTTGGTATAAATGATGAGATTAAGAAGTAAATTAGCGATTAGAGCTGCGAAACTGACGAGTATTCTGATCAAAAAGATGAAAAGAGGAAGCGGGGTTACCCTTCCGGGATATGTAGCGCGCCGGATCGATCCTAATATTTTAACCGCCATGGCGGAGCAGGTCAGGGGTAAGATCATCGTCACCATGGGAACGAACGGGAAGACGACGACCAATGCGATCCTGTGCAGAGCGCTGGAGTCTGAGGGACATAAAGTGATCATCAACCGGACCGGAGCGAATATGCTCAACGGTATCATTTCGGCGTTTGTCCTTGCCACAGACAGAAAAGGGAGGCTGGATGCGGATTTTGCATGCATCGAGGTGGATGAGATCTCTTCGGTGGGCGTGCTCCCGAAGCTTAAGCCTGACTGCGCGCTGCTCACCAATATTTCCAGAGATCAGCTGGACCGTTTCGGTGAAGTGGATATTACCTATAATAAGCTGCTGACCGCGGTGAAGAGTGTTCCGGATACAACGCTGATCATTAACTGCGACGATATCCTTTCTTATTCTCTCGCAGAAGAGAGCGGAAACAAGTTTGTGACATGCGGCATCAGTGAACAGATCTTTGACGACATCTCCCGCTCTGAGATACGGGAGAGCATCTTCTGCCGCAAATGTGGGAAGAAGCTGGAATATGATTTCTTCCACTACGGACAGCTCGGCATCTATCACTGCCCGAACTGCGGTTGGGAGCGGCCGGAGCCGGATTACACGGCTCAGAATATCGAATTGAAAGACGAGGTGTATTCTTTTGATTTTGACGGAATGCACATCGATTCCACTGCGCGCACGCCATACAATGTCTACAACACGCTTTCTGCCTATACGGCGCTGAAGACGATGGGGGCAGGATACGCCGGCTTCAAAGACATGATCGAGGCATTCGATTACGGCAATAACAGAGAGAGCATTTTCAATATCGACGGGGCAAGGGTGCAGCTTCATCTGGCGAAGAACCCGATCGGATTCCAGCAGAAGATTTCTCTTGTGCTCAAAGACGAGAAGCCGAAAGACATTATCATCCAGATCAATGACACGGCTCAGGACGGCCGTGATATCTCATGGCTGTGGGATGTGGATTTCCAGTATCTCGCAGACAGCAATGCAGGCCGGATCATTACGGCGGGAACACGGCGCTATGACATGGGGCTCCGTCTGAAATACGAGGATATCCCCTGTGAGACGACAACAGACCTGAGAGAAGCTGTGGAGGACTGTGCGAAGAACGGCACGAAGAACCTGTATGTGATCGTGAACTATTCCGGTCTGTACCGGACGAACCATATGCTTGCAGAACTGGAGAAAGGAGGCGTGGACAAGTGATGAAACTGACCATCGGACATTTATATCCGGATCTTCTGAACCTGTACGGCGACAGAGGAAATATCCAGTGCTTCCGTAAACGGCTTGAATGGCGCGGGATCGAAGCGAAAGTGATCCCGTTCCTGTCGGGAGATGAGATCGATTTTGCGAAGCTTGACATCGTTCTGCTCGGGGGCGGTTCTGACAGAGAGCAGGAACTGGTGTGCGGATTCCTGCAGGATATCAAAGATGATTTTAAGAATTATGTAGAGGACGGCGGCGTCGTGCTGGCAGTGTGCGGCGGATACCAGCTTCTCGGGAAATATTATAAAACGGACAAGAAGACGATAGAGGGTCTGGGCGTGCTTGATATTACGACTGACTGGGAGCCGGAGCGCCTGATCCGTGATATCGTGCTGGAGAGCCCGCTCTTTGACCGCCCGGTCGTGGGATTCGAGAACCACGGCGGCCGCACGGAGATCGGGGAGCACACGCCGTTCGGGAAGGTGACCTACGGCTTTGGAAATACCGGGAAGTCCGGTTATGAGGGCGTTGTGTATAAAAATGTGATCGCCACTTATCTGCACGGACCGCTCCTGCCGAAGAACCCTCATGTGTGCGACTATCTTCTGGAACGCGCACTGAAGCGGAAATACGGCGAAGACGCAGTGCTGGAGCCGCTGCCGGATGAAATGGAGAAAAAAGCGAATGATTATATCGTAGAACGGTATAATGATAAGAAATATATTCTGAAAGAAACGATCAAACGTCACACCTGATGTTGAGCAGCAGTTCAGCCCTGGAACGGCACGGGAGAGAAAATCATGCCTGCATGATTTTTTCAGCGGACTGCTCCATGAGCTGAATTGTCGGTGGTATTTTGGAAAAGGCGGTGGAGCTATGGGACGGACTTATGTGATGTCCGACATTCACGGAATGGCGGAGCTTTTCAAACGTATGTTGGAGCAGATCAGATTCAGCGATGAGGATACTTTGTATATCCTTGGAGATATGATCGACAGAGGGCCGGATCCCGCGGGAATCCTGGATTTTGTTATGTCCCATGAGAATGTGACGGCCTTAAGGGGAAATCACGAGGATGGATTTGCACAATGGTATGACAATGTGGAGGATAAAGTACATCAGAGATATTACTATAATACGTATGATGTGCTGATGGACTGTGAGGCGACGCGGGAAAAGATTCCGGAATATGTGGAGTTCATGAAAAAGCTTCCGCTGTACAGAGAATTAAAGATGAATGGGAACTGTTATCTCATGGCGCATGCATCCACTGAGGAGATCCTGCGCGTATGGAAGCGGAAAGAACGTCTGCTCTGGGATTCATCGATGATCGACAGGCAGAGAGGGATACCGGGATATGTCTCAATTGTGGGTCATGTCCCGACTTTTATTATCCGGGGATACCCGAAAGAACCGGCCGCTGTCTGGCACAGCCCGGACGGGCGCCTCATAGATGTGGACTGCGGGGCTGCATTCGGGGATATGGGCGGAAGGCTTGGCTGTCTCTGCCTTGATACAGGAGAGGAATATTATGAAAGTTCATTACAGGATCATAGATGACGGGATCGAGATCGTGCGGTGTTTCGGGGTGGATCCGGAGATTGTGATCCCGGAAGTGATCGGCAGCAGAAGGGTAAAGCGTATGGCTCCATATGCTTTTTCCGCGAGAAAGGATCATGAGGATGAGGACGTCCTTATCTTTTCGACAGATGAAGACCGTATGTTCCGTGACACGGAACAGCTTCTGGCAGGAGATGTGGTTGAGAAGGTAACATTGCCGGATACGATGGAAGAGCTTGGACGGTATGTTTTTTATGGCTGTCGGAACCTTAAGACACTTTGCTTTTCGGACCGGCTGAAAAATATCGGGAGCGGTGCCTTTACCGGGTGCCGGGGTCTGTCCGCTTTGCATGCCCGGCTTCTGGATGGGGATCGTTCCTGCGTGCCGGAGATCCTGGGCGATCTGTGGCAGCGGATCGATGTGACCTTTTATAGAGGCGGCAGATATGGGGATGATAAGCGTGAGGACGGCAAATATGCGGAAGGCAAAGACGGAGGACAGGAGCAGATTTCGGCCTGTCTTGTATTTCCTGAACACTATGAAGAGGCCGTGGAAAATACGCCGGCGCGTATCCTCTTTACACAGCATCATGGTTCCGGAAATAATTACAGGCAGTGCTTTTACAATAAAGAAGCCGATTTCAGAAAGTATGACAGTCTGTTTTATTCGGCGCGGGCACAGGATAAAACAGATGTGATCACAGATCTTGTATTTTCGAGGCTGATGTATCCGGCCGGATTAACGGAAGAGGCGCGGAAAGCATACGAAAGTTATATCAGAGAATACGCGGCGCAGACGGCAGAGTATCTGATAGACACGGAAGATATGGCGGCGCTGAAGGAATTCTCTGAAAGAAATTTCTGGACGGCGCAGACTTTGAGCGGAGCAGTGGAGTATGCGGCCTCTCAGGGGAAACGAGAAGCCTTGGCTTTTCTCATGGATGAAAAGCATCACCTGTTCCCTGAGAAAAAGAAAAAATATGAACTTTAAGACGGCATAGAGGGCAGCGGATAAAATGACTGAAAGAACATTGCGCAGGACAACAGAGAAAACAGAAGAAAGAACGCCGGAAGAGACGGCCCGGCGGTTGGAGCAGATCGGCAGGGAGATCCTTGGGATCTGCCGGGATGAACTGTATTTTTCCATGCGGTTTCTGGATGTGGCTCTGAGCAGTTTTGTCTATACGATGGACGCGGGGGTGAGCCCTTTCGGGACAGACGGGTATCATATGTATTTTCATCCCCGGGAACTGGGCGGATTGTACCGGGAGAACCGGATCCTTGTAAACAGAGGGTATCTCCACATGGTACTGCACTGCATCTTCCGGCATATCTGGAAGACAGGCAAAGTCCGGAATTCTGTGTATGACGGCTATGACAGCACGGGGAATGGATCGGGGAGTACAAACAGACTTTGGGATCTGAGCTGTGACATCGCGGTGGAACACATCATTGACGGGTATGACCTGCGTCCGGTGAGGTTTTCCAGAAGTCTGCTCCGGCGGGAGACCTACCGGAAACTGGAACTGTCCGGGCATGTGCTCAATGCCGAGCGGGTAAGCAGTCTGCTGTCAGAGTGGGGACTGACGGAGAAAGAATTCGACATGCTGGAAGAAGAGTTCCGTGTGGACGACCACGGGTATTGGGAGAAAGATGGTCAGAAAAGGCCGCCGGATCAGCAGATGCAGCAGAAATGGAAAGACATTGATGAAAAGATGGAGACGGATCTGGAGACATTTTCCAAAGAAGCATCGGAGAAAAACGGCAGTTTTCTGGGCGAACTGCGCGTGGAGAACAGAGAGCGCTGTGATTACAGAGAGTTTTTGAGAAAATTTTCCGTATTCCGGGAAGAGTTAAAAGCCGATCCGGATACATTTGACTACGGTTTTTACAGTTACGGCTTGTCCCTGTATGAGAATATGCCGCTGATCGAACCGCTGGAGACAAGGGAAGAACACCGGATCGAGGAATTCGCTGTCGTGATCGACACTTCCATGTCCTGTTCCGGGGAACTGATCCGGAAGTTTCTGGAAGAGACATACAGTGTCCTGTCGGAAAATGAAAGCTTCTTCCAAAAGGTCGATATCCACATCATACAGTGTGACGAGAAAGTGCATCAGGATGTGAAGATCACCTCAAAGGAAAATCTTGAAGACTATATGGAACATTTTCAACTGTACGGCGAGGGCGGCACGGATTTCCGTCCGGCATTTGAATATATAGAAGAACTGCGGCAGAACAGGGAATTTACGGATCTGAAAGGTGTGATCTATTTCACGGACGGATACGGGATCTATCCGGAGCGGATGCCGGCGTGGCGGACCGCATTTGTATTTCTTGAAGAGGATTACCGGGACGCGGACGTGCCGCCGTGGGCGATCAAGCTTATTTTGAGAGAAGAAGATATGGAATAACAGTTCGGTAAAAGTAAGCACACAGTTCGGTTGTGCGGATGGTGCGGGTTGGACTGTTACTATAAGGAGGAACATTTTGGATATTAAACGTGCAAAACAGGAGATTAAAGACGCCATAGAGGCATATCTTTTAAAGGACGCTTTCGGGGAGTATCAGATTCCGGCGGTCAGGCAGAGACCGATCCTGCTCATGGGGCCGCCGGGGATCGGTAAGACGCAGGTCATGGAGCAGATCGCAAAGGAGATGAGGATCGGACTTGTCTCTTATACGATCACCCACCACACGAGACAGAGCGCGGTGGGACTGCCGTTTATCCGGGAAAAGGAGTACGGCGGCAGGACGTATTCTGTGACCGAATATACGATGAGCGAGATCATAGCGTCCGTCTATGACAAGATGGAACAGACCGGAAACCAGGAAGGAATCCTCTTTCTTGATGAGATCAACTGCGTCTCGGAGACGCTGGCGCCTGCCATGCTCCAGTTCCTTCAGGGAAAGACATTCGGCACACATAAACTGCCGGACGGCTGGATCATCGTGGCGGCGGGCAATCCCCCGGAGTACAATAAATCTGTGCGTGAGTTTGATGTTGTCACGCTGGATCGTCTGAAGAAGATCGATGTGGAGGCGGATTTCCCGGTATGGAAAGAATATGCCTACCGGCAGGGGATCCATCCGGCGGTGATCTCTTATCTGGATATGCGCAGAGAGAATTTCTGCCGGATTGAAAATACAGTGGATGGGAAGCGCTTTGCCACAGCCAGAGGATGGGAAGACCTCTCGCGGCTGATCCAGGTCTATGAAATGCTGGGCAAGACGGCGGACAGGGAAGTGATCTTCCAGTATATTCAGCACCGGACAATAGCGAAGGACTTCGCAAATTATCTGGAGCTTTATTACAAATACAAAACAGATTATGATATCAGGGAGATCCTGGAAGGAAAGTGGGATCCGGTGATCCTCCGGAAGATCCAGGCGGCGGCATTCGACGAGCATCTGAGTATCATCAGCCTGCTAAACGGCAGGCTTGGAGACATGTTCCGTGAATGTTTTCTACAGGATGCATATGTGGCGAAATTATACGAATATCTGATCTACTATCGGGATGATCAGTCGGTCATGATGCTGGACGATGTGCGCGCTATGGCGGAGAAAGACCTGGAAGACCAGAAAAGAGCAGAGCAGCTCACCCGCGGACAGGAGCAGATCCTGAACCGCGTGATCGGGACATTGAGCAGGTTTGCGCTGGAGATAAAAGGCGAGATCTTTGTCGGTGACGGCGCGTTGGATGAAGTGAGAGAAATGTTTGGGCAGGAGAGAGAAGAACTTGACCGGATGACAGAAGAGACGTCGGACGCTCTTGACAATGCGTTCCGTTTTCTGGAAGATGCATTCGGAGAGAGCCAGGAGATGGTGGCATTTGTCACGGAGCTCAACGCGAACTATTACAGTGTATGGTTTATCAATGAGAACGGGAATGATCTGTATTTCCGGCATAATAAAGGACTGCTTTTTGAGGAGAGGCATGAGAATGTGAGGAGGCAGATGGAAGAGGCGGAAAATATGTCAGGCAGTGCGCTGAAATCGTGATTTATTTCCGCGAGCAACGAGCCGGGAGGGTATGTTCGTATGTCCATTTGGCGGCCGCGGTGAAGATCCGCAAAGGCACGGCTCTTGCTATCTTACCGGTCTGATGGTAGAATCTTAAACAGGATATCAGACAGAAAGTGAGGTTATCAGCATGGATGTAAGACAGATGAGAAATGAAGCTCTTGGGAAACGTGTCGTAAAGGCGCTTGAGTCGAGAAATATGGAGGCTTACTATACGGCGAATAAGGAAGAGGCGGTTCAGAAAGCTCTTGAGCTGATCGCTGAGGGAAGCACGATCAATATGGGCGGTTCAGCGTCTGTCCGCGAGGTCGGACTGATCGATGCCATCAATGCAGGAAATTATGTATTTTACGACAGGGATAAAGCTGCGACGCCGGAGGAAAAACAGGAGATAGCCCTGAAGGCATTTACCTGCGACTGGTTCCTCGGAAGCGTAAATGCCATGAGCGAGGACGGCGTGTTTGTGAATATCGACGGAAATGCAAACCGGGTGGCGGCTTATGCGTTCGGCCCGAAGAATGTTCTTCTCATCGTGGGGATGAACAAGATCGTGAAGACAGAAGAGGACGCCATGCACAGGGCAAGAAATGAGGCGGCTCCGATCAACACGCAGAGATTCGGCATTGACACGCCGTGCGTGAAAAACGGAAGCTGCTTTGACTGTAAGAGTCCGGACTGCATCTGCTGCCAGATCATGGTTACCAGATTCAGCAGGATCCCGAAGCGTTTTAAGATCATCCTTGTAGATGAGAACCTCGGTTTCTGACCGGAATAAAAGGACTTACGTTTCAACAGGCAGAAAGGGATTCTGGCCGGATGCATAGAATAGGCTTACGGCCAACGGGCTACGACAAATAGAAAGGGTTTACGACAATGGGAACAGGCGAAGAGAGAAGATCCGGCGTTGACAGGCGGAGACGCCGCGGACACAGCAGACGGAGAGGGCGGCGGAGAGAGCCGGATAAAGTGCAGCAGGCTGCTGTCAGCAACAGAAAAAAGAAGAAACAGAAACGGGCGACATTCGATATCCTTTCCGGCACGATCCTCATTGTGGCGGTCTGTGTCTTTGTATTTTCGCTCTATCAGCTCGTAATGATGTTGATCCCGTACCATACCGGAGGACAGGAGTATGATGAGATCCAGGATCTGGCGATCACGGCGGACGGAGACGGCGCCGGATTTTCTGTTGATTTTGACGCACTGCTTGAGATCAATCCTGATACGATCGCATGGATCAGGTTTGACGAGCCGTCGATCATAAACTATCCGGTGGTAAAGAGTGCGGACAATAATGAATATCTTACGAAGACATTTGCAGAAAATGACAATAAGCTTGGCGCTATCTTCATGGATATGAGAAATAGCAGTGATTTTTCGGACAGAAATACGATCATATACGGACATCATCTCAATGTAAGTCCTGATATGTTCTCGCGGCTGCATCTGTATGAGGATGAAGAATTCTGTAAAGAGCATCCTGATTTCTATATCTATACACCGGACGGAAAGGTGAGGACTTATACAGTATTTTCAGCGGGCATCGTGAATGCTGCGGCTGACAATTACGACATTGAGTTCGAGTCGGATGAGGCATTTGAGCAGTACATAGAGATCTGTAGAGATTCCTCTAATTATCAGGTAGATGTGGAAGTAAATGCGCAGTCTCAGATCGTGAGTCTGTCCACTTGTACGGGAGATCAGCGGGATGAGCGTTTCCTGCTCCAGGGAGTACTTACGGCGGTAGACTGATCGCATGATGGAAAAGACCGGCGCAGTAAGGAAGAACGCGCCGGACAGTGATTTCAATGAGGGAAAGAGAAAGAAAAATGGCGGACAGATTTGATGTGGGAGATATCATAAAAATGAAAAAGCCCCATCCGTGCGGGAGCCAGGAATGGGAAGTCCTGCGGACAGGAGCGGATTTCCGGCTGAAATGCATGGGATGCGGCCACCAGATCATGGTATCGAGAAAGCTGGTGGAGAAGAATACAAGGCAGATCACAAAGAAGACGCAGCCGGACGGCGGCGCGCAGTGACAGCAGAGAGGGGGATCGACAGGGTGAAAGTCCTGATCATCGACGGCCAGGGCGGCGGTCTCGGACGGCAGCTTGTGGGAGCTGTAAAAGAATATGATCCTGACATTGAGGTGCTGGCTGTGGGAACAAACAGCGTTGCCACCAATGCAATGCTCAGGGCAGGGGCGGACCAGGCGGCAACCGGGGAAAATTCCGTCGTCGTTGCCTCAAAGAAAGCAGATGTGGTCATGGGCCCGGTAGGGATCGTGATCGCGGACTCTATGTTGGGAGAGATCACCCCGCGCATGGCTGTGGCAATAGGACAGAGCAGCGCAAAGAGAATCTTGATT
This sequence comes from Candidatus Mediterraneibacter surreyensis, assembly GCA_019118885.1. Classification (GTDB taxonomy): domain Bacteria; phylum Bacillota; class Clostridia; order Lachnospirales; family Lachnospiraceae; genus Mediterraneibacter; species Mediterraneibacter surreyensis. The sequence continues at coordinate 33,312 of DWYB01000088.1, read as the reverse complement.
CCGGTGAATCTCTGTGATAATATTGTCGTGGGCGTCTCTGACGCGTCCATGGGAAAAAATGTACAGAATGCAGTAGAAGCACTGGCGCGTTTTACTCAGAAGATCAGATAATACCAACGAAAAACCGTAACGGCAGGAAGCCGGCGGATGCGGCAGAAGCCGCTGTGATCGGTCTGGAAAGTAACAGTGCCTGTGCATGATCGCAGTATGGATCGATACGTGTATATTACAGTTCGGGGCGTGCTGCTCCGGGCGAGTCTGGAATAAGTTGTATATGAGATATCAGGAAGGTATCTGTTTTCGGAAGAAGGCAGATACCTTCCTTTTGTGCGATACGCCCGGAGGGCGACCGCTGTGCTTGCACGAGTGGGCATCCGACGGGCAACGGCGCTGACCGTAGCGGAACGAAGCCCGGCGAACGGCCTTGCCGTGAACTGCCCGTGGTATCGTGCAGATCGAAGAGGAGAGAATATGACATTAAAAGATTTTTTTGAACAGGTGCCAAAAGCGGCGGCCGCGTTCTCCGGCGGGACGGACTCGGCGTTCGTCCTCTGGGCGGCGAAGAAATATGGCTGCGACATTCACGCTTATTATGTGAAGACTGCTTTTCAGCCTGGATTTGAACTGGAAGACGCGCGGCGTCTGGCGGCAGAACTGGATATTCCCATGACCGTAGTGGATATGGATATCCTTTCCGTGTACGGAGCGGAAGAAAACGGGCCGGAGCGCTGTTATTACTGTAAGAGGGCTATCTTTACACGTCTGCGGGATGCGGCGCAGGCCGACGGGTATGCTGTCCTTCTGGACGGAACGAATGCGTCGGATGACGCAGGAGACCGTCCGGGCATGCGGGCGCTGCATGAACTGCAAGTCCGTTCGCCTCTGAGGGAGTGCGGCATAACGAAAGCCCAGGTGAGGGAACGATCGAAAGAAGCGGGTCTTTTTACGTGGGATAAACCGGCATATGCCTGCCTTGCCACGCGGATCCCCACGGGGACACGGATCAGGAACAGAGATCTGGAAAGAGTGGAGCAGGCAGAGGAGGCTATGTCTGAGATGGGCTTCCAGGACTTCAGGGTGCGCCTGTACAAAGACGGCGCGCGGATCCAGGTTACGGGAGACCAGATGCAGCTTGCATTGGAGAAACGAAAAGAAATATGTGAAAAGCTGGGGCGGTTGTTTTCAGCGGTGATGCTTGATCTGGAGGAGAGAAGCTATGGATAATAAACACGATATTCTACAGTTGCTGCGGAGTGTGGCGGACGGTACGACTTCACCGGAGGATGCACTCCTGAATTTAAAAGAAGAACCGTTTGAAGATCTGGATTATGCCAAGATCGATTACCACAGGAGTATCCGGCAGGGGGCGTCCGAAGTGATCTACGGCGCCGGAAAGACGCCGGAACAGATCAAGGGGATCGTTACTGCCATGGGCGAAAGGGGATGCCGGAACATCCTTGTCACGCGGATCGGTCAGGAAGCCGCGGACATCCTGTGCGGGGCAGTGCCGGCGGAGTATTACCCTCTCCCGAGGCTCGCCGTCGCCTATCCGGAGGAACAGGAATACCGGGGCAGCATTGTGGTGGCTACCGGGGGCACGAGCGACATCCCGGTTGCGGAAGAGGCTGCACTGACCGCAGAGACAATGGGAAATAAAGTTACCCGTCTCTACGATGTGGGAGTGGCGGGGATCCACCGGCTTCTCTCGAATCTGGATCCGCTCATGAGCGCCCGATGCGTTGTGGCAGTGGCGGGAATGGAAGGAGCGCTTGCCTCGGTGATCGGCGGACTGGCGGACTGCCCGGTGATCGCAGTGCCTACAAGCGTGGGATACGGCGCGAGCTTCGGAGGGCTGTCGGCTCTTCTGTCCATGCTCAATTCCTGTGCGTCCGGCTGCAGTGTGGTGAACATAGATAACGGCTTCGGAGCAGGATATCTGGCAAGCATGATCAATCAGATGGAAGGGATAAAGGAGAATTAGAATATGAGGACACTTTATATAGAATGCAACATGGGAGCGGCGGGCGATATGCTCATGTCCGCCCTGTATGAGCTGTTGGACGACACGCAGAAAGAAGAGTTCCTGAAACGCATGAACGGACTGGGGCTGCCCGGCGTCTGCATTACGCCCCGCAAGGCAACCACATGCGGCATATCAGGCACACATATGGAAGTGACGGTGTACGGGGAGGAAGAACATGAGCCGGGAGAAGAGCACGAGCATGCCGGCTCTCACGGACACGAGCATGGGGAACCGCACCCCGGTCATCACGGGCATGGACAAGAGGAAATGCATGGAGACCATCACGGGCATGACCATACCGGGCATACGGGACATCATCACCATGCGGATCCCCTGCACATTGCGGAGCTGATCGCCGGGCTGGATCTTCCTGAAGCGGTGCGGATCAATGCGCGGCAGGTCTATGACGCGATCGCGGACGCCGAGGCGAAAGCCCACGGCTGTCCGGTGGAACAGGTACATTTCCATGAGGTGGGGGCGCTGGATGCAGTGGCTGATGTCGCGGGAGTGTGTTATGCCGTATATCTGCTGAAGCTGGAGCAAATCGTGGTCTCCCCTGTCCATGTGGGGAGCGGAACTGTGCGCTGCGCCCACGGGATCATGCCGGTGCCGGCGCCTGCCACGGCAAACCTGCTGGCGGATGTGCCGATGTACGGCGGCAGCATCCGGGGGGAGCTGTGTACACCTACAGGTGCGGCACTGCTCGTACACTTCGCGGACAGTTTCGGAGTCATGCCGGTCATGTCGAAAACAAGCGTGGGCATCGGCGTGGGGACGAAGGAATTTGAGCAGGCGAATTGTGTGAGAGTATTTCTGGGTGAGTCTCAGGCGGTGAAACCGTCGGATGGATCCGGAACTACAGGAGACGCCGCAGGAAAACAGCTCAAAGGAGCAGGCGCGGGAAACGGACAGATTGCGGAGCTGGTGTGCAATATTGACGACATGACGCCGGAAGCGCTGGCATTTGCCGCCGGACGTCTGCTGGAGCAGGGGGCGTTGGACGTCTATTCTGTCCCGGGTACGATGAAGAAAGGCCGGCCGGGATGGGAGCTGACCGTACTCTGCGAGGTTGGAAAGATTGATGAAACGGCCCGGAATATCCTGCGGGAGACGACTACCAATGGAGTGAGGGTACGCCGGTGTGAGAAATATTTTCTTGCGCCTGGAAGTGAGACCGTGCAGACAGAGTACGGAAAAGTACGTCTGAAGACGGCGAATGGTTTCGGAACTGTCCATGTGAAGCCTGAATACGAAGATGCGGCCGTATATGCCCGTACAGCACAGATACCTTACAGGGAAGCGTATGACCGGCTCCTGTTCTGTGCAAAAGAGAAGAGCGGGATGAACGGAGGAAAAGAAGAATGACGGCGGCAAAGAGATGGACTTCGTTCCTGATCGTATTTGCCGCGGCTTTATCTGTTCTCTCCGGATGCCGGAGAGATGCGGCAGAAGACCAGGCTGCGGTAAAGCAGAGGATGGAGGACGCTTCTGTAGTAATCGTTATGGATCCGAATTCCGAACCTGCGGCGGGCTTTGACCCGGCATACGGATGGGGCGCAGGCGAGCATGTTCACGAGCCGCTGATCCAGAGTACGCTCCTGGTGACAAATGCAGATCTGACGATCGGGTATGACCTGGCGACAGATTACACAGTCAGCGAAGACGGGCTGACCTGGACGGTAACCATCCGCGATGACGTGAAGTTTACGGACGGGGAGCCGCTGACAGCGGAAGATGTGGCGTTTACATATAATACGGTAAAAGAGTCCAGCTCGGTCAATGATTTTACCATGCTGGATCATGCGGAGGCCGCAGATGAGACGACAGCGGTCTTCCATATGACGCGCCCGTTTTCTATCTGGCCTTATACGATGGCGGTCGTGGGGATCGTGCCGGAGCATGCTTATGACAGCGCCGCCTACGGCTCCGATCCCATCGGCTCGGGAAGGTATATCCTGAAGCAGTGGGACCGGGGACAGCAGGTGGTCCTTGAGGCGAATCCGGATTACTACGGCGAAGCGCCGCTGATGAAACGGGTCACGATCTTGTTCATGGAAGAGGATGCGGCATTTCTTGCGGTTCAGGCAGGAGAGGCGGATCTGGCATATACATCCGCCACGTATTCGGATCAGACGATTGACGGATATGAGCTTGCGGCGTATGCAAGTGTGGACAACAGAGGATTCAACCTTCCGGCTGTGGGAGAGAGTACAGATTCCGAGGGACGCACGGTGGGAAATGATTTTACATCCGATGTGCTGGTACGCCGCGCCATCAATATCGGCATCGACCGGCAGGAGATGATCGATCATGTGCTAAACGGATACGGAAGTCCTGCCTACAGTGTGTGCGACCGGCTCCCGTGGTACAATGAAGCCTCGGAAGTGGAGTATGATCCCGGGGAAGCTGCGGCGCTGCTCGATGAGGCGGGCTGGACTATGGGAGACGACGGTATCCGTGAGAAGGATGGAGTAAAGGCGGAACTGAACCTGCTCTATTCCACCGGGGATTCGGTCCGCCAGGCTCTTGCCGCGGATTTCGCAGATCAGCTGGGGAAACTTGGGATATCATGCAGCCTTGAGGGTGTGGGCTGGGATACGGCGTATGACCGTGCCCTTTCAGATCCGCTGATCTGGGGCTGGGGAGCCCATACTCCCATGGAGCTCTACAACATTTACCACACCATGGAAGAAACAGGTTCGGCACAGTATTCGCCGTATTCTAACAGCGCGGTGGACACATATATGGATCAGGCGCTTGCATCCAATGATCTGGAAACGTCATATAAGCTGTGGCAGCAGGCCCAGTGGGACGGAACTACGGGCGTGACACAGGACGGAGACATTCCGTGGGTGTGGCTTGTCAATATCGATCATCTTTACTGGGTGAGAGACGGGCTGAATGTGGCGGAGCAGAAGATCCATCCCCACGGGCACGGATGGTCCATCGTCAATAATGTAGATCAGTGGAGTTGGAAAGGATGATTGAGTTTGAAGCATCGTCTTCAGTTTACCGGTAAAAAATTAATTCGTATGGCGCTGCTTCTCCTCGGCGTCAGCATCGTCACGTTCCTCCTGATGTGCGCGTCGCCCCTTGATCCCCTTCAGACAAATGTGGGACAGGCGGCGCTGGGGACTATGAGCCCGGAGCAGATCGCGAAACTGGAAGCATACTGGGGTGTGGATACGCCGCCACTTTCCAGATATCTGGGATGGCTTTCGGATGTGCTGAAAGGGGATTTCGGCACGTCGCTTCTCTACCGGCAGCCGGTGCTTGCCATCATTGGTCAGCGCCTTGTCAGTTCGTTCTGGCTGCTGCTGTCCGCATGGGTGATCTCGGGAGTGCTTGGGCTGACAATGGGCGTGATCGCAGGGGTGTGCCGGGGCAGAGGGCCGGACCGGCTGATCAGGGGATACTGTCTTCTGATCTCCAGCACGCCGGCGTTCTGGCTGGCGATCCTGCTGCTTTTGATCTTCGCGGTGTGGCTTGGCTGGCTGCCTGTCGGCCTCTCTGTTCCTGCCGGGATGGATGCGGCGGCGGTTACGGCTGCAGACCGGCTCCGTCATGCCATACTCCCCGCGCTGACCTTGAGTATCACCGGCGTTGCAAATATCGCGCTCCACACGAGGGAGAAGATGATCGATGTGCTGGAGTCGGATTACGTACTCTTCGCCCGGGCGCGGGGAGAATCAGAAAGATCCGTCATCCTGCGCCACGGTCTGCGCAATGTTGCTCTTCCGGCGCTCACGCTGCAGTTCGCCTCTGTCAGCGAGATCATCGGGGGCTCTGTGCTGGTGGAACAGGTATTCTCTTATCCGGGGCTTGGTCAGGCGGCGGTAACAGCGGGCCTCGGAAGCGACCTGCCTCTTCTTCTGGGCATTACGGTCGTCACGGCGGCAATCGTATTTGCCGGCAATCTAATCGCGGATCTCCTTTATGGAGTGATCGACCCGAAGATACGGAAGGGGGCGGCGAGAGGATGAAAAGCAAGACATTGAAAAATGTGAGAATGGGAAAAGAACGGATAGCCGTGGGCAGGGGTTGCCAGACAGGAACGAATCAGAGGATCCGTACAGCGGCTTTTCTGATCGCGGCAGTGGTGATACTCGCTGCGGTGACGGTTGCCGGTATCCTGACAGAAGGATATGCCGTGGAGACAGACTTCTCCCGGCGAAACTTAAGCCCCAGCCTGCAGCATCTCTTCGGCACGGACTGGATGGGGCGGGACATGCTGGCCCGCACATTATCAGGACTGTCTTTGAGCATACGTATCGGTATCCTGACAGCTGTGGTCAGTGCGGCGGTAGCCCTGCTCCTCGGGACGGCATCTGTCGTACTTGGACGGAAAGCAGACGCTGTGATCTCGTGGTGTATCGATCTTGTTATGGGAATCCCCCATATCCTGCTCGTCATGCTCATCTCACTGGCGTGCGGGAGAGGATTTACGGGAGTCGTGGCAGGAGTAGCCCTGAGCCACTGGCCGTCTCTGGCGAGAGTGATCCGGGGGGAACTGATACAGCTTTGGCAGGCGCCGTATATCCTTGTGGCGGAGAAGATGGGAGTATCAAAACTCCAGAATGTAAAACGGCATATGCTGCCGCATCTCTTACCGCAGTTCCTTACAGGTCTGATCCTTCTGTTCCCCCATGCGATCCTGCATGAGTCCAGCGTGACATTCCTCGGATTCGGGCTTTCTTCGGAACAGCCTGCCATCGGAGTGATCCTGTCGGAAAGCATGCAGTACCTGACTACCGGAAAATGGTGGCTTGCCCTTTTCCCCGGGCTTGCGCTTGTTCTGGCAGTTGTGCTGTTCGCCCTTCTCGGAGAGCGGATGAGACGCCTGCTCGATCCGGCAAGCGTGCATGAATAAATTTGGTAACAGAAGGAGATAGTATGGAACCGATATTAAAGATCGAACATTTATCTGTTTATTTTACACAATATGAGCAAGGTTTGTGCTCTTTCGGTTTTCGGAAAAGGCAGCTTGCTGCGGTAAAGGATCTGTCGCTTGAGATAGAACCGGGCCAGATCGTTGCCGTAGTGGGAGCGAGCGGATCAGGGAAAAGCCTGCTTGCCCACAGTATTCTTGGAATCCTTCCATATAATAGTCATATGGAAGGAGAAATACGATATGACGGGGAAGTTTTGACGGAAAAGCGCGCAAAGAAATTAAGAGGAAAAGAGATATTTTTGATCCCGCAGGGAGTTACCTATCTTGATCCGCTTATGAAAGTGGGAGCACAGCTGAGGAAAGGGAAGAAAGATCCGGACACGAAGCGGCGCTGCCGGTCAGCGCTTGAGAGGTACGGGTTGGGAGCAGATACGGAGGAGCTGTATCCTTTTGAACTGTCCGGCGGAATGGCGCGCCGGGTGCTGATCGCCTCGGCGGTGACAGAGAAGCCGAGACTCATTATAGCGGACGAACCGACGCCGGGGCTGGATGCGCGCTCGGCGAAACGGATCCTGAGTCATTTCCGGGAACTGGCGGATGAAGGTGCAGGGATCCTGTTCATTACACATGATCTGGAACTGGCGCTGTCCGTTGCAGATGAAGTTTCAGTCTTTTATGCCGGGGAGACAATCGAGAAGGCAAAGGCTGAAGACTTCGGTAAACCGGAAAATCTGCGGCACCCGTATACCCGGGCGCTGTGGTATGCTATGCCGGAGCACGGTTTCCGGGCTGTGGGAGGCGTGCAGCCCTATGCCGGAGATGCCAGAAAAGGGTGTCCCTATGCAGGAGCGTGTCACGTATGCGGAGAAGACTGCCGCACAGAAGAACAGATCCCGCTTTTGAAATACCGTGGCGGCGAAGTCCGGTGCCTGCACCCGGATGAGATCCGGCGCCTGTATCTGGATGGGATCCGGTGACTGCCGGGTTACATGCGGGGGTGGAAATCGATTGACAGAGCAGGAAAGAAAAGTGGAAAAAAGGAAAAGCGGAGCGAAGCTATGATACTGGAAGCACATAATCTTACGTTTTATTATCGGAACCGAAAGAAAAAGCCGGTCATCAACGGATTTGAACTGACGATCACACCCGGAGAGCGCATCGGACTTAAAGGGCCAAGCGGCAGGGGAAAGACGACGCTTTGCAGGCTGCTGGCAGGATATGAACGTCCGAAGCAGGGAGAAGTACTTCTGGACGGCAGACCGGTCGGCGGATACCGCGGCGTCTGTCCGGTACAGATGGTGTGGCAGCATCCCGAGACGGTAGTGGATCCGCTGCTGAAGCTAAGGGAAACCATGGCAGAGGCAGGAGATATAGAAGAGCGGCTTATGGAGAAGCTCCATATAGAAAAAGAATGGCTTGACCGCTATCCGGCCGAGCTCTCCGGCGGGGAACTTCAGAGATTCTGCCTTGCAAGAGCCCTGCGGCCTGAGACAGAGATCCTGCTGTGCGATGAGATCACGGCAATGCTGGATCTGGTGACGCAGGCGCAGATCTGGGAGTTCCTGCTGGAAGAGAGCCGGAGCCGGGAGATGGGGATGCTGGTCGTAAGCCACAGCGAGGCGCTGTTGGAGAAAGTGTGTACGAGGGTCATTACCCTTGATTGAAAAAAACACTTGAAACTTCCCGATTCCTATGGTATCATGAATAACCGTGACATACTGTCGGATTACATCTGAACAGTTTCATAAATTCCTTGCTCCCGCGTGAGGACGGGGGCCAGAGACCATAAGGAGGTGCAGGACCATGAATAAGTATGAATTAGCTGTTGTTGTGAGCGCAAAACTCGAAGACGAAGCAAGAGCAGACGTGATCGAGAAAGTTAAAGCTCTTATCACACGTTTCGGCGGCAACGTAACAGACGTGGATGAGTGGGGCAAGAGAAGATTCGCTTACGAGATCCAGAAGATGACAGAAGGATATTACTACTTCGTACACTTCGAGGCTGAAGCTACGGTTCCGGGCGAAGTGGAACAGCGTATCCGCATTATGGACAACGTACTCAGATATTTATGCGTGAAACAGGAAGCATAAGCGGAAAGAGGTATATATGAATAAAGCAGTTTTAGTAGGACGGTTGACAAGAGATCCTGAAGTCAGATATTCACAGGGAGAAAATGCAACGGCAGTTGCAAGATATACAGTTGCCGTTGACCGCAGATTCAAGAGAGACGGAGAGCCGACAGCAGATTTTATTCCGTGTGTCGTGTTCGGACGTTCCGCAGAGTTTGCAGAGAAATATTTCCGTCAGGGAATGCGCGTTTCCATTTCCGGCCGTATCCAGACCGGAAGCTACACGAACAAAGACGGTGTGAAAGTATACACAACGGAAGTGATCGTGGAGGAGCAGGAATTCGCAGAGAGCAGAGCTGAGAGCGAGGCAAACAGAGCATCCTACCAGCATTCTGCACCGGCACCGGCGCCGAGCGCACCGGCAGGCGACGGATTTATGAATATCCCGGATGGCATTGATGAGGAGTTACCGTTCAATTGACCGGAAACACTTAGTGAGCGCAAGGCGTAGACACAGCGCGAATTTAGTGTGAGGTCGTTCGATTTCTTTGGTGAGGTGTTTTCGAACCTAGGAAATTGAACTTCATTGTGAAGAAAGGAGATAACCATCATGGCTTACGAAAAGGGAAGCAGACCAGAGGGCGGTTATAAGAGAAGAGGACCGGCCCGCAGAAGAAAAAAAGTCTGCGTATTCTGTGGTAAAGAGAATAATGAGATCGATTACAAGGACGTAGCAAAGCTTAAGAAGTATATTTCCGAGAGAGGAAAAATCCTTCCGAGAAGAATCACAGGAAACTGTGCAAAGCATCAGAGAGCTCTTACAGTAGCAATCAAGAGAGCAAGACACATTGCACTGATGCCGTACGTTCAGGACTAATTGAGAATAGAAAGAGGCTGTCGCCATGGTGCGGTGGTCTCTTTTTTGGTGTGAAAATATTATTGACATATGTTCATAACATAGTATACTTATAATCAGAGCTATAGAAATGGAAGGGAGGAGAAGATCATGGCAAGACCGCAGAAACAGCGCTGTATCTGTTCGGTACCCTGTGTGACAGGATTCAGTCCGCAGGGCTGTGAGCCGTCCGGCAGTATTAATCTTACATATGACGAATACGAAGTGCTCCGTCTGCTGGATCATTTGCAGATGACGCAGGAACAGTGCGCGCAGAGAATGCAGATCTCCCGCCCGACTGTGACGAGGATCTACGACGAAGCACGCCGGAAGATAGCGGATATGCTTGTGGGCGGCAAATCGCTTACGATCGGCGGAGGAGACGTGTTCGTCTGCCCGGCGATGCGGCCCGAGTGTGCCGGAGAAGAACACTGCTGTCATAAGGATCCGGAACTGTCGCTAGGCGTCAGGACGTTTGAAAGTGATCCGGCGGACGAGTGAAAGCGTCAGAGAGCTCAGTGTCAGGAAATTGAAAAAGAAGAGAGGTAGAAGATGATGAAGGTACTCATTATCGGCGGCGTCGCTGCCGGGACCAAAACTGCGGCAAAGTTAAAAAGAGAAGACAGAAGTATTGAAGTGACAGTCATCACAAAAGATCAGGATATCTCTTATGCCGGATGCGGACTTCCGTATTATGTGGGAGGATTTATCGAGAGCAGAGACGAGCTGATCGTAAATACACCTCAGAAGTATTCGGGACTTACTGGGGTTGAAGTGCGCACCGGAAAAGAGGCGGTTGCCCTTGATGCGGACAAGAAAGAAGTTACGGTGAAAGACGTTCAGACCGGCAATACAGAGGTCTGTTCCTATGATAAGCTAGTACTCGCAGTCGGTGCTTCCGCTGCAGAACTGCCGATCAAAGGAAAAGAACTGCCGGGTGTATTTAAGATGAGGACGCCGGATGACGCGGAGGCGATGCGTACATATGCGGAGACAAACGGCGTGAAGAAAGCGGTTGTGATCGGCGCCGGATTTATCGGTCTTGAGGCTGCTGAAAATCTGCATGCCAGAGGAATTAATGTGACGGTCATTGATTTTGCTTCCCAGATCCTGCCCAATATTCTTGACCCGGAGATGGCTGCCTATGCGAAGAAGCATCTTCTCAACAGTGGTATTCGGGTAATTACAGGGACAAGTGCGGAGGAAGTGCTCGGGACAGATAAGGTGACAGGCGTGAAGACATCTGCCGGGACAATGACCTGCGAGATGCTGATCATGGCTGCGGGTATCCGTCCGAATACCGGATTCCTCGAAAATACAGGAATCGAGATGTTTAAAGGAACCATCCTTGTGGACGGACAGATGAAGACAAATCTTGACGACGTTTATGCGGCAGGAGACTGTGTGATGGTAACAAACCGGATCACAGGAAAGAGACAGTGGTCCCCCATGGGTTCCTCTGCAAATATGGAAGGCCGTACACTGGCGCAGGTGCTCGCAGGCGCGCAGAAGACTTATCCGGGAGTGCTTGGAACCGGCGTGGTAAAACTTCCGGGCTTAAATGTAGGACGCACCGGTCTTACAGAGGCGCAGGCGAAAGAGGCGGGATATGATGTTATCACCGCGCTTGTGCCCACAGACGATAAAGCGCATTACTATCCGGACGCTTCTTTCTTCATCACAAAAGTGATCGCGGACAAGACGACAAGGAAGCTGCTTGGAGTTCAGGTGTTCGGACCGGGCGAAGTAGATAAGATGGTGGATATCGCAGTCATGGGCATCAATATGGATGCCAAACTGGATGATTTCGAAAATGCGGACTTCGCATATGCTCCGCCGTTCTCCACTGCGATCCATCCGTTCGTGCAGGCAGTATATGTGCTGATGAACAAGATCGACGGTACATTTGTGAGCATGACGCCGGCGGAGTATGCGGCAGGTGCGGCGAAAGGATACCGTGTAGTGGATGTGCAGCCCGAGCCGGGTATCCGCGGAGCCTTCTTTGTAAATCTGGCTCAGGTGAACGGAGAGATCGAAGGGCTGGGTAAGGACGAGAAGCTCCTGCTTGTATGCGCAAAAGGAAAGAGAGCATATTTCCTGCAGAACAGAATGCGCTATTATGGATACAAAAATACGGTTGTGCTTGAAGGCGCTACGTTCTTCAACGATGTTAAAGTAAAGAATGCCGAAGGCGCGGTTTCCAAAGAAGAGGAGACAAGAGTGAAAGCGCTCGGCTTTCTGAAGGACAAGCGTACACCGGATAAATTTAACGGACGCGTGATCACAAGGAATGGAAAGATCACGGCAGATGAGGCGAGAGTGATCGCAGAGGCGGCTGAGAAATTCGGAAGCGGCGAAGTAACCATGACTTCACGTCTGACCATGGAGATTCAGGGAGTGCCTTTTGATAACATTGAGCCTTTAAGAGACTATCTGATGCAGGCAGGGCTTGAGACAGGCGGAACGGGCTCAAAAGTCCGTCCGGTCGTATCCTGTAAGGGAACAACCTGCCAGTATGGATTGATCGATACATTCGCGCTGTCTGAAGAAATCCACGAGAGATTCTATCACGGATACCGGGAAGTGAAGCTGCCGCATAAGTTCAAGATCGCGGTCGGCGGATGCCCGAACAACTGCGTGAAACCGGATCTGAATGACCTCGGCATCATCGGTCAGAGAGTTCCACAGATCGATCTGGAGAAGTGCCGCGGGTGCAAGGTCTGCCAGATTGAGAACAACTGTCCGATCGGCGTGGCAAAGATGGTTGACGGAAAGATCACGATCGATGAGACTGCATGCAACCACTGCGGCCGCTGCGTCGGAAAATGCCCGTTCCACGCGGTTGAGGATTACACGAACGGATACCGCATTTACATCGGCGGACGCTGGGGCAAGAAAGTGGCTCAGGGAAGATATCTGGACAAAGTATTTACAGATAAAGACGAAGTGCTTGAGATCGTGGAAAAGGCAATCCTTCTGTTCCGTGAGCAGGGAATCACGGGAGAGAGATTTGCCGATACAGTTGCAAGGCTCGGATTCGAAAATGTACAGGAACAGCTTCTGAGTAATGATCTGCTTTCGAGAAAAGAAGAAAATCTGAAAGCACAGAAGCATCTGAAGGGTGGAGCAACCTGCTGATTACTGCAGATGTTTTACAGATATGAATTTGCATCAGCCGGATCCGGAATGCTATTATAAGCGTTCCGGTTCGGCTTTTTTACTTTAATGGCAATAGAAAATTCTTTATCTCTTCACAGCCCAAAATTCTACAGTGGCGCAATCTGAAAAAAAATGATATAATAAGACGTTAGTATTGAACAGCAGAGCTGAAACTATTTTGTATGACAAGCGTTATGCGCGACTCTAAACGGGTGCGGATGAGGTGAGAATGATATGAAAAAGAAAAACAGAATGCGTTTGAAAGGACAACTCAGGATGTACATGAGCTGGCCGCTGATCATGACGATCCTGCTGGCGGCGGTGGACATCTGGGTTTATGTGATCGATAAGAGAGCCGGTTTTATCATGACTGTCTTTATCCTGATCTATCTGGGAATCGCAGGAGGACTGTATTTTTATAACCGTTCTCTGATCCTTGCTGATCTGATCCAGTTTTCGGCGCAGTATAAAGGCATCGAGCATACGCTTCTGAAGGAACTTGCCGTTCCTTATGCCATTACGCTCGAGGACGGACGTATCCTGTGGATGAACGATGCTTTTGCGGCTCTTATGGACGGCCCTCGCAAAGAAAAGTATCTGAACCGGATGATTCCCGAACTGAATACCGGTGTATTTCCGAAAGAAGATATGGAACATGTGGAGCTGGAAGTGAGCTACCATGACCGGGATTATCAGGTGGAACTGCGCCGTGTGTCTCTTCAGGGCTTCAGCCAAAAAGAGGAACTTCTTCAGATACCTGAAGAGGAGGAGTATTTTGTAGCCGTTTCCCTTCGGGATGTAACAGAGCTAAATGCCTATATCAGGGAGAACGAAGACCAGCGTATGATCGCCGGACTGATCTACATCGATAATTACGATGAGGTGATGGAGAGCGTTGAGGAAGTGCGTCAGTCACTCCTTGTTGCTTTGATCGACAGGAAGATCAATAAATATATCGGTGATGTGGACGGAATCGTCAAAAAGATGGAGAAGGATAAATATTTTGTTGTTATCCGCAAGTCCAGCTACCGTCAGATCGCGGAAGATAAATTCTCCATTCTGGAAGAAGTGAAGCAGGTCAACATCGGAAATGCCCGCTCGGCGACTCTGAGTATCGGCCTGGGGCTCAATACAGCCACATATGCTCTCAGTTATCAGTTCGCCCGTGTGGCTATTGATCTTGCGCTGGCAAGAGGCGGTGATCAGGCGGTGATCAAGGATTGCAACGGCATTACGTATTTTGGCGGTAAGAAAGAGCAGACAGCGAAGAATACCCGTGTCAAGGCCCGTGTTAAGGCAGAGGCTTTAAGAGAGTTTATCGTGACGAAAGACCAGGTCATCGTCATGGGGCATAAGCTTGCGGATCCGGATTCATTCGGTGCATGTATGGGTATTTACAGAGCGGTGGTAAGTCTTGAAAAGAAGGCCCATATCGTGATCAATACAGTGACAGAGTCTGTGCGGCCTCTTTATGATGAGATCGCGGAGAGTCCGGCGTATGAGGATGATATTTTCCTGACGTCAGACCAGGTGCTGGATTATATTACGGACAGCACCATGGTGATCGTGGTGGATACGAACAAGACGCAGATGACAGAGTGTCCGGAACTGCTGAAACGTTCCAGGATGATCGCAGTGCTCGACCATCACCGACAGGGAAGCAATGTCATCGAAAATGCTGTGCTGTCGTATATCGAGCCATATTCGTCATCCACCTGTGAGATGGTTGCGGAAGTGCTGCAGTATATCGCAGATGATATCAAAATACCGTCGGTGGAGGCGGATTGCCTGTATGCAGGTATCATGATCGATACAAGAAACTTTATGAACCGGACTGGCGTGCGTACATTTGAGGCTGCTGCATTCTTAAGAAGGTGCGGAGCGGATATCACCCGCGTGCGCAAGATGTTCCGCGACGATATGGCGTCGTACAGAGCCAAGGCTGAGGCGGTCCGTATGGCGGAAGTATACCGGAAGGAATTTGCCATCGCCCAGTGCCCGAGCGATATCGAGAGCCCGACAGTACTGGCGGCGCAGGCGGCTAACGAGCTGCTGGATATCAGCGGCATCAAAGCGTCGTTTGTCCTGACCATCTATGACGGAAAGATTTATTTGAGCGCTCGGTCCATTGATGAAGTGAATGTACAGATTATCGCAGAGAAATTGGGCGGTGGAGGACATATCAACTCTGCGGGCGCACAGTTTGACCATACTAATATGGATGAGGCGATCAAAGCGCTGAAGGCGACGATTGACCAGATGATAGAGGAAGGAGATATATAGAAATGAAAGTAATCTTATTACAGGATGTAAAGTCTCTCGGGAAAAAAGGAGAGATCGTAAACGTAAACGACGGATATGCAAGAAACTTTATCCTGCCAAAAAAGCTGGGAGCAGAGGCTACCGCAAAGAACCTCAATGATCTGAAACTCCAGAAGAATAATGAAAAGAAGGTTGCACAGGAGAATCTGGACGCAGCGAAAGAACTGGCGGCAGAGCTGGCTGCGGGTAAAGTAGAGCTTGCAATCAAAGTGGGAGAGGGCGGCAGGACTTTCGGATCCGTGTCCAGTAAGGAGATCGCGGCAGCGGTCAAAGATCAGATGAAGCTGGATGTGGATAAGAAAAAGATCGTTCTTAAAGAGAATATCAAAACACTCGGTACACATATTGTGAATGTAAAGCTTCATCCGGAGGTTACGGCGGAGCTTAAGGTAGTCGTGAAGGAAGAAGCATAGAGGAGACTTCTTTATGGAAAATATAGAAGCGGCAATGAAACGGATACCGCCCCACAGCATAGAGGCCGAACAGGCTGTGCTGGGGGCGATGTTAATGAATAAAGATGCGGTTATGACTGCATCGGAGATCATTACGGGAGAGGATTTCTATCAGACGGCATACGGTATTATATTTGACTGTGTAGTCGATCTTTTCAAAGCCGGAAAGCCTGTCGACCTGATTACGCTGCAGGAACAGTTGAAAGAAGAAAATGTACCCCCGGAGATCAGCAGCATGGAGTTCGTAAAAGACCTTCTGGAGGGAACTCAGACTTCTGCGAATGTGAAATATTACGCGGAGATCGTGCGTGACAAGTCAATCCTGCGCAAATTGATCAAGATCAATGAAGAGATTGCAAATACATGTTATCTGGAGAATCAGCCACTTGAAGAGATTCTGGAAAAGACAGAGAAACAGGTATTTGAGCTGGTGGAACACGGAAATTCCCAGGAGTATGTACCTATCAGACAGGTTGTATTAAATGCTCTCGATGTGATCGAGAAAGCGTCTAAGACTAAGGGGAATGTTACCGGAATCCCGACAGGTTTTAGCGATCTGGATTATAAGCTATCCGGACTGCAGCGATCGGATCTTGTTCTGATCGCGGCCAGACCGTCCATGGGAAAGACTGCGTTCGTGCTCAATATTGCGCAGCATGTTGCATTTCGTCAGAATTTGGCGGTTGCGATCTTCAGTCTCGAGATGTCAAAGGAACAGCTTGTGAACCGCCTTTTTTCACTGGAATCCCATGTGGACGCACAGATTTTAAGAACTGGTAATCTCTCTGATACAGACTGGGAAAAACTGATCGAGGGTGCAGGAACCATAGGTAATTCCCGTATGATCATCGACGATACATCGGGTATATCCATCTCGGAAATGCGTTCGAAATGCAGAAAATATAAGCTGGAGATTGGACTTGATCTGATCATTATCGACTATCTGCAGTTGATGAGCGGAAGCGGCGGTCGGAAAAACGAGAGCCGCCAGCAGGAAATCTCAGAGATTTCCCGTTCGTTGAAAGGCCTTGCACGTGAGCTGAATGTGCCTGTTATCGCGCTGTCGCAGTTGAGCCGTGCGGTGGAACAGAGAACCGATAAGAGACCTATGCTCTCAGACCTCCGAGAGTCCGGAGCTATCGAGCAGGACGCGGACGTATGTATGTTTATTTACAGGGATGATTACTATAATCCCGATACAGAAGACAAAAACATTGCGGAGATCATAATCGCGAAGCAGAGGAACGGCCCGATCGGAACCGTCCGGCTCGCATGGATGCCGCAGTACACACGTTTCGGAAATGAACTGCGGCAGCAGTGAGAGATGTACGAAAATTCATACGAGGATTTATGTAAAGATCTTTCTGAGTTTCATGATAGGACTTGCTTTGGCGGACTCTTTGCGGTTCGCCTGCTGCTGACGGATGAGAGCGTCCAGCTTGCGGAAGTGTTCCTCCTGCTGGCGGTCCTTTGCCTGCAGAAGAAAATCTATCTCATGCATGACATCAGTGGTCACGGTACTGCTGATGTCTTTTTTTAACTCATCATTATTTTCACTTAGGACTTCACGGAAGACGTCTCCGAACAGTGCACGGATCTGGTCAAGTTTTTCCAGAGGGATCACAACCTCGGGCTGTTCCGGCGTATGATCAGACAGTGCGGATGTGACTGGAGACAGAGAAGCGGATGAAGCATCCGGAATGGTGTCTTCAGATGAAGCGGACGCTGCCGTATTTGTCTTTGAATTCTGCGCAGAGACGGAAAGATGTTCCGTTTCCTTCGAAGTTTTCAGTTTCAGCCGTGTTGCTTTCAGCTCAGGTATAAGAGGTTTTAAGTCTCTCAACAGCATACCTTCATCTTTGAGTTTTTTAATACAGCGAAAGAGCTGGATATCGTCATTTGTATAATATCGATGGCCCATTTCTGTTCTGCCGATCGTCAGGCCCAGTTCTTCTTCCCAGTATCTGAGTACATGGGTTTCAACATCAACCTGCTTTGCAGCTTCAGAAATCATGAATCTGACTTCACCCATTAATATTTATACCTCCTTATATCAGCCTCACATGTTGAAAACAGGTGTAAAATGCTCTCAACTTTAATGATATTATAGCACAGACATGCAGGAACTCCCCAAACAATCGTTCGTCAAATTATTACCCTATTCCACATTAATAAAATTTGTGTTTGTTGTATAGATTACTCCGTTAGAAGCCGGAAAAGTAACTCAATCTGAATTGCGGACGCTGCGAGAAGCGGATACTGTAACGCCATGCCGGCCCGCTCCTCCTCATCCCCTGGAATCCCTGTAACGAAAAAGGAAATACTCGTCCATTGAAACTCGTATTTCCCTTTCCTAACAGGGAGAACCAGGTGTATTCGGAACGCTCCTGCCTTAATGCATGGCTGATACAGTATCCGCTTCTCGCAGCTGGTGCATCAGATGTCGGATTTTCGGATTATACGTAGCGTATCCTATAAACAAACATTTATAAAAGCGGGAAGAAAGAGGATCTTTATCGATTCAGCTCCGATTTCTTCCCGTTACTACGAGCATTTCCTTTCGCTGTTACATCCATTCAAATCTTTGAGGTAGAGCGGGCCGGCATGGCTCACGCGGTTCCGTCTTTTTTGCGCCCACTGATCAATTAGTATTTTATCTGTAGACATTGCAATCTCTGGAACAAACACGAATTTGAAAAAAGAGACACTGCAGCGGGAATTCCTCCTGCATACAGTGTCTCTTCTGCTTGTGATCACTTTGCGATTTTCTATATTACTCTGCTGAGATAGCGCCTGTAGGACATGCAGCTTCACATGCTCCGCAGTCTACACAAGCTTCAGCATCAATCTCATATTTGCCATCGCCTTCGGAGATAGCGCCTACTGGACATTCGCCTTCGCAAGAACCACAGCTTACGCATTCATCACTAATTACGTGTGCCATAGTATGTACCCTCCTTTTTTGATTTTCGAAAAAAGTTTTATCCCTTTTCGCTATCCCCATTTTAATACAATGAAAGGGAATATACAAGTGATTTGCGTGTTCTAAATTTAGTACTTATTAGAAAATTTAGAAAAAAATCACTTTATTTTTCAGAATTTTGGTGTATGATAAAACAATGGCATGAAGTGTTAAGACACGACGGTCAGATAAGAGAATATCGGGGAGGGCCAAAGGGGATTAACCCACTTATGAGCAAGCTCATGTGGGTTCAGACCTTTTGACCCTTGCGTCGTAAGATGTTTGTATATATGGAGGCATGTTATGAGAAAGAGATCAGTTATGGCGGCTTTTCTTGCGCTGTGTCTGGCAGCGGGAACCTGCGGCTGCAGTTCTTCGGATAATGAGGAGATTTTTACAGGAGACACACCGGAAGTCCCGGAATGGCAGGCATGTCTGGATGCTGTTTCACCATCGGTATACACTGATATTGACGATCTCGACCTGGAACCGGGCACGTATATCTCGGTGATTGGTAAGACAGAGAATTCGTCTTATTGGAAGCGGGTAGCGGCGGGAGTGCAGCAGGCTGCCGATGATATAAATGAAAGGCTGGGATACAGCGGATCGGATGCGGTAAAAGTATTGTTCAATGCTCCTGCTGACAATGAAGATATTGATGAACAGGTCAATATCCTGGATGAGGAAATGGCAAGATATCCTGACGTGATCGCTATCGCCAGTATAGATGAAAACGCTTCGGAAGTGCAGTTTGACCTTGCGATAGAAAACGGGATCCCGATTGTGGCGTTTGATTCCGGAAACAGTTATCAGGGGATTCAGTGTACCTGTATGACGGATAATTCTGAAGCGGCGTCCACGGGGGCTGATAAGCTCTGTGAAGCTATCGGAGAGAACGGCGAGGTTATCCTGATCGTGCCGGATTCTGTCTCGGGTAATGCAAAGGACAGAGTGTCTGCATTCCAGACGGAAATATCAGAAAATCATCCCGGAGTATCGGTGGTTGAAACTCTCTATATGGATCAGATCGATCAGTTGAAGCGGACGGCTGCTGCTGAACAGCTCGGCGTGACTGCTGATGAGCTTGAGACCTGGACTGCAGAAGCTGCGGGCGGAGAAGAAGACAGTGCAGATGCGGACAGTGAAGCGGAGGAAGAAGAGGAAAATATCTCTGAAGAAGCAAAAACCCGTCTGGAGGATATCGATTCTATCGCCAACGGAATGAGCGATGAGGATGCAGTTGTATATTATCTTGAGAAACACCCGGATCTGAAAGGGTGCTTTGGTACGAATGATGAAACAGTATTGTTGGGAGCTCGTGCGATTGATCGGATGGAAAAGACAGATGAGATTGTTATGATGGGATTTGATGCCGGGAAAGACCAGCTTGATGCTTTGAAAAATGGAAGTATTGATGGTCTGGTAGTTCAGAATCCGTTTGGAATGGGGTATGCAGCGGTCGTAGCAGCGGCGAGAACCGTGCTGGAAATTGGAAATGAAGCACAGGTAGATACCGGTTTTATATGGGTAGATACAGAAAATATGGAAAATGAAAACATACAGGCTATGCTGTATGAATAGTTAAAAAACACAGCAGTTCAGCTCCATGATCTGAACTGCTGTGTTTTACATGACTCTGCTGAGTGAAAAGATGAATTCGGTTCCTACACCTTCGGTACTGATGACATTTATGTGTTCATCATGTGCCTGAATGACTTCTTTTACAATGGACAGGCCAAGGCCTGTTCCTTTTTTGTCTTTTCCACGGGAAAGATCGGATTTGTAAAAGCGTTCCCAGATCTTATTCAGGTCTTTGCGGGGAATACCGATTCCGTGGTCTTTTACCGAGATAAATACCTTCTCGCTCTTCTCGCTGACTTCTATCGTAATAGAAGATTCATTTTCGCTGAATTTGATGGCATTGTCTATCAGATTATAAAGAACCTGCTGGATTTTTCGTTTATCTGCATAGACGATAACAGATCCTGGCATAAGGAGAAGTTCGATCGATATGTGTTTCGGCGTACATACGGCTTCAAAAGATTCGGCGGTGCCCTTGATAACGTCCTGGATATCGAATTCCGTTTTATTGAGCATAAGTTCTTTTGTATCGAATTCGTTCAGTGTCAGCAGATCTCCGGTCAGATCTGTAAGACGTTCCGTCTCGAACAGAATTATATTCAGATATTTCCCATAGAGTTCGGGAGGGATTGTTCCGTCTGCCATGGCTTCTACATATCCTTTTATGGAAGTAAGAGGGGAGCGGAAATCATGAGAAACATTTGCCACAATCTTTTTCTGGTAGTCGTCCATGTCTTTGAGCTGGGCTGCCATATAGTTGAGAGATGCGGAAAGATATCCCATCTCATCGTGGGTGTGAACGGGAATCTCATATTCCAGATTTCCCATGGCGTACTGCCGGGCTGCTTCTGATATCTGTCTGAGAGGACGGTATACAAAGAACTGAAATCCCAGCAGAAAGATAAAGGAGAGGAGAAAAATCACGCCCAGCGATATATATACAGGAACCATAATAAGCTGACATCTCTCATCGATATTGGAGACAGGACTGTGGATCAGAAGATACCCTTTTGTGGAAAATCCTTCTGTTACAGGAGCCATGACAGTGATGACTTCCTCGTCAAAATATCCGTGATAAGTTCCGGAAATATACTGATTTCCCCCAATCTCCGCGGGGTTAAAGTTTTCGATGGCTTCATCCGGCGAAGAGGTCCCTTCCAGGTTGGAGGAAGTGATCAGATTACCGGACGCATCTACGAACCACAGTGAGGATTCCAGATACAGCCTCATTGCGGCCAGCTGTGACTGGACCGCATATATGGAGGAGTCCTCAGAGAAGTACGAAGGAAGATAGTCATTGGCGATCAGAGTAGCCTCTCTGTAAAGTGTCTGTGACGTATCCTCCATAAGCCGGTTTGTCACGAGCTGGGTGGTGAGCGTAGCGGTGGTGAACAGACACAGAAAACCGAATATGATATATAGTGCGATAAATTTCAGGTGTAGTATGCTTTTCATAGTATTTCGTCCATTATTTTGTCTCAAATTTATATCCGATGCCCCATACTGTGCTCAGGCTCCAGTGTGGATGATCTTTGATCTTTTCACGAAGCCGTTTGATATGTACGTCAACCGTTCGGGTATCTCCTACATATTCATATCCCCAGATCTGATCGAGAAGCTGTTCTCTTGTGAAGACCTGATTCGGGGACGCCGCGAGACAATAGAGAAGTTCCAGTTCCTTTGGCGGCATCTCAACATGCTTTCCGTCACATATGACAGAATAATTTGTAAGATTGATCTCCAGACCTTCATATTCCACGCATTTTGCCCTATCCTTGGGAGCGGGATCGGTTTTTATCGGCTGATAGCGTCTCAGCACCGCACGTACTCTTGCCACCATCTCCTTTGAATCGAATGGTTTCATGATATAATCGTCGGCGCCGAGCTCCAGTCCCAGTACTTTGTCGAAGACTTCGCCTTTGGCCGACAGCATGATGATCGGAGTGGAAGACCGCGCGCGGATCTCCCGGCAGACTTGATAGCCATCGATACCCGGAAGCATAAGATCGAGGAGGATCAGATTCGGCTGATATGTGTCAAATGCCGCCAGGGCATCCTCTCCGTTATAAACGATCTTTGTATCAAAGCATTCTTTGCTGAGATAAAGCGAGATCAGTTCTGCTATATTTTCGTCGTCATCTACAATAAGTATCTTCTGTTTACCTATCATTTTTATATGCCTCCTTTATTTCAGTTCTACGATCGTCACTCCTGCGTCACCTTCACCGTATTCTGCAAGGTGATATGATTTGACGTGCTTTTGCCGTCTCAAATATTCATGTATGCCTTTTCTCAGCGCGCCTGTTCCTTTTCCGTGTACTACCCGCACTGTATTCAAATGTGAGAGAATAGCGTCGTCGAGATATTTGTCCAGTTCGGCTACCGCCTCGTCTACAGTCTTTCCGAGAAGGTTAATTTCAGGACTGACGGAAAGAGACTTGCTCATGCCGATTCTGCCTTTTGAAGTGCGGTTCAGCTTTTTGGGTGTATATGGAGAAGGCTCCTCTATGATCTCAAGGTCAGAGATATTTACCTGCGACCGGAGGATTCCCATCTGTACTGTAACATTGCCTCTTGAGTCGGGCAGTGACTGGATAGTTCCGGTAAGGTTCATGCTCAGGACTTTTACGGATTCGCCCAGTTTGAAATCTTCCGGTTTATACTGCTTTTTCGCTTTGCGGGTATTCGCCGGCGATGAAGGCGAGGTGTCTTTTATCTTTTTTCTGAGTCGTTCCCGTTCTTTTTCCATTTCTGCGGCGGAAATGTTTTCTTTGCCGAACTTATGGAAGTTGCGGATCGTTTCGTCTGCAACCTCTTTCGCCTCCCGCAGGATGGCGTTTGCCTTTTCGTTGGCTTCCCGCAGGATGCGGTCGCGCTGTTCCTCCAGTTTTTCCCGGCGTTTTTCGGCCTGCTGTTTCAGCGCCTCTGTTTCCCGCCGGTAGGTTTCGATCTCCTGGCGCTCTTTCTCAATTGTCCGGCGGCTTGTTTCCAGATCTGTGAGCAGGTCTTCAAATGAGACGTCCTGTTCGCTCAGGAGTTTTCTGGCATCTTCGATAATGAAATCCGGAAGACCAAGTTTGCTTGAAATGGCAAATGCGTTGCTCTTTCCGGGAATGCCGATGAGAAGCCGGTAAGTCGGGCGCAGGCTCTCCACATCGAATTCACAGCAGGCATTCTCCACTCCAGGGGTAGAGAGAGCATAGACTTTTAGTTCACTGTAATGGGTAGTGGCCATGGCGCGTATGTTTCTCTTGTGTAGATATGAGAGAATGGCCGTGGCCAGAGCGGCGCCCTCGGTGGGATCTGTGCCTGCTCCCAGCTCGTCGAAGAGGACGAGAGAATGTTCGTCTACCCTCTTCAGGAAGGAGACGATATTCGTCATATGGGATGAAAAAGTACTGAGGCTCTGTTCAATACTCTGTTCGTCTCCGATATCGGCGTATACCTGTCGGAATACAGCCAGTTCTGAACGGTCTCCGGCAGGAATGTGCAGGCCGGCCTGTCCCATCAGCGTGAACAGGCCTACTGTTTTCAGAGAGACAGTCTTGCCGCCTGTATTAGGTCCGGTAATGATGAGCAGGGTAAAATCTTCACCCAGAGATACAGTGATAGGAACAACGGTCTTTTCGTCCAGCAGCGGATGCCGTCCTTCTCTGATATGGATCCGCCCTTCTTCGTTCAGGATCGGACGGCTGCCCCGCATGGAAAGCGCCAGCGCACCCCGGGCGAATATGAAGTCAAGATCGGTCATAGCCCGGTAGTTTCCCCGGATTTCCTCAATATATTGTGCAGCATCTTCGCTCAGCCGTGCCAGGATCGCCTGGATCTCTTCCTGCTCTTTGGCATAAAGTTCCTTCAGATCATTGTTCAGTTTTACGACAGCCATCGGCTCGATGAACAGGGTTGAACCGGTGGATGACTGGTCGTGGATCAGTCCCTGTACCTGCGAGCGGTATTCCGCTTTGACAGGAATACAGTATCTGTCACCCCTCATGGTGATTATGGGATCCTGCAGGTAGGTTCTGAGGGAGCCGTTGACAAGTCCGTTAAGCGTCGTGTGGATCCGGTCGTTGATGGAGCCCATGCTGCGGCGGATATGTTTCAGCGTACTGCTGGCGTCATCGCTGATCTCGTCCTCGGAAATGATGCATCTTTCGATTTCGTTTGAAAGAATTGTGAGAGGCTCCAGCTGATCAAAGTATGCGTCCAGACAGTCGGCCGCGTCTTCCTGTGTATCGTGCCGCCCGTAGGATTTCGCCCGCGCAGCGTTAGCCAGCAGCCGGCAGATACGGAGCAGCTCAGAGATACTTAAAGCGCCCCCGATCTCCAGTCTCTTCATGGATTCCTCCACAGGAGCTGCATCGGAGAATGAAATCCTCCCTTTTCTGACGATGCGGGTGAAGGCGGCGGCCGTCTGCTCCTGATAAGTATTGATCTTATCCAGATCTGTCATAGGCTTCAGCCGTCGGCAGAGCTGACGGCCCCGGAAAGAGCCGGCCTCCTCTTCCAGACGTGATATGATTTTATCAAATTCAAGTTTTACAAGTGTTTTCTGATTCATAAATTCCCCTTAAAAATATATGTGGACTGTAAATATCATTCTACCCCATTCTTGGAATAAAGAAAAGTCTTTTCCAAATGATTGAACTATACAACTGAATCGGTTATACTAGAATCTGGAGGAATAAAGTCCATGCCGAATGATAGAGATCAGAATCTGAATCCGGAGGAGGAACCGGAGGAAAAGAAGTATTCTTTCTTACAAGAGACGATCAAACCAAAACCAGTCAGCAGGCAGCAGCTCGCACAGCAGCTTGTCAGGATCGCCATATACGGAGTGATCCTCGGAGCCTTTGCCTGCCTTGGTTTTTTTGCGCTTAAACCGTGGATGCAGGATATATTTCGAGGTAATCTGGAGACTGTGTCTATCCCTGAGGATGAAGATCCCGAAGAAACAGGAGAAGATGTCCCGGAAGACGAATCCCAGTCAGATGAAGATACAACGACAAATGAGGACAGCTATGAAAAGATCATGGCATCTATGAATGAGCGGGCTGCGGAGGCTCAAAAAGGAATCGTGTCTGTTAAGGCTGTGACAGGAGAGATGGATTGGGATGCCCAGATGACCGGGATCAACAGAAGCGTGACAGGTGTGATCGCGGCGGACAACGGCCAGGAGCTTTTGATTCTGGCTGACAGTTCGATCTGTGAAAAGGTGAAAAAATGGTCGGTTACATTCGAGGACGGCGCAAGTTATGACGCAGCTTTAAAAAAGAGAGATTTAAATACAGGGCTTGCTATGTTCAGCGTAAACAGGGGAAACATAACAGATGCGACATGGTCGGCCATAAAGGTATCTGTTCTTGGAAATTCAAATCTGGTCAAACAGGGCGACGTAGTCATGTCTCTGGGAAATATGTTCGGCTATCCGGACGGGATGGGCTACGGTATAGTGAGTTCAACCGATTACAGAGCAGCATTTTATGACGGAGAGTGTGATGTGCTCTCTACGGATATAGCATATGAGGCAGGGGGTACGGGAGTACTGTTTAATATGGCGGGTGAGGTCGTCGGAATCGTTTCCTCGTCAGTGTGGAAAACAGAGGAGCAAACCAGCCTGAATGCATACGCTATTTCCGATCTGAAAGCGGTTATAGAGATTATGGCCAACGGAGAAAGCGTACCATATATCGGAATACACGGAACTACAGTGACTCAGGCGCTTAAAGACGATCAGGGGATGCCGTCCGGAGTCTACGTTGTAGATGTGGATCCTGATTCGCCTGCAATGGAGGCGGGGATTCAGAGCGGCGACGTCATCTGTCAGGTGGACGGAAAAGACGTAGGAAGTATTTCTACTTATCAGAGTGCTGTGCTGGAGACGGCGGCAGGACGGATTATTCGTCTTCAGGGCAGACGTCTGGGAACTGACGGATATGTAGAAGTGGATTTCTCCGTGACAGTGGGAAGTAAAGAGTAGCCTTCGGGTGAAACAAAAATGAAATATAGAGAAAGAGGAAGGATATGAGATATATAAACGGATTACATGAAGGTGAGACAATAAGGAACGTTTACCTCTGCAAAGGAAAACGCTCTGCAGAGACAAGGAACGGAAAACCTTATGACAATCTGCTCCTTCAGGATAAGACAGGAATACTTGACGGAAAAGTCTGGGATCCAAACTCTCAGGGGATAGCCGAATATGACGAGAAAGATTTTATCGAGGTCTACGGCGATGTGATCAGCTATAACGGCAATCTGCAGATCAATATCAAACAGATCAGAAAGGCGGCAGAAGGAGAATATGATCCTGCTGATTATATGCCGACCACCGACAAGAATGTTGAGAAAATGTACGCCGGTCTGACGTCATATATCGGGAAAGTATCCAATCCGTGGCTGAAACAGATATTGGAGTATTATTTCGTAAAAGACGAAGATTTTATCAGGAAATTCAAAGGACATTCAGCGGCCAAGACTGTACATCACAGTTTTTCGGGAGGACTTCTGGAACATACGCTGAGTGTTCTTCATATGTGCGATTATTTTTCCGGGGCATATCCGATCCTGAACCGGGATCTGCTTTTTACGGCGGCAATCTGCCATGATATCGGAAAGACCCGGGAATTATCTTCTTTCCCGGATAATGACTATACGGATGAAGGACAGCTCATCGGTCATATCGTGATCGGTGTGGAGATGGTGGACGAGGCAATCCGCTCCATCCCGGATTTTCCGGAGTGTCTGGCAAATGAACTGAAGCACTGCATTATCGCCCATCACGGGGAACTTGAGTACGGTTCGCCGAAGAAACCGGCACTGGCCGAGGCGCTGGCGCTCAATCTGGCAGATAATGCAGACGCAAAGATGCAGACGCTGACAGAAATCTTCAAAGGGAAGACGGGAACAGAGTGGCTGGGATATAACAGGTTATTTGAATCCAATCTGAGGAGAACGTCGGAGAGAAATGCAGAAAAATGATACTGCGGTCATAGAGATCACGGATATAGGAACAGACGGGGCCGGTATCGGGAAAGCGGACGGATACACGCTCTTTGTGAAAGATGCCGTGATTGGTGATATAGCGGAAGTAAAGGTTATAAAGGCAAAGAAAAATTACGGATATGCGAGGCTGATGAAAGTAGTCGGGCCGTCGGAATACCGTGTGCAGCCCCGGTGCGCATTTGCACGCCGGTGCGGCGGCTGCCAGATTCAGGAGATGTCCTATGACCGGCAGCTTACATTTAAAGAACAGAAGGTTCGTGGAAGTCTGGAACGGATTGGCGGGTTCACCCCGGAATTCATAGACAGCGTTATGGATCCCATTGCAGGCATGGAGCATCCTTTTGGATACCGCAATAAAGCACAGTTCCCCTTTGGAACGGATAAGGAGGGAAACCCGATCGCCGGATTCTACGCAGGCCGGACTCATGATATCATTGCAAACACAGACTGTGCCCTTGGCGTGCCGGTGAATCGGGAAATCCTGGAGATCATCCTGGAATTCATGAAGGAGAACAATGTACCGGCATATAATGAAAAGACAGGACAGGGCCTGATCCGTCATGTATTGATCCGATATGGATTTTCAACGAAAGAGATCATGGTATGCCTCGTCATAAACGGAACAAAGATCCCTCATGCTGAAAGGCTGATCGGAGCGCTCACGGAACTTTCCGGGATGACGAGTATCACAATAAGTGAGAATACGCGCCGGGATAATGTGATCATGGGAAACACCTGCGATGTGCTCTGGGGGCAGGGATATATTACGGATTATATCGGAGATATTAAATACCGGATTTCACCGCTGTCGTTCTACCAGGTTAACCCGGTGCAGACAGAGACGCTGTACTCGCTGGCACTGGAATATGCAGGCCTTGGCGGCAGCGAAACTGTATGGGATCTTTACTGCGGGATCGGAACGATCTCGCTTTTCCTTGCGGAACAGGCAGAGAAAGTATACGGTGTGGAGATTGTTCCACAGGCAATTGAGGACGCCAGAACGAATGCGAAGATCAATGGCATCGGGAACACCGAGTTTTTTGTCGGGAAGGCAGAGGAAGTGCTTCCGGCTTATTATGAACGCTATGCTCAGGAGCATAACGGAGAGACGGCAAGGGCTGATGTGATCGTGGTGGATCCGCCCCGCAAAGGCTGCGATGCGGCGCTGTTGGATACGATCGTCAGGATGGAGCCGGAGAAAGTCGTCTATGTGAGCTGTGATCCGGCCACACTGGCAAGAGATCTTAAAATACTGTGTGAGAATGGGTATGAGCTGAAGAAAATAAGGGCGGTTGATATGTTTCCTATGACAGTGCATGTGGAGACTGTGGTAAGACTACAAAGGAAACATACCTAGAAATCCTTGAATTTACGCACTTTGTTGACTTTTTCAGTTTCAACAGATTAGAGGAAAATCACAAGGAAAAGGTGCTTGTAAACAAAGTGACCGTTGTGGTTGCCTTAGACCTCGGTACGGGGAACACAAAAAATCCTGAATTATGAAAGTGAATATAGAGCTATCAATAGATTGATAGAAGATAGGGATACTTGCAGCAGAGTGTCCCTATTTTTTATATAAAATTAAAATTCAGGAGGAAAAGCAAATGGCAAAGAACACAGCGTTAGGAGCAGAAAAGAGCAAGAAAAGAAACATTACTTTTAAGAACAAGGAACATCAGAAGTTTTATCACACCTATCTTCCAAAATGTCGGTATCAGGACACATACCATAAAGCACTGGTTTACTGCCTGGGACTGTCAGAAGATACCAGACGAAATGTAAACCGGATCTATGACTTTGAGACGGGATTTATAAAGCCGGAGTGTCTGCAGGAAGGATGGCAGACCAGCGGGAGCGAAAAGATTGTCCGTATTGCATTTAATCTCTATACAGATGGAACACCTACGACAGATGAATATGACGATACGGAGGAACAGATTGTTGAGACACGGCTTTATTCCGTCAGTGACATCTTTTGCACGGGAGATGCCAGATATTTTTGGGAAGCAATTAAAATCCGGTATCCGGATTACTGTTTCTATGTGGATTGGGAGGATTTGTTTTATGCTGAAGATTAGGCTGCAGGGGACAGTGAGAGACATTCGCTGGTTTAAACGGCTTCTGGAGAAACACCCGGAGATCCGGGTTCTCCAGACATCAGAGATATTTTCCAATAAAGGGACAAACCGATATTTTCGCTCTTATGCAGAGATTGAGCGAACAGAAAAGGAAGAAAGGTAGGTAATATATATGTGCAGGATAATCGCAATCGCTAATCAGAAAGGCGGCGTAGGAAAGACGACAACGTGTGTGAATTTGGGAATTGGACTGGCAAGAGCCGGGAAAAAGGTGCTTCTGGTGGAGGCAGACGCACAGGGCAGCATGGCAGTGAGTTTAGGCATTCAGGAGCCGGATGAACTGGACGTAACCTTAGTCAATATCATGGAGAAGATTATCAATGACGAGGATGTGGAACCGGGAGAGGGTATTATCCACCATGAGGAGGGAATTGACTTTATCCCTGCGAATATTGAGCTTGCCGGACTGGAAACTTCTCTTGTAAATGTCATGAGCCGAGAGCAGGTGC
Source organism: Candidatus Mediterraneibacter surreyensis (assembly GCA_019118885.1). Lineage (GTDB taxonomy): Bacteria > Bacillota > Clostridia > Lachnospirales > Lachnospiraceae > Mediterraneibacter > Mediterraneibacter surreyensis. The sequence goes on along the minus strand of DWYB01000088.1, from coordinate 3,365 downwards.
TTCGCCTGTATCTGGACGGGGTAAAAAGAGACTACGATTATATCCTGATCGACTGTATGCCCTCTTTAGGAATGATCACGATCAATGCCCTGGTAGCGGCGGACAGCGTTCTGATTCCGGTAGAGGCGGCTTACCTGCCTGTAAAGGGGTTACAGCAGCTTATCAAGACCATTGGAAAGGTACATAGACGGTTGAATCCCAGGCTGTCCATTCTAGGGATTCTGCTGACAAAGGTTGACCGCAGGACAAATTTTGCAAGGGATATTTCCGAACAGATCCGGGAAGTTTACGGAAATAACATTCATATCTTTGAAAACTGTATCCCTATGTCTGTGCGGGCGGCGGAGACGACAGCGGAGGGAAAGAGTATTTATCTTCATGATCCGAAAGGAATTGTGGCAGAGGGATATCGCCACCTGACCGGGGAGGTGCTTGCAGATGAAAAGTAAGAGTGCGGAGAAAATCAAGCTGACTTCCTATGAGGATCTGTTTAGTGCGGAAGATAACAGCGTGGAAGGAACTTATACAACGGTTCCATTAAGCCAGCTCAAGCCGTTTAAGAACCATCCGTTTAAGGTGTTGGATGATGAAAAAATGCAGGAGACTGTGGAAAGCATCCTCCAGCACGGTGTGATCCAGCCTGGGATTGTGCGTCCCTGTGCAGACGGATATGAGGTAGTGGCAGGACACCGGAGATGGCGGGCCAGTGAGCTGGCAGGGAAAACGGATATGCCTGTGATTATCCGGGATCTGGATGATGATGCCGCCACGGTGCTGATGGTGGATACGAATATCCAGAGGGAAAACCTTCTGCCCAGCGAGAAAGCCAGGGCCTACAAGATGAAATATGAGGCGCTGAAACATCAGGGAAGCAAAGGGGACAAGCACACGGCAGATGCTGTGGGAGAAAAAGCCGGGGACAGCGGACGGACAGTGCAGAGATATATCCGGCTTGCCAGCCTGATTAATGGACTTTTAGAGCTTGTAGATGAGGGGAATATAAAAATGGTAGCCGGGGAGCGGCTGTCTTATCTGAAAGTGGAAGAACAGGAGCTGGTGTTGGAAGCGGTGGCAAATATCAGTATTTATCCATCCCCGGCCCAGGCGGAACAGATCAAGGATATGAGTAAGAAAGGTACTCTGTCAGAGAAAAATGTTTATGCGCTTCTGGTAAAGAAAGAGAACAGCGGACAGAGTGTGACGATTTCACCGAAAAAAATCCGGAATTATTTCCCGCCGGCATACACGAAAGCGCAAATTGAGGAAGTGATCTATTCGCTTCTGGAACAGTGGAAACAAGGAAAGGAGAGGGAAACAGATGCAGGAAATACAGTTTGATTATTTCCGTGGGATGGAAGCGGAACAGTACAGCTTTTACCGTGTCCCGAAAGTGCTGTTTACAGCAGAATGTTTTAAATCCCTCTCCTGTGAGGCAAAGGTTTTATACGGTCTGATGTTAGACCGTATGAGCCTTAGCATTAAGAATCGCTGGTTTGACGAGGAAGACCGGGTGTATATCATTTTTACCGTGGAAGAAATAGCAGAACTTCTGAATTGCGGGACACAGAAAGCGGTAAAGCTGATGAAAGAACTGGACAGTAATCAGGGGATTGGACTGATTGAAAAGAAACGCCTGGGGCTGGGAAAACCGAATGTAATCTATGTGAAGAACTTTCTGGTAAAAGAAAAAATTTCTTCTGAACAGGAAGAAAAAACACTGGAAAACCCTGAAAATACACAGAATAGTGAAAATCACAATTCAAGGAATGTGAAAACCATAATTCAGGAATTTCCAGAATCACAATTCAAGAATAGTGAAAATCACAATTCAGGAATGGTGAAAACCACAAATCAAGAATTTCCAGAATCACAATTCAAGAATGGTGAAAATCATACTTCAAGAATAGTGAAAATCAAAACTCAAGAAGTTCCAAAATCACAATCTAATAATACTGATATTAACAAGACTGATTTTAGTGAGACTGATCCTATCCAATCTTATCAATCCCTGACTGCGGATGAAGTGTATCCTGTGGAAGAAGATGTGATGGAGAAGATGGAAACCTACCGGGCTTTGATACAGGACAACATTGATTATGAGTGCTTCCTGGATAAAAGGGAGCGGGAGGAAGTAGATGAACTTGTGGAGCTGATGGTGGAGATCCTGATGCTGCCGGATAATCGTGTAGTGCGGATCGGCGGGGCGGACAAGCCGGTGTCAGTAGTTAAGAGCCGTTTTTTAAAGCTGACGTATTCCCATATCGAGTATGTACTGTTCAGCCTGCACCGGAATACGTCCAAAGTGGCGAATATCAAGGCATATCTTTTGGCGACGCTTTACAATTCGTCCATGACAATGAACCATTACTACCAGGCGGAAGTGAATCATGATCTGTACGGAGGTGGCTAAGATGTATGAATTTGTGAAAAAGGTGATTGTTCCGGTAGGAGCGGCAGTATTCCTGTCAGTGCTGTTTTATCCCCTCTGTGTGGAACAAGGACAGTGCGATTATTTGAAATTGTGGATGTTTGTCGGGATTCCTTTTGGCGTACATAAGATGTTCCTGTGGATTATCCCGAAAGGCTTTGACATTGGCGGAACAGTGGGGGTGTTTGTATTTAACCTGCTGATTGGCGGTGTGATCGGAGGCGTGATCCTGACGGGACGGCTGTTCCTGGCGGTTTTTTATCTGGTGAAAATGGCTGCCCTGGGGATATCCCGGATGGCAAAGACGAAAACAGTATGAAAATTTTACAGAAGAATTGAATAGCAGATTACAAAAGCAGCTAAGTCTATGTACCCGGCTGCTTTTTTCTGTCTTTATGGCAGGAGTACTTTGCGACACGGTGTCACAAAGTAAAAATCCATCATGGAAGGAGGGACTGTGTTGGGAAACCGTGCGGGATCGCAGAGGCTGATCCAGTTGGGGGAACGTATCCGGCAGAAGAGGAAAGACAGCCATTTATCCCAGGAAACCTTTGCGGAGAAAGCCGGTATCAGTGTCAACACAGTGAGCCGGATCGAGGGAGGGCAGGCGGCGATGTCCGTAGAGATTTTCGCAAAGCTGGTGGAAGTTCTGGACACGGACGCTGATGAACTGCTGGGGAGAAGGGCAAAGGAAAAAGAGAATGATCCGGTGGAAACAACGGCTGCCCGTATCCGGCGGCTGAAACCAAAAGAACAGAAAATCGTGCTTAAAACCATGAAAGCCCTAATGGACGGGATGGAGGGAATAGTGGTAGTATAAAAATAGTACAAAGTAAAGATGCCATGCAGACCTAAATCATGTATGATAGGAAAGATGATGAGAAGGAGGAAGTATAGGCATGGCAAAGGGTAGCAGATACGATCAACAGTTTAAAGA
>DWYB01000010.1 GCA_019118885.1 Candidatus Mediterraneibacter surreyensis | reverse complement strand
GCCAAGCCGGGAAGGGATAAACGCTGAAGGCATCTAAGCGTGAAGCCCCCCTCAAGATGAGATATCCCATAACGTCAAGTTAGTAAGACCCCTTGAAGACGACGAGGTAGATAGGGCAGAGGTGGAAGTGTGGTAACGCATGGAGCTGACTGTTACTAATAGGTCGAGGGCATAACCAAAGCGGAATAGGTGAAGATGGATGATTGATTCTTTGTATGTAGTTTTGAAGGTATACGGACAATTAACTGGGAATGAGAGGAAGCACCTGAAAGAGAAATCTTTTAGGTGCTTTTTGTTATTGACATTTCTACATTTGTAGAATATAATTATTCTACAAATGTAGAAAAGGAGAAGTATAGTATGAAAGATATTAAACGGCTTCCTGAAAGCGAACTTGAGATTATGAAAATCATATGGAAAGAGACATCTCCGATCTCCAGATCGGTTATTGAACATGCTTTAGGCGAGACACATCCGCTGGCCCCAACAACGATTTTGACATTGCTGACACGTCTGTGTGAAAAGGGATTTCTTTCTCTTAAGAAGGAAGGACGATCTAATCTGTATGAACCGTTGATAACAGAAAAGGATTATCTGGCGTCAGAGAGCAGATCTTTTTTGGACAGACTGTTTAACGGGTCTATCGCGAATTTTGCAGCGGCATTATGTGACAGCGGTGTAAAAAAAGAGGAAGTAGAGGAACTAAAAAGAATGCTTGAGAAGGGAGAACTGTAAATGTCAGATAATATGCTCAATTATATATTTCGCATGTTTTGGATCTTTTTTCTCGCATATGTCTTAGTAGATACATTTTGCAAATCATGGAATACGGAAAATAATGAAAAGGGCAGAAAACTACAAAGCGGAAAAGCGACATTTGTGGGATATGATCCTGTCTGGTTCCCGGTCATGGCTCTAATATATCTGGTATTATGTGTGGGGCTTTCTGCTGCTAAGAGAGAAAATATATTATCAAATTCAATGATTTTGATAGACATGATTCTGTTTATTACGATATATTTTACGCTGCTCCTGCTGATACTTCCCATACTTCGAAAATATTTTACGGCAAAGACCTGTGCGACTTTCTGGCTGGTGCCTGTAGTATTATATTTTGAACCGTACATACTTGATACATTCGCACTGCCCCCTGCGGCGGTTATTTATATTCCGGAGAATTTTCTGTCGATATTTATCTGCGTTTGGATTGCGGGATTTGCGGTTATTTTTATAATACAGGTAATATCACATATACGTTTTTCGAGAAAACTGCAGGAAAATTCCCACCAGATAGGCGATATTGCTTTATGGGAGAAGTGGAATAAAATGAAAAAAGATATGGGGCTTCCCCTTGTGATCGGCCTGAGGTATTGTTCTGTGATACAAACTCCGCTTACTGTCGGGATGAGATTAAAAAATACGATAACTTATCTTCCGGAACGCAGCTTTACTGAAGAGGAGGCAGAACTGATCTTTGCCCATGAACTCCATCATATTCAGCGTCGGGATACACATACCAAGTTTTTTCTGAAGTTCTGCTGTGCGTTTGGATGGATACATCCGCTTGTCTGGCTGGCTGTAAGGAAAGCGGAAGACGATCTGGAACTTTCCTGTGATGAGATCGTGCTGAAGGATGCAGATAAAGAGAAACGAAAAAGATATGCAGAACTTCTGCTATCCATTGCCGGGAATTCGCGAGGATATTCAACCTGTCTGTCTGCTTCTGCAAAAGCGCTGCGCTATCGTCTGAAGGCAACAATGCCTGGGAAAAGTAAAAGAAAAGGTGTTGTGCTGCTTTTTTTGATCATGCTCGTAGGTGGTTTGTGCATGGGGAAGCTTACACTGGCGACAAACCGGGGAACCCTTGCGGAGCTGACTAATCAGGATACGACTGAAATTTCACATGCCAGTATTCTGACTGACAGATATGAGGATATGCAGGAACTCAAAAATGTTGATGCCCTTTCACGATATCTTTCAGATTTACAGGCGGAAGAAATATTTACTGCATATGATAATGATATTACGGACGGAGGGGTAAGCGGAACTTTTGCAGATCCGGACAAATTTTTTGCTTTGACAGAAAATTATTTCAACGTTATGGATGAAGAGACCGGTCAAAACAAGCAGTTTTACATTCGTACGCCGATTGACTGGAAATATATAGACGCCTTGAAGTGAAAAGAAAAAATATCTTATAAGTCCGTTTTAATGTACATATGATGCTGTAGACTATAACCAGTTAGAGAAATATTTAACAGGTTATGGAGGGATCAGGATGAAAGGATATAATACAGCAGAAGGTTACATGGGGCTGGTAAACGAGAGATATATGCTTTTTGCAAGCGAATCGGAATACAGAGAATATATGGAAGAAATGTAGAAAAATACTTGAAAAATATGTACATATCTGATAGTATATATACATATTTATTAGCACAGACAATTATAAACCCATAGAGACAATAAATGAGTTTGTCCGAAGGAGGACAGCGAGTTTATTGTCTCTTTTCTTTTTTAAGGAGGCGGACACATGAAAAAGACAATGAATATCCAGTTTGATTCTTATGACATGGTAGAGCGATTCTCAAAAGAGATTGCAAATGTAAAAGGCGAATTTGATCTGAGTTCGGGACGCAGAAAAGTGGATGCAAAGTCTTTTTTGGGAATCTTCAGTCTGGATCTTTCCAAGCCCGTAGTCTTGGACGCGGTGACAGATGAAGTGGAAATATTTGATAAGTTCGCTTACTATCAGATATAAAATAGAGCGTAATCGGTTTTTCTCCTTGACAAATCTGCCAGGTAAGTTTACCATAGAGTAGCTAGTATTTATTAAGGAGGAGATATTATGAAGATGTTGAAAAAGGCTGCCAGCCTTGCGCTTGCATCAGCTATGGTATTTTCACTGGCTGCATGCGGAAGCAATGGCGGCGGAAGCAATGAAGGAAATTCAGATGCTACGACATTTAAGATCGGTGGTATCGGACCGATCACAGGAGACACAGCAATCTATGGTACAGCAGTTAAAAACGGCATTCAGCTCGCAGTAGACGAGATCAATGCAGACGGCGGTATCAATGGATACCAGATTGAGTACCAGTTTGAAGACGATCAAGGAGATTCCGAAAAATCTGTAAATGCTTACAATACTCTGAAAGACTGGGGTATGCAGATGCTGGTTGGAACAGTTACATCTACACCTTGTACAGCAGTTGTTGAGGAGACACACGCTGACAATATGTTCCAGCTTACTCCGTCAGCTACTGCTGTAGAGAGTATCCAGTATGATAATGCATTCCGTATGTGTTTCTCTGACCCGAGCCAGGGTACAGTTTCTGCTGATTATATCGCAGACAACGGACTTGCTACAAAGGTAGCTGTTATTTATGACAGCTCTGACACATACTCTACGGGTATCTATCAGAATTTCACGGCAGAAGCGGATGCAAAAGGACTTGAGATTGTTGCTGCAGAAGCGTTTACAAAAGACAGTAATACAGACTTCTCAGTACAGATTCAGAAAGCAAAAGACGGCGGAGCAGAGCTTGTATTCCTTCCGATTTACTATCAGCAGGCTTCTCTGATCCTTGCGCAGGCCGACAGAGCAGGATTTGCTCCGGAGTGGTTCGGTGTTGATGGTATGGACGGACTGCTTGACGTAGATGGATTCGATGCATCTCTTGCAGAGGGACTGATGTTCCTGACACCGTTTACACCAGATGCAGAGGATGAGGCAACTCAGACATTTGTTGCAAATTATGAGAAAGAGTTTGGTGATACACCGATCCAGTTTGCAGCTGATGCATATGACTGTATGTATGTGATCAAAGCAGCAGCCGAGAAAGCCGATATCACACCGGATATGAGCATCTCTGATATTTGTGATGCTATGAAAGGTGCTATGACAGAGATCACGATTGACGGTCTTACAGGAAAACAGATCACTTGGGGCGAAGACGGCGAGCCGTCCAAAGAGCCTACAGTTGTGGTTGTAGAAGATGGAGCTTACAAAGTACTTCAGGCTCAGTAAATTCGTGTTTATCTGAGAGGTATTTTCTCGATAAAACGTCCGAAAATTACTTGGAAACAGTAGATTGACTCACGTATCCGGGAAGGACGGGGAGGGAATGCCTAATGCCTCCGGCTCCGGTTACGGAACATAAGACAAAATAATAAGCCTGTGATACGGCTAAAAGCAATCAGGAAAATGAAGAACTCGTTTCACTCAGACAACTTCATTTTTCTGATTAAAGCCGTACCACAGGCTTTAACTTTGTCTAATATTCCTTCACAGTCACCGTCAGCACGCTCTCCCCGCCCAGCCCGAAAAATTCATCAAAAGGGCTGCTTCCTGACTGCAGTCCGAAGTTTCGGACCGGCAACTGCTGCGATAATGATCTTTGCCGCATCACCCGGGAGATAGGGCAGTACTCCGATTGTCAGGGCGGCGAAAAAGTTCTGCTCCATCTGCCATGCCAGCCATGCTGTGCCGAAAATATAGCAGACAGCCATTCCCAGAATCATTCCTGCAACGGCAGCAAAATTATTTCCGGAAGCTTTTTCTGTCAGAAAGCCCTGGATCAGGGCAAGAAATATAAATCCTATAAGATATCCGCCTGTTGGTCCGGCCAGTTTTGCCAGTCCGCCGCTGAAAGAAGAGAAAACAGGGAGTCCGGCAGCGCCCAGTAAAAGATAAAGGATTACGCAGATTGTGGCATCTTTTGTTCCCAGTACGCAGACAATAATGAATATTACAAAATTCGTCAGAGAGATGGGAACCGGGCTGACCGGAATCGGAATGGAAAAGGGAGCGATGATACAGATCAGGGCTGTCATCAGGCCAATCGTGGTCATCCGTCTTGTGTGGCTTTTTTGTACTGATATTTTGCTGACAGTGTTTTTCATTCTATGTGCCTTTCCATTTATAAAAATATATTTCGTTCCAAGTATAATAAGAGAAAAACAAAATGTCAACCATAATATAAATTCGGTTTACAATTAATAGCGCAATTAGTTTACGATCAGGATGACAGATTAGAAAATATTTAGAAAAAAATCATATCTCTGCCATAGCGGCGCATGTTATAATATCACCCAGATAAGTATAGAACAACAGGAGAATGATATGTTTGGTTATGTGACAATTTGTGAGCCGGAATTAAAAGTAAAGGATATGAAAAAATACAAGGCATATTACTGCGGATTATGTCATGTACTGAAAGAGGAATACGGTTTTATGGGGCAGATGACTTTGACGTACGACATGACTTTCGCGATCATCCTCCTGTCTTCTCTCTATGAGAATGTGGCGGATATGGAGCTTCACCGCTGTAAAGCTCATCCAGTAAAGAAACAGATGATGCTGAAAAACGAAATCACATCGTATGCTGCGGCTATGAACGTTCTTCTTGCCTATTATCATATGGATGACGATTGGAAAGACGACAGGAAAGTTACAAGTCTGATGACTAAGAGTGTGATTCACGGTAAGGTAAAGAAGATCATAGAAAAGTACCCGAGACAGAGTGATGCGATCCGTACGTCTCTGTCAGATCTTGCGGCCTGTGAGGCGCAGAACAGTACAGATATAGACCGGACAGCGGGATGTTTCGGACGATTGATGGAAGAGCTGTTTCTTTATCGAGAGGATATATGGGAGAAAAACCTGCGTAAAATGGGCTTTTTCCTGGGGAAATTCATATATCTTATGGATGCGTATGAAGACTTGCCGGATGATCTGAAGAAAGATAAATACAATCCGCTCAGAAAGATTTATGCAGAACCGGAATATGAGGAGAGAATCCGGCAGATTCTATGCATGATGATCGCAGAGAGCACCGCGGAATTTGAACGTCTCCCCTGTCTTGTAGATGTGGACATTTTACGCAATATATTGTATGATGGTGTCTGGAGTCGATATAATAAGATACAGATGAAGAAAAGAGAGGAAAAGAAGGAATGAATAAAAACCCATATGATGTACTTGGAGTTTCCCCGAGTGCATCGGATGATGAGATAAAGAAGGCTTACCGGGATCTGACGAGAAAATACCATCCGGATGCCAATGTAGACAATCCTTTGGCGGATCTTGCAGAGGAGAAGTTTAAGGAAGTGCAGGAGGCATACGATACGATCATGCACGAGCGGTCTTCAGGAAATTCCGGAGGATATTCTTATGGGAACAGCTCTTCTTCGGGAGGTTCCGGCAGTTATTCTTATGGCGGATCAGGCGGCTATGGGGGATATCAGAACGCGCAGCAGGATCCGAGACTGCAGGCTGCTGTGAATTATATCAACAGCAGACGCTACCGTGAGGCGTTAAATACTTTGGATCAGATCCCGGAACGCTCAGCTCTCTGGTATTATCTGAGCGGGTGTGCCAATGCCGGACTTGGTAATAATGTCCTGGCGAGAGATCATGCGGCGCAGGCAGTTAATATGGAGCCCAATAATCTTCAGTACAGACAGCTCCTGAATCAGTTGGATTTCAGCAGCAGAAGATATCAGAACAGTCCTTATGGAAACGGATACGGTATGGGCGGCAATTCATCCTGCGGTACAGGAAATTTTTGTTGTGATCTCTGGATTGCTGACACATGCTGCGAATGTATGGGAGGAGATCTTTGTTCATGCATGTAAAGGCAAAGACAGTGGCGCTGGGAGGGCTTCTGCTGGCCCTTACCGTGGTATTCATGGCTCTGGGAAGCGTTATTGAGACAAGTACATTATTTCTTCTTGCGGCGGCATCTTTCTTTGTAGGGATCGTTGTGAGGGAATTCGGCCTGAAAGCAGGAGGAGCGTTTTATCTTGCGGCTGTTCTGCTGGGCGCGATTATTGCGCCTAATAAGTTTTATGTGCTGACGTTTGCGGCTATGGGGCTTTATATCTGGGGGATTGAAGCTGTGTGGAGATGGCTGGAGAAACGCCCGGATATGACACGGAGATATACGATTTTCTGGTTTGCTAAATATGTGATCTTTAATGTTGTTTATATACCGATTGTGATACTCTTCCGTGATCTGCTGTTTGCCCGGGCTATGTCAGACGTGTTCATGCTTGGCGTGATTGCAGGCGGACAGATAGGATTGCTTATTTATGACAGAGCATATGATTATGTGCAGGTGCATCTGTGGGGGAAGATAAGGGGAAGAGTATTGTGATTGGAACTTATATTCCCGCAAAAAGGAAGAGCCACATTGCTGCGGCTCAAAGGGGGAAAAAGTTTATGAAAAAGTGTTCTTCTTAAGAACAATTATAGTATAGAAAAGAGTTGTGTAAAAAGTGTGTTCAACTTTTGAATGGATTATGAACATTTTTTGTAATTTTAAAGTTGAAAACTATTGCATTCCTGTATATAAAGAGTTATATTAATACACGTAAAAGGAATAAAATCTTCGGGGTCGGGTGTAAGTCCCAACCGGCGGTAGAGTCCGCGAACTGCTTAACAGCAGCCGAACCGGTGACTTTCTTACAGAGAGAATTCCGGTACCGACAGTATAGTCTGGATGAGAGAAGAGATTTATAGCTGCCTGCTTTTTATGTAAGCGTCAGGCAGCAGTCCATTGTATCAGAAATTAACCCTGGAAAGAAAATTTCCAGGGTTTTCTTTGTGTGGTATTGCACAAAAACGGCTGATGGACAAAATTTCCATGAAGATTGCCTTTTTCAAAATAATATGCCGCGTAATGCGGCGGAAAAAGGAGAGAAGAAAATGAGTACAGAAACAAAAGTAACAACACAGTCACAGAAACAGGTGAAAGAGAAGTTCGGTGTAAGGGCTCTTGTAAACATCGGCATGCTTGCAGCCATCGCGATTATTCTGATGCTTTTTGAGATTCCACTTCCGTTTGCTCCGTCATTTTACGAGATTGACTTCAGCGAGGTGCCTGTCATGGTAGGATGTTTTGCGATGGGACCGTTTGCGGGAGCACTTATTGAATTTGTGAAGATACTGCTCAATTTAGTGTTTACAGGTACAGATACGGCCGGGGTCGGGGAACTTGCGAATTTCATTATCGGATGCTCGCTCTGTGTTCCGGCAGGTCTGATCTACAGAAGAAAACGTACGAGGACGACAGCGTTGATCGGTATGGCGGTGGGTACTGTGGCTATGACCGTGATCGGATGCGTAGTGAATGCTTATGTACTCCTGCCGACGTTTGCAGCAGCGTTTGGTATGCCCGTGAGCAGTCTTATAGAGATGGGAACCGCAGTAAATCCGAATATCACAAGCCTTTCGACGTTTGTGATATTCGCAGTTGCGCCGTTTAATGTTCTGAAAGGTGTGCTTGTGTCGATAATCGTATTTCTTATTTACAAGAAGATCAGTCCGATCTTCAGGATGCGCGTATCATAAGACTTCGTGAGAAAGATTTCAGCGCCGGTGCATGTTAATGTACTGGCGCTGTTCCATATAAGAATTTATTAAAATAAAGGAGGATCCAGGATGTCAGAGAAAACAGGACAGACAAATATCTCAACGGAGAGACGGACTGTGAAAATGGTGAAAATGGGGGCTATGGTGGCAATTTCGGTCGCTCTTGTCTATCTAATCCATTTTCCGATTTTTCCGGCTGTAGCATTTCTTGAATATGATCCGGCGGATATTCCGATCCTTATCGGAACATTTGTTTTCGGACCGCTTTCGGGAATTGTACTGACAGTGGTAACATCTGTAATACAGGGGCTGACTGTAAGCGCGTCCAGCGGACTTTACGGTATACTGATGCATGTGATAGCTACAGGAGTTCTCGTCTTAGTATCCGGGATAATCTATCGGCATAAGAAGACCAGGGGGATGGCGGTTGTGTCGCTTTTATGCGGCATGGCAGCGATGGCAGTTGTTATGATGGGAGCCAATATGGTGATCACACCGGTCTTTATGGGGGTGCCGGCAGAAGCGGTATGGTCGCTCATGCCGTTTATTGTAGGGTTTAATGTGATCAAAGCGGGGATCAACGGAGCAGTCACTTTTATTCTGTATAAAAGGATTGCGAACTTTTTGAGAAAATAAACACTAAGGAAATGAAAAAAAGTTCGGAAACAAAAAAGTTGACAAATTGATAAGTTTATATTACAATACCGCCTGTAACAAAATTGTAATATCTGTAATAAAATCGAAAATAATAACATATATATTTAAAAGATATTTGTAAAGATATTGCAATAAGTTAGAGGAGGAGTATATGAAATATAATCAGAACAGGCGGATTTTCCGCGCATTTTACGCTGTTGCAGCCAGTATGACTTTATTAACAGGTTTTACAAGTCTGGCGGCAGAATCGAATATGACGGATGATCTGCTCCCAACCGAGGTGCAGTCTGAATCCGAAATTCGGACGGAAGTGCTTTCGGACATTATTGGAACACAGGATAACGATATGCTGAATGATCTGGAGAGGAAAGAAATTTGGAATTTTACGGAAATCGTAAATGATGTTCACCAGAATGCTGTAAAAGAGACAAAAAATGCAGCACAGGAAGCATATGATACTTACTTGAAGAAAGTGGAAGAAGAAAAGAAGGCTGCAGAGGAGGCCAGACGGATCGCGGAGGAAGAAGCGGCCAGGGAGGCGGCGGAAAAGGCAGCACAGGAACAGGCTGTCAGTGCATCAGCCTCAGAACAGGAACTTCTGGCAGCGCTGATCTTCTGCGAGGCAGGCAATCAGCCTTATGAAGGCCAGGTGGCTGTAGGCGCGGTTGTTATGAATCGGGTACGCAGCGGGTCTTTCCCAAATACAATTACAGACGTAATCTATCAGTCGGGGCAGTTTACTCCGGCAATGACAGGATGGCTGGACTCAGTGCTTGCAAGCGATGGATATACTAACTCGGCTATGCAGGCTGCTGCAGATGCGCTTGCAGGGAGCAACCCGATCGGCGACTGTCTTTACTTTAGCACAGGCGGAGGAGGCTATCAGCTGGGCGATCATTACTTCCGCTAGCATATCAGCGCCAGATACAGGGAAAATATACAATACGAGGAGTGAGTAAGGATGAAAATTCGGGTAAGGGAATATAGAGGCGGAGATGTGAAAGAGGCAGCTGCTATATGGAACCAGGTTGTGGAAGACGGAGAAGCATTTCCCCAGATGGAATTGCTGACTGTGAAAACTGGGGATGAATTTTTCAGGGAGCAGTCATTTACCGGTGTTGCTTATGATGAAGAAACCGGTGAGATCGAAGGTCTGTATATTCTGCACCCGAATAATATCGGACGCTGCGGACATATCTGTAATGCAAGTTATGCCGTCAGAAAAGATATGCGAGGGAGGCATATCGGAGAAACGCTGGTGACACACTGTATGAAGAAAGGAAAGGAATTGGGCTTTCGTATTCTGCAGTTTAATGCGGTGGTCGCCACTAATGGATATGCTTTGCGTCTGTATGAAAAACTGGGTTTTGTTCGCTTAGGTACGATTCCTGGCGGTTTTCTTATGAAAGACGGGCATTATGAAGATATTATCCTGCATTACCATGTGTTGTAAGATTTATAGTTTTTATACAGGTCAGAAAAACTCCCGGACAATTTCTTGCCCGGGAGTTTTTGCATATGTCATTAAATTTTTCGATTTATACCGCTGCTTTTTTCCTGATGATATATACGCAAACTATACCAGCGGCAAGCATTGTAAGGAGCAGGACTTCAGCATGAGCGTTATCACCTGTCTGAGGTACGGGACTAAGCGACAGTGATGCTTTCTGAGCTGTCAGCTCAGAGTTTCTAACGATATTCACATCTTTTGCAATGGAATCAAAGAGTGAAATCAAATATGCCTCAAGAGCATCAGGATCATCGTCGATTGTGGCCATCAGTTCGCGGATGTTTACATCACCTGCAGATACGATAGTACTGCCGTCAATAGTGATCGTTCCATCGCGGCCAATGACGAGCATAGAAGCCAGCGAACCAATAGAGTGTACGTTAGAGTTGTCGATCACGATACCGGCTGTTTTAGCTGTGTCAGGATTATAGAGATACGCCTGTGAGTAGATCCCAATGCCGGCCTGGGTCTTATCACCGCTAAGGTCAAATGTTCCGTCGGCAGATGCAATCACATTAGAATCTTTGATCGTGATCTTACCGTTATATGCATGAATTCCATAATGGTTTGTATCATCTGTCATCGGAGTACTTTTTGCGGTTACGTTGGCACCGTTAACGATATTGATATCGCCATATGCATATATGGCTGCGTAGGATCCTGAGGAATATACGTCAGAAGTTACGTCAGCGCCGTCGATTGTCAGATCGCCGCCTACATATAGTCCGTTATAGTAATAGATATCTTCATCATAACCGTCGCCTTTGTTGGAAATTATAAGGCTGCCGTCTCCTTTGATTGTAAGATCTCCATTGGAAACCATAATTCCCTCGTAACCGTGGGTTGTGATACTGTTATTGCCGTCCAGCACGATTATGAGAGTACCATATGAATGAATTCCGCTGACATACGGCGCTTTGATTTCAATGACGATATCTTTAAGGACAAGTGTTCCGTCAGAATACTGATAGGAACCCTTTCCTTCGCCCAGAGAGATGAATTCATCCGAATCCTCCAACAAAGTGTTTCCGTTGATTGTTACCCAGTTATCAGGCTCAACAGGAATCTCTGTATCTGGAACATTTGTTCCAGGAGGATTCTCTGGCTCGTCGGATGGAGCTCCTTGTGCAGTATTTACAGTCCCAGATTCTTAAAAGCTTCCGCAAATGCATTGTTAATCGGTTCATTTGCTTCTTTTGCCTGCTTTCTCATATAAGCAGCCACATCCCGTTTATTTGCGCTTTTTCCTTCTTTTTTCTTCCTTTCCTGGAAAGAGGAGAGTTTTTCTTTATGGCCGCAGGAGCAGACGAATCTCTGAGCGTCTCCTTTTCCAACTAATTCCATCTTTTTATGGCAGACAGGACAGCGGGCGTTCGTGCGTCTGGATATTGTTTCCCGGTAACCGCATTCCCTGTCCTGGCACACGAGCATCTTTCCGTGTTTTCCGTTTACTTCAAGCATCAGTTTGCCGCACTGAGGACATTTGTGACGGGTCAGATTGTCATGACGGAAAGTTCCGTCCGCATTCTTGATCTGGCTGATAAGTGATTTCGTGTAATCCTCGATTTCTGCCATGAATTTATTCTGTGAGCCTTTGCCCTGTGCAATGGATTTGAGCCTGAGTTCCCACTGCGCGGTGAGTTCAGGGCTTTTGAGATCCGGAGGCACAAGGGATAAGAGCTGTCTTCCCTTGGATGTAATATGGATCTCCGCACCTTTTTTCTCCATAAGGAAGCTGCCGAAGAGCTTTTCGATGATGTCGGCACGGGTAGCGACGGTTCCAAGCCCGCCTGTCTCTCCCAGAGTGCGGGCCAGAGTCTGGTCTTTATGCTGCATATACCGTGCGGGATTCTCCATTGCTGCGATGAGCGTACCTTCTGTAAAATAAGCCGGCGGTTTTGTCTTTCCTTCAGTGATTGACAGAGAGGTGACCGGAAGTTCGCTTCCTTCCCTGACGTCAGGCCATGAGGTTCCTGTCAGAGAAGAGATGTTTGTGCTGCCGCTGTTATCCGGGGTATCTTCATCTTCAATATCATCCCAGTCTGCATCATAGATTTCACGCCATCCGGCTTTCAGGATCCGGCTGCCTTTTGCACGGAAAGTCTCATTTCCGATCATTCCGGTCAGGGAAATCTCTTCATACTCGCAGGCGGGAGAAAGAACGGCAAGGAACCGGCGGACAACGAGATCATATATTTTGCGCTCGTCATTTGACATATGTTCGAGCTGGACAAACTGCTCGGTCGGGATGATGGCGTGATGATCCGAGACTTTCGCATTATTTACAAAAGACTTGTCAGCTTTGATCTCCTGCATGGAGAGCCGGGATGCCGCTTTACGGTAAGGACCCACAGCACATGCTTTCAGACGTTCTTTCAGAGTTCCTGTCATATCGGTGGTGAGATAGCGGGAATCCGTCCGGGGATAGGTGAGCACTTTGTGGTTTTCGTAAAGACGCTGCATGATGTTTAACGTCTCTTTCGCTGAGTATCCGTATCGCTGGTTGGCTTCCCTCTGCAGTGCAGTCAGATCATAGAGAGCAGGAGAGTATGTTTTCTTTGATTTCTTCTTTACCTCTGTAATCCGGATTTTCTGGTCTGCGTTTTTGTAGATGGCCTCAATCCTGGTTTTGTCAAATGTGCGTCCGGAGTTATTCTTCGCATCTGTCCAGGTGAAGGAAATCCCTTTTACAACTGCTTTGAGTCCATAATATGATTTCGGAACAAACTTTTTGATTTCCTCTTCTCGGGCAGCGATCATTGCCAGTGTTGGCGTCTGCACTCTTCCGCAGGAGAGCTGGGCATTGTATTTGCATGTGAGCGCGCGGGTGGCATTGATTCCCACTTCCCAGTCGGCCTCGGCACGGGCAACTGCCGCGTGATACAGGTTCTCGTAATCTTTTCCCGGGCGTAAATGTGAGAATCCTTCCCGGATAGCTTTGTCTGTTACCGATGAAATCCAGAGACGCTTCAGGGGTTTTCTGTTTCCGGCTTTTTCGAGGATCCAGCGGGCGACGAGCTCGCCCTCACGTCCGGCGTCGGTGGCGATGACTATGTCAGAAATATCTTTCCGGAAGATTTGTTCTTTGACAGCGTGGTACTGTCTGGAGGTCTGTTTGATCACCACAAGTTTCCATTGGTCAGGAAGCATGGGAAGAGTATCCAGACGCCATGTCTTAAACTGTTCGCCATATTCTTCCGGATCGGCAAGGGTGACGAGATGACCCAGCGCCCATGTGACGACGTAGTCTTTCCCTTCTATATAAGAATTGGTCTTTTTACTGCATCCGAGTACTCTCGCAATATCGCGGGCAACGGATGGTTTTTCTGCAATAACAAGATGTTTCATGTAAATTTCTCCGTTTCTATTTGCTTTATATTACACACTGTGGAAACCTTTTCCTATAATCTCACTCGTGTTTGAGATCAGGATAAAGGCTTCCGGATCATTCTGGCGGATATAATTTCTGAGGCGCACAGCCTGTACACGGTTGAGGGCCGTAAGAATGATATATTTGTCCTTACCTGAGTAAGCGCCTTTGGCATGACATACACTGGCGCTTCTGGACAATGTGTGGACAATGAAGTCGCAGATCGGTTCCGGCTGATCGCATACGACGTTAAAATATTTCGACAGGTTGAAACTCTCAATAAAAGTATCGATCATAAAAGAACGGATCGCAAGACCTAGAACCGAATAGAGCCCTGTCTCAATATCAAAGACAAAGAAACCTATTGCAGTGATCACTGCGTCAGAAATCATAAGTGCGCGTCCGATATCGAAACTGGAATATTTCTTTAATATCATGGCTATGATATCCGTACCGCCGCTGGAAGCTCCGATATTGAACAGGATCGCGGATCCAAGAGCAGGAAGCGCAACAGCAAAACATAGTTCCAGCATAGGCTGCTCAGTGAGAGGACCGTCCATTGGCCAGATCCTTTCCATGGCGGAAAGCGCCACAGAGAGAAGGATACTGCAGTACGCTGTCCTGGCTGCAAATTTTTTCCCCAGGATGATGAGTCCGATCAGGAGCAGGATCATACTCATGACAAGGTTGAAATCACTGGCGGAGATCAGCCCTGTTTTTGCCACCAGCACTGCAAGACCGGTGATTCCGCCGAATGTAAAGTTATTTGTAAATTTAAAAAAATAAGTTCCAAATGCAATGAGAAGTGTGCTGAAAGTCAGCAGAAAAAAATATTTGAATTTTTCTTTCATTATTTTATTCCCCCTCTTTTGCCCGGTGAAGCCCGGAAAATGTTCTTTGTCTCTATACGAATTGTAATCTTTGGAATATGAAAAGTCAACGCATTAAGGATGTTTGAAAGGGAATAATAAAGTTTCAGAAAAGAACGGAAAAAGGAGGATATCAGAGTTGGAACAGCTGGATGCAAAGTTAATGATCCGCGACATATATGCGAGAAAAGTCCTTGACTGTGGAGGAAATCTTACGATAGAAACAGAAGTGCTGGCGGAAGACGGAGGTGTGGGAAGGGTAACCGTTCCATCAGGTACAGCAGATTTATACAATGATTCTCAAGAAACAGACTGGACAGAAAAAGCTGTTGAAGCGATCAATGAGCATATTGCTCCGGAAGTGATCGGGAAAAACATATTTGAACAGGAAGATATTGACAGGGTTCTGCTCAGCCTGGACGGAACGGAAAATAAAAATGCGCTGGGAGCCGGGGCCATCTACAGCGTGTCGGCTGCGGCAGCAGAAACGGCGGCAGCAGCGCTCAAGATGCCCTTATACAGATATCTGGGCGGGGTTCAGGCAAAGCATATGCCTGTTCCGACCGTTAATATATTTGGAAAAAGCAGTAAGTCAAAGCATTTCCCGGCTATACGTAATATAATGATCATACCGGCAAACGAACAATCATTTTCCGAACAGCTCAACGTCTGTATGAAAGTCCATAGGGCAGTGAAAAAAGAAATACAAGAAAGAAAAGTCAGGATATCGGATATGGACAGGGGAGAATATATACAAACACTTAGTGGGAGAGACCTTCTCAGGATTATAAAAGCGGCTGTGGAACGGGAGAAACTTCAGATGGAACAGGATCTTACAATCGGGATTGCGGTTACGGCATCGGAGTTGTACGATTCAGAAAAAAAGTGCTATAGGTTTTCGGACGGAGAAAAGGAGAAAGAACACGTCAGGTGTATGACGGCGCAAGAAATGATTTCTTACTATGAGGAACTGGCAGCAGAGTTCCCGATTACCCATTTTATAGATCCACTGGATATGGAAGACTGGGATGGCTGGGCGGAACTTACAGGGAAAATGGGAAATCGGGTGCAGCTTGCGGGAGATTCTCTGTTTCAGATGGATGTAAAACGTCTGGAAAAAGGAATACGTCTGGGTGCGGCGAATTCTATTGTTGTAAGAGCAGGGCAGGCAACACTGACCGAAATGTCCGATGTGATCAAGAAGGCTCAGGAGGCAGGGTATACAGTGGGAGTTTCCGGTAATGAAGGGGAGACTGCAGACAGTATTCTTTCGGATCTGGCGGTTGCTTTCCATGCCGGGCAAATATATGCAGGCCCCCTTTGTCATATGGAATATGTGGAGAAATATAACCGTCTGCTCAGAATTGAAGAAAAGATTGGTGAAACAGGTTGACAAGAAAACAGAGGCCCCGTATCATTGTACTAAAATGATGGTACAATAATGCGGGGCGCTTTTAGAGAGGAGCGTTAAGGTAAGGCTGCATGAGTACAGAACGGGGATGATATAATGCAGGAACACTTAGGGTATGAGAAACTTTCAAAGAGGGCGTTGAATTGTATGTATACGGCCGGCGTTATCACAGGAGTGATCATTCTGGCGGTTA
This sequence comes from Candidatus Mediterraneibacter surreyensis, assembly GCA_019118885.1. Classification (GTDB taxonomy): domain Bacteria; phylum Bacillota; class Clostridia; order Lachnospirales; family Lachnospiraceae; genus Mediterraneibacter; species Mediterraneibacter surreyensis. The sequence goes on along the minus strand of DWYB01000010.1, from coordinate 13,486 downwards.
TCGCGGTTGTTGACTATTTCTGGATCTTTCCGAATAATATCACCATTGGTAAGTGGATTTCACTTATTCTTGCAGCCCTTATACTATTCGACGTACTGGTAAGTCCGTATTTCAGATATCACAGATATCGTTACAGCATCAATGAGGAATGTATTGATATCATCGAGGGGTATCTCTTTGTAAAGCGGAACATTGTTCCTATTGAACGGATACATAAGATTCAAACGGAGAAAGGTCCGGTCGATCAGCTGTTCCGGGTGGCCAAGGTGATCGTGACAACGGGAGGCGGCGATGTTACGCTTTCTTTTTTGGAGGATGAGAAGGCAGAGCATATCGCTGATAACCTGAGAAAACGGATCAATGAGATCGTTTCGGAGCAGAGAATGAAGAATGAACAGTGAACAGACAGAAGGGAATTGAAAAATGAAAGAGAATGAGATGAGGCAGGAAAGAAGATTCCGTAATCATATATCGATCATTCTGGAGCAGACCGGGGCAGTGATCGCGGCTGCCCTTGTGCTCATTATCACGCAGTTGTTTCAAAATATAGACGAACTTACGGAATCGGATCTTTCTTTTATTACAAGTAAAGGATTTCTGATATTTCTCGGTGTGATCGCCCTTCTGGCTGTCAGCCTGGTCGGTCAGGTGCTCGTCTGGGCGAGGACCTACATATCTATTGAAGAAAATGCTATTGTGATAGAGCAAGGCAGAGTAAATAAAAAGAAAAATACGATCGGCATACGGAACATTTCTAATATTAATCTGGAACAGAACCTGATTGAGATGTTGTTCGGTACCTGCAAGGTGAAGCTGGATACAAACAGCCGGTCCACAGCGGACAGTACAGATGTAAAAATCGTACTGAAAAAAGCCGACGCACTCTGGTTCCAGCAGGAAATCACAAGAAAGATGGAAGAGGCAGCAGGCATAGCCCTGGGAACGACAGAAGCTGTATGCGAAACAGCAGACGGAGTCGGAAGTATGGTTGCGGGTTCCTTATTTGACGGAGAAAGCACACAAAACACAGATTCCTCTTCGCGGGAAATGAAGAATTATGATGTACATGCCGGAATCGCCGATATTATTCAGCACGGTTTCTTTTCTATCAGTATCATATCGGTGGCTGTTTTTCTGCTTGTAATTGTCGGAACTGCGATCAGCGTTGCGGAGGTACTCGGACGGGCGAATCTGATGGCGTCTCTGGCAGGCGCGGCAGCGGGGATTCTTGTGGCGGCGTTTATCATACTGTCTACACTTTGGGATACGGTAAAAGATTTTATCAGATATTATGATTTCCGGGCAAAGCGTCTGGACGATAAAATCTACATTAAGTACGGATTTTTGAAAAAAGTGGAATATACGATTCCCGTGGATAAGATACAGGCATTGAAAATCCGGCAGTCGTTCCTCGCAAGGATCGGACGCCGGTATATGGCGGAAATCGTCAATGTGGGAATGGGAGATGACCAGGAGGAACAGCATTCTTTCCTTGTGCTTTACTGTCCGGAAGAAAAACTTAAAGAGAGACTTTCCCTTCTTCTTCCGGAGTTTGCATCCTCTGTGAAACAGCCTGTAGACCGGCTGCCCGCTTCAGTGTGGGCTGCATGGACAGTTCCGGCTGTAATATATATCCTTTTAGTGGCGGCCGGCGCTTTCATCGGAAACACTCTGACAGGAAATGAATATCATCTGTACATCTGGATTGCGGCGGCAGCCCTGATCATAATGTTGTTTGTCGGCATGATCTTAAAATATGAGACCGCGGGTGTGGGAGCAGACGATCAATATTTGAAGATTGCCGGAGGATACTTTGCAAAGCAGTATCTCTCCGTGCAATATCGAAATATCCAGTATGCAGAATTTTCCCAGAATTTCATTGCACGGGCCTGCGGAATCAAGAAAGGTGAGATCCATCTGCTGGCATCCTCGGCAAATACAGCTCACGGGATCCCATATTTCAAAGGAGACAAGGACGAGTTCATAAAAAGAAGAATGATTTTGAGATAGATGCTTTATAAGCAAAATGTGAAGAGTGAAAAGGGCGGTAATCTAGATTTTTATCTGGTTACCGCCCTTTTAAACTGTTTGGGTTAGTGTTATACTAATAGAGCGGCTCACAGTATGCTGACGCCTGACGGCGGCCGGCAGTGTGATCTGCTCTTTCAACACAGCAGAGAAGCGGATCTGAAATATCCGCTATATAGGAAAATAATAGCAAGGAGATATGAGTATGAGCATATATGATTTGACAGCATATGAAGTGATACAGGATAAGGACTTATCCGATCTGAAATCCCATGGTGTCCTTCTGAAACATAAGAAAAGCGGGGCGCGTGTGCTGCTGATGAAGAACGATGATGAGAATAAAGTATTCTCCATCGGCTTCCGCACACCGCCGTCTGACAGTACGGGAGTGCCGCACATTATGGAACATTCCGTACTCTGCGGGTCAAGGGAATTCCCGGTAAAGGATCCGTTTGTAGAACTTGTGAAAGGTTCCCTAAATACATTTTTAAATGCCATGACTTATCCGGATAAGACTGTATATCCGGTGGCGAGCTGTAATGACAAGGATTTCCAGAACCTGATGCACGTATATATGGATGCGGTATTTTATCCGAATATATATCAGAGCGACAAGACGTTCCGTCAGGAGGGCTGGAGCTATCATCTGGATGATCCGGACGGAGAACTGACGCTGTCAGGCGTTGTATATAATGAGATGAAAGGAGCCTTCTCGTCACCAGAGGGTGTGCTGGACCGTGTGATACTGAATTCCCTCTTCCCGGATACTTCCTACGCAAATGAGTCCGGCGGTGATCCTGAGGTTATCCCGGAGCTTACCTATGAGCAGTTCCTTAATTTCCACCGGAAATATTATCATCCGTCCAACAGCTATATTTATCTTTACGGAGATATAGACATGGAAGAGAAGCTGAGATGGATGGATGAAAAATATCTCTCGGCTTTTGATCAGATCGATGTGGACTCCGAGATCAGGTATCAGCAGCCATTCACAGAGATGAAAGAGGTCGTACAGGAATATTCCATAGCAAGCGATGAAAATATTTCCGATAATACTTATCTTTCCTACAATAAGGTGATCGGTACATCTCTGGATGAAAAGCTGTATCTGGCATTTCAAATCCTTGACTATGCACTCTTGAGCGCTCCGGGCGCACCGCTCAAGAAGGCGCTTCTGGATGCAGGTATCGGAAAAGACATCATGGGCTCTTACGACAACGGCGTGTACCAGCCGATCTTCTCCGTGATCGCGAAGAACGCCAATATGGAGCAGAAGGAAGAGTTTATCCGTGTAATCGAGGACACGCTGAAAAATATTGCCGCAAACGGCATTGACCGGAAGGCACTGCGCGCCGGGATCAATTACCATGAATTCCGTTTCCGTGAGGCCGACTTCGGAAACTATCCGAGAGGGCTTATGTACGGCCTGCAGCTTTACGACAGCTGGCTCTACGACGAGGAGAAACCGTTCATCCACATGGAGGCAATCCCCACCTTTGAGTTCCTGAAGGGTCAGGTGGAGACCGGATATTTTGAAAACCTGATACAGACTTATCTTCTGGATAATACACACGGCTCTATCGTGATCATCCGTCCGGAGCAGGGCCGTACTGCAAGGATGGACCGTGAGCTTGCGGAAAAACTGCAGTCTTATAAAGACAGCCTGTCCCCGGAAGAGGTGCAGAAGCTTGTGCAGGACACGAAGGAGCTTGAGGCATATCAGGAGGAAGAATCAGCCCCGGAAGATCTGGAGAAGATTCCGGTATTGAAGCGGGAGGACATTTCCAGAGAGATTGCGCCGATCTATAATGATGAAAAAGAGGTCGGCGGTGTGAAGATGGTGCACCACAACGTGGAAACGAACGGCATCGGGTATGTAACATTGATGTTCGATCTCTCCGGTATCAAAGAAGAGAAACTTCCTTATGTAGGAATCCTTCAGAGTGTGCTTGGTATTATCGATACGACAAATTATGAATACGGCGGGCTGTTTAATGAGATCAATGTTCACACCGGCGGTATCGGCACATCTCTGGAACTTTATACAGATGTGACAAAAGTAAAAGAAAAAGAGTTCCGCGCTACATTTGAGATGAAAGGAAAAGCACTGTACCCGAAGATGGGTGTGCTGCTCTCCATGATGCGGGAAATCCTTATGGAGTCAAAACTGGACGACGAGAAGAGGCTTAAAGAAATCCTTGCAATGCTGAAATCCCGCCTGCAGATGTCTTTCCTCTCATCAGGACATACGACAGCGGCACTCCGGTCTCTGTCGTACACTTCACCGATCGCCAAGTTTAAAGACGATACGGACGGCATCGGTTATTATGAAGTAGTCAAAGAGATTGAGGAAGACTTTGAGGGTTATGAGGAAGAACTGATCCGCAGCCTGAAAGCGATCGCGGCAAAAATCTTCCGCGCAGATAATATGATGGTAAGCTATACGTCATCGGAAGAAGGACTCGAACCGATGCAGAAAGCATTTTCCGAAGTTGGCAGCAGGCTTCATGATGCTGCGAATGCGGGAGTGGACGCAGATGCAGCAGAGGCGGATGAGGTATCCGGGCCGTGCATCCTTCACTGCAGGAAGCGCAACGAGGGCTTCAAGACATCTTCGAAAGTGCAGTATGTGGCAAGAACAGGAAACTTTATCGACGGCGGCGCTGAGTATACCGGAGCGCTTCAGATACTGAAAGTCATCTTAAGCTATGATTACCTGTGGCAGAATATCCGCGTAAAAGGCGGAGCATACGGCTGTATGAGCAACTTCAACCGGATCGGGGAGGGATATCTTATCTCTTACAGGGATCCGAACCTGAAAAAGACAATGGAAATATATGAGGGTGTTGTAGATTATCTGAAAAACTTTAATGTGAGCGACCGCGATATGAACAAATTCATTATCGGTACGATCAGTAATATCGATCGCCCGATGAATCCGTCTGCAAAAGGCAGCCGTTCCATGAACCTGTATATGAACCGTGTCACGGAGGATATGATCCGCACGGAGCGTTCACAGATCCTTGACGCAGATCAGGCAGATATCCGGGAACTTGCGAAAGTGCTTGAGGCGATGCTGAAAGAGCATTCGCTCTGCGTGATCGGAAGCGAAGAGAAGATCGAAGAGAACAAAGAAATGTTCATGGAAGTGAAGACATTAAGCTGAAATGTGAAAAAAGTGTGAACGGGGACGTAGTAAAACCCAGCTTTACTACGTCCCCAATGAAGAGGAGTATGTATGAAAGATAACTTTAAATCCGGTTTTGTCACTCTGATCGGCAGACCGAACGTAGGAAAGTCTACCCTGATGAACCATCTGATCGGACAGAAGATCGCGATCACATCGAATAAACCGCAGACAACGCGGAACCGTATCCAGACCGTTCTTACAACGGAGGACGGACAGATCGTATTTGTTGATACGCCGGGGATCCACAAGGCGAAGAACAAGCTTGGCGAATATATGGTAAATATAGCCGAGCGCTCTTTGAATGAAGTGGATGTAGTGCTCTGGCTTGTGGAGCCGACCACGTTTATAGGAGCCGGAGAACGGCACATCATCGATCAGCTTAAGAGAGTAAAGACGCCGGTCATCCTTGTGATCAACAAGATTGATATGGTGAAGAAAGAAGATCTGCTTCCGGCTATTGATACATACCGGAAGGAATATGACTTCGCGGATATCGTGCCGGTGTCGGCAAGGAGCGGAGACAATACGGATGAGCTTGTTAAAGTGATTCTGAAATATCTTCCTTACGGTCCTCAGTTCTATGATGAGGACACGATCACAGATCAGCCTGAGCGCCAGATTGTGGCGGAGCTGATCCGCGAGAAAGCGCTTCACTGCCTGAATGAAGAAATCCCTCATGGTATTGCGGTTGCAATCGACCGCATGAAAATGGAGCGGAAAGTGATGCACATCGATGCGACGATCATCTGCGAGAGAGATTCCCACAAAGGGATCATCATCGGGAAGCAGGGCAGTATGCTTAAGAAGATCGGAAGTACGGCGCGCTATGAGATCGAGCGGATGCTGGACTGCAAGGTGAACCTGAAGCTGTGGGTGAAGGTGCAGAAGAACTGGCGGGACAGCGATTATATGATGAAGAACTTCGGATATCGGGAAGATGAGTGATGGCAGTACTTATAAGTTGATGTTTTCCCCAAATTGTGCTATAGTATTTTCGACATATAACGGAAATGAAAGTGGGGTGTCTGCATGGCGAGACCGAGAAGATGCAGGAGAGTCTGTGCTGAACCGGATTACGGCAGTTTCCGGCCGGACGGGATTCCGGGCGGTGAAAACATAACGCTGACGGTGGATGAGTATGAAGTGATACGGCTGATCGATCTTGAGAAGCTGACTCATGAACAGTGTGCAAAGAGAATGGATATTTCCAGAACTACGGTGACGGAGATTTACGAAAGCGCCCGGGAGAAGATCGCGGACAGCATTGTAAATGGAAAAATCCTGCTGATTTCAGGCGGGGACTACCGGCTGTGCGACGGCTCTGCAATCCATTTCTGTCGGAAAAGATGCGGCAGGCCGGACGGCCTGAATACGCAGGGTATTTCAATGAAAGGGGAAAATGCAATGAGAATAGCAGTAACATTTGAGAATGGAAATGTATTTCAACATTTCGGACACACAGAGCAGTTTAAGATCTATGATGTGGAAAACGGGCAGATCACAAAAGAACAGGTGGCAGATACGAACGGAAGCGGCCACGGGGCGCTTGCAGGTTTCCTGACCGGACTGGGCGTGGATACCCTGATCTGCGGTGGAATCGGTATGGGGGCGAAGAATGCTCTTGCCGAGGCGGGAATCCAGCTGTACGGCGGTGTGACCGGGGATGCCGATGAGGCGGTAAAAGCGCTTATGGAAGGAAAACTTGTGTATAATCCGGATATTCAGTGCAGTCACCATGGAGAAGGGCATCACGGCGGACACTGTGGAGAAGATAAACACGGATGCCATGGAAACGGCGATTGTCATTAAGCGGGATAGTAATGATATTTAAATGTAAATATAATAGAGTTTAAGAGACCTCTTTGCAAAAAATAAGGAGGTCTCTTTTTTATGTCTGTTGACATATATGCTATCTTGCATTACAATATAGTTAAAGCTACATTGCATTGCAAGATAGTACGTATGCACGAAAGACTAAGGCAGGTGAAATTATGATCCCATCGCAGATGCTCAAAGGGACTCTGGAAGGATGCATTATGGCAATCATAAGTAAAAATGAGACATATGGATATGAGATATCCCGGCAGCTTGAGGAGTACGGGTTCGGCATCATTGCAGAGGGGACGATCTATCCGCTGCTTCTGAGGCTTGAAAAGAATAATATGGTGTCGGCTGTATACCGCCAGTCGGAGCTGGGGCCGAAGAGAAAATATTATTCTCTTACAGATAAGGGAAAAACGGAGCTGGAGCAGTTCGCAAAAAACTACAGAGAGCTGTCGGCGGCAGTAGAACGGCTTTTTTATGACGTGGAGGATGGTCGAAATGAGTAGAAGAGTGAAAGAGATGTTAAAAGAAAATAATGAACTGGAACAGCAGCTTTCCGATGAAGGAAAGAAAGTCCTTACGGATATTGTCGTTTATCTGAGAGGAGTTCCGGTTTCCATGTATGAACAGGAGAAAGTCAGAAGAGACATTACCCAGATGCTGATAGATGGAGAGAAGCGGGGAACCTCTTCAAAAGAAGTGATTGGAGAAGATTATCGCGAATTCTGCGACAGTATCGTGGCGGAGATCCCGCATATGAGCCGAAAAGAAAAAGTGCTTGTCTTGATCAGGGATACGCTTCCTGCGCTGATTGTGCTGCTTGTGATCTGGTGTGCCGGCCGTCTGGCAGAAGTTCTGGCCGGCGTGCTGCCGTCATTTAACTGTCCGGTGACACTGGGAAATCTGCTGGGAGGAATCCTGCTGCTGGCGGGAGCGGAAGGGCTTATTGCACTCCTTACCAAATATGCATTTGACAGCAGCAGATCCTTTAATATGAAATGGGGAGCAGTACTGGCAGTTGTTTTCATTGCAGCGGTCTGTGCAAATTATCTGATCACATATAAACTGTTCAGTATTCATCTGGGATTGGCGGCGGTACTTACTCTGGCAGTATTTGTCGTGTATCGGATTATAGATCTGTCTGTTGACTAAATGATGATTAGATAATAGAACAAAATAAAACCGGTTTGCTATCCGGATAATAATTCACTATAATACAAAAGAGACTGTCAAGGCATATCCGCGTAAAAAGTCCTGGTATTTTTTGCGGGGTATAGTGTTTTTAAGAATCGGAGAACCTAACTGTATCAACTCTGATGGCGCAGATTTGCAATCAGTGAAGACACGGAAGAAGAGGTGGACCGATGAAAGAGAATTACTGGAATCAGTTTATGACAAGCGGCAGGATCGATGATTATCTTACATTTAAGATGCATGAGAAAAACAGCGGCGGGCAGAAGCAGAGCCGCGGAAAGGAACAGCGTGAATCAGATCGTACTTACAGGGATGGTGCTCTCGACCATGCCTATCGGAGAATATGACCGGCGTGTGGTCATACTGACAAAAGAACAGGGTAAGATTTCTGCATTTGCACGGGGGGCAAGGCGTCCGAACAGCCCTCTTGTAGGCGCGGTCAATCCTTTTTCATTCGGAGAATTTACGCTGTATGAGGGCAGGACGTCTTATACGATACAGTCGGCGAACATTTCCAATTATTTTGCGGAGCTTCGGGAGGATGTAGTGGGGGCTTACTATGGATTTTATTTTCTGGAGTTTACTGATTATTATACAAAAGAATTCAATGATGAGCGGGAAATGTTAAAGCTCCTCTATCAGACCATGCGGGCGCTGCTCAATCCCCACATTCCCGACAGGCTGATCCGATACATATTTGAGTTGAAAGCACTGACAGTCAACGGGCAGGCGCCTCAGGTGTTTCAGTGCGTGATATGCGGAGATAAAGACCGCCCCGCCGTGTTCAGTGCGGCGAAAGGCGGACTTGTCTGCAGCGAATGCGGCGGGAACGTGATCGACGGCATGGTACTGGACAACTCCACATTATATAGCATGCAATATATAGAATCCAGCACGATAGAGAAGTTGTACACATTTAATGTGACAGAGAAAGTATTGAATGAGCTGGGCAGAGTGATGGAGCGGCTGATGGAAGTATATGTGGATAAGCATTTTAAATCATTGGAGATACTGGAAACACTGATATAAGAAAGCGTAAGAAAAGCAGGAACCGCACATCATCCCTTGAAAAATATGGATGCAGCCGTTATAATAAGTACCGATTGAGAAAAAGAAATGTGAGGAACATAAAATGGTTGAAAAGACAATGGATAAAATCGTAGCACTCGCAAAGTCAAGAGGATTCGTGTATCCGGGTTCCGAGATCTACGGCGGGCTTGCAAACACATGGGATTACGGTAATCTCGGTGTGGAACTGAAGAATAATGTAAAAAGAGCATGGTGGAAGAAGTTCGTACAGGAGAACCCGTACAATGTTGGCGTTGACTGTGCGATCCTGATGAACCCGCAGACATGGGTTGCTTCCGGTCATCTCGGCGGTTTCAGCGATCCGCTGATGGACTGTAAAGAATGTCATGAGCGTTTCCGCGCAGATAAACTGATCGAAGACTACTGCGAAGAGAAAGGCATTGCTCTGGAAGGATCCGTAGACGGATGGTCACAGGAGCAGATGACGGCATTTATCGAGGAACATCAGATTCCGTGCCCGACCTGCGGCAAGCACAATTTTACAGATATCCGTCAGTTCAACCTGATGTTCAAGACATTTCAGGGCGTGACAGAGGATGCCAAGAATACTGTATATCTCCGCCCGGAGACGGCACAGGGTATCTTTGTGAACTTTAAGAATGTACAGCGTACATCCAGAAAGAAACTTCCGTTCGGTATTGCCCAGATCGGTAAATCATTCCGTAATGAGATCACACCGGGTAACTTTACATTCCGTACAAGAGAGTTCGAGCAGATGGAGCTGGAATTCTTCTGCAAACCGGATACGGATCTTGAGTGGTTCGATTACTGGAAGAGCTTCTGCCTGAACTGGCTGTCTTCCCTCGGGCTCAAAGACGATGAAGTACGCTACCGCGATCACGATAAAGAAGAACTGTCCTTCTACAGCAAGGCAACAACAGACGTGGAGTTCCTCTTCCCGTTCGGATGGGGCGAGCTGTGGGGAATCGCTGACCGTACAGATTACGACCTGACACAGCATCAGAATGTATCCGGTCAGGATCTGACTTACTTCGATGACGAGACAAAGGAGAAGTATATTCCTTATGTTATCGAGCCGTCACTCGGAGCTGACCGTATGGTGCTCGCATTCCTCTGCAGCGCTTACGATGAGGAAAATATCGGAACAGAAGAGAAACCGGATATGCGTACTGTCCTTCATTTCCATCCGGCACTCGCTCCGGTCAAGATCGGCGTGCTGCCGCTCTCCAAGAAGCTGAACGAGGGGGCAGAGAAGATTTACACGGAGCTTTGCAAATATTATAACTGCGAGTATGATGACCGTGGAAATATCGGAAAGCGCTACCGCCGTCAGGATGAGATTGGAACACCTTACTGTGTGACATATGATTTCGAGTCAGAAGAAGACGGAGCAGTAACAGTCCGCGACCGCGATACGATGGAGCAGGAGAGAATCAAGATCGAAGATCTGAAAGCATATTTCGAGAAAAAATTCGAGTGGTAACTTCTTTTGGGGACGTAGTAAAAGCTGGCTTCACTACGTCCCCAATTAAGAATCAGGGTGTCCCAAATTGAATTTTGCCCTGTCCCCGACCGTGGGAAGGGGTGATGAAATGCCGCGTACTGCTCGAAGAAAAAGCGCTACTGACATGTATCATGTGATAGCGCGAGGAATTAATAAAGAGCCAATTTTCAAACAAAAAAGAGAGAAGAACAATTTCAAAAGGCTTCTGGTGAAGCATCTTAAAGATCATGATATAGAAATATTTGCATATGTTATTATGTCAACGCATTTCCATATTCTGATTCGTGTTGATCTGAAACTCTTATCAAGTTATTTAGCCATTGTCTTGGCAGAATTTGCAGAATATTACAATTATAAACATAATCGGAACGGTCATGTATTTCAGGACAGGTTCAAAAGTGAATGTGTGGAAACAGAACAGTACTTTTGGAACTGTATGAGGTATATCCATATGAATCCGGTCAATGCCAATATTGTGAAATATCCATTGAATTATACTTATTCAAGTCTTAAGGAATATGAAACAGAAAAAAGCCGGATAATACATCCCAAAGCGATAAAAATATATAAAGAAAAGTTCTCAGATTTTGAGGAATATCTTGAGTTTCATAATAAAGGACAGAAGCAGGTATTTATAGATATACCCGAAGATGTAGAAACTCAGCTTGTGAATGCCGCATTGACAATTCTGAAGCAAGAAGCGCATCTGCGTGGTCTGGAAGGTCCATATGAGATTATTGAAGATATAAAAATGAGAGAACAGTACAAAGAACAGCTTCGGCAGGAACTGAAACTTACGAAAGCAAAAACGGAACGATTGTATCGGAATGTAAAAAGTTGTATAATTGACAAATGATCGAAAAGGGACAGGGTAAAGTTCAATTTGGGACATAGTAAAATTAAGTTTGGGACGTAGTGAAATCGTATTTTACTACGTCCCCGAAAGAAAGGATGATTTGCAAATGGATAGAAAAAATGCATGGAACACATACACCAAGGAACAGCTCGCAGAGCTGAACAGCATTAATGAAAAGTATAAATCCTGCTTAAATGCAGGCAAGACGGAGCGGGAGTGCGTGGAGCTCAGCGTCAGCATGGCAGAGGAGGCCGGCTACCGGAATCTGAAAGATGTAATGTCGGCGGGCGGATCCCTTAAAACAGGAGATAAGGTTTATGCGGTGTGCATGAACAAGATGATCGCTCTTTTCCGCATCGGCGAGGAACCAATCTCAGCAGGCATGAATATCCTCGGTGCGCATATCGATTCTCCGAGGATTGATGTGAAACAGAACCCTCTCTATGAAAATGAGGGGCTCGCATATCTGGATACGCACTATTACGGCGGCATCAAGAAGTATCAGTGGGTGGCCCAGCCGCTTTCACTCCACGGAGTAATCGCAAAGAAAGACGGAACAACTGTAAAAGTCTCTGTCGGCGAGGATGAAAATGATCCGGTATTCGTGATCACGGATCTTCTCGTTCATCTTGCACAGGAGCAGATGGAGAAGAAAGCGTCTAAAGTAATAGAAGGAGAGAAACTGGATCTGCTGATTGGCAACCGTCCGGCAGAGGAAGTGATCGAAGAACTCACGTCATCGGATCCGGCAGATACGGAAGAGAAAAAAGTAGAAAAAGCTCAGGCAAAGGAAGCGGTAAAGGCAAATGTTCTCCGCATCCTGAAGGGAAAATATGATATGGACGAGGAAGATTTTCTCTCTGCAGAGCTGGAGATTGTTCCGGCAGGAAAGGCCAGAGACTGCGGATTTGACCGGAGCATGATCCTTTCCTATGGACAGGACGACAGAGTGTGCGCATTTACCTCTCTGTTTGCAATGCTCGACATAACGGAGGCAAAGAAGACCGGCTGCTGTCTCCTTGTAGATAAGGAAGAAATCGGAAGTGTCGGCGCCACCGGAATGCATTCTAAATTCTTTGAGAATACGGTTGCCGAGCTGATCGCCCTGACAGAGGGAGAATCCGAACTGAAAGTCCGCCGTGCACTGATGAACTCAAAGATGCTCTCTTCTGATGTGAGCGCAGCTTATGACCCGATGTACGCAGAGGCATTTGAAAAACGCAGCTCCGCATTTTTCGGAAGCGGCATTACCTTTAATAAGTTTACCGGAAGCCGCGGCAAATCCGGATCCAACGATGCAAATGCAGAGTATATTGCGGCGCTCAGAAAAGCCATGGACGACGACAACGTAGCTTATCAGTTCGCTGAGCTGGGAAGAGTCGATCTCGGAGGCGGCGGTACGATCGCCTATATCATGGCAAACTATGGCATGGAAGTGATCGACAGCGGAGTTGCTGTCCTGAATATGCACGCACCATATGAAGTGACAAGCAAAGCAGATGTGTATGAGGCAGTGAAAGGCTACCGTACATTCTTGAAAATGTAAATCAAATATCAGGAACATCAATACTGCTGAAAGAAGAATACTGAGAGCGGTATTAGGAAAACAGAAATCATCCGGGGATGGCAGGGAAAGATATATCCGCGCCATCCCCGGATGATGTTATTTGTGCACACAAAACACGGGCAAAGATTGTGCACCCTTTCCAGATAAAACGCTTGACGCACAAGCCTGAAACCATTAAAATATTATATGCGAAATAATGCGAAGTTATTAGCAAATTTTTTGAGGAGGTCATTGGAACATGGCAACAAAATGGGTTTATATGTTCACAGAAGG
>DWYB01000087.1 GCA_019118885.1 Candidatus Mediterraneibacter surreyensis | reverse complement strand
AAGAACGGATACATGATCAGAAGCGGAAGGCTCGATACAACGATCGTCGCGTATTTCAAAAGCTCCGCCACCTTTGCCATCTCCGCCGTGCTCTGGATATCCGCGATCATACCCGGCTGAGGAGTATTCTGTACGAGGATCGATCTCAGCACAAGCTGCAGCGGCTGCATATCCGCGTCGTTTAAGTAGATCATGGCATCGAAATAGCTGTTCCACATTCCCACGAAGGACCACAGCGCCAGCACGGCGATGATCGGCTTGCACACCGGTATCATGATCTTAAAGAAATGCTGGATCTCGCTCGCCCCGTCCAGCGAGGACGCCTCTCTGAGTTCTCCCGGGATCGACTGGAAATAAGTCCTTGCGAGGATCATGTTCCACACGTTGAACGCGCCCGGAAGGAGGATCGCCCAGATCGTATTGACCATGTGCAGGTTGTTGATCAGGATGAACGTGGGGATCATCCCGCCGCCGAAGAACATCGTGATCACAAAGATCACGTTGAAAAAGTTCCGTCCAACAAACTCCTTCTTGGACATCGGGTATGCGGCGAGCAGCGTCACTAACACCGAGATCACCGTAAATCCCGCTGAATAGAAGAATGAGTTGGCAAAGCCCCGCCAGATCATATCATTTTCCAGCACACGCCTGTAGGCGTCCAGCGTCCAGTCCTTAAAGTTGAAGCTCAGCCCCTGATTGTTCAGCACGTTCGGATCCATAAAGGAGGCGAGGACTACGTACACAAGCGGCACAAAGACTGCCAGCACGAACAGGCCGAGCAGTGTATATCCGACGCCGAGAATCACTTTGTCGGATGTCCCGAGTTTCATTTTTCTTCTCGTTTCCATCATCAAATCCCCCTTTTATAATCCTTCGCCGTCGTTCAACTTCTTCACTACCCAGTTCACAAAGATCAGAAGGATCACGTTGATCACTGAATTGAAGAGACCGACTGCCGTTGAATATCCGTAGTCTCCGTTGAGAAGACCGAGTCTGTATACATAGGTAGAAAGGATCTCGGAAGCCGGCAGGTTCATATCTGTCTGCAGCGCATAGGCTTTCTCAAATCCGATGCTCATGATGTTGCCGGCCTGAAGGATAAACTGGATCACGATGATATCTTTGATCGCAGGAAGCTGTACGTAACGGATCTGCTGCAGGATATTCGCTCCGTCCACGATCGCCGCTTCCTCCAGATCCTTGCTGGCGTTGGACAGCGCCGCCGTATACATAATGGAAGACCATCCTGCTGTCTGCCAGATGCCGCTGGCAATGTAGATCGTCCGGAATGCTTCCGGCATTGTCATCCAGTTGGTGTCAATCCCGAACAGTGAATTGATCGGTCCAACTGGAGAAAGGAACATACGGACCATACCACAGAGTACGATGACCGAGATAAAGTTCGGTGCATAGATCAGAAGCTGAATCTTCTTTCGGATCCCCGTCCTGCGGATCTGGTTGAGCAGAAGCGCAAGGATGATCGGGATCGGAAAGCCCCACAGCAGCCCGAATACACTTAACTTCAGCGTATTCATCAGATAGTTCATGAAATCCGGAGATGAAAGGAATCTCCGGAAATAATCCAGCCCCACCCACGGACTTCCGAGAACGCCTTCAATAACATTGTAATCCTCAAAGGCGATCAGGATACCGCCCATCGGACCATACTTGAAGATCAGCGTAAGCAGAAGTCCCGGCAGCAGAAAGAACACATACAGCTGCCAGTTCTTTTTCACATACTTCAGTTTTTCCCGCGGCGTCTGCTTAGCAACGACTGCCGTACTTTTTTTACGGAAAACTCTCATTTTTAGCCCCTCCTGTGTTTACATTTGCACATCTTGCATTTTTCGATCGATCTTTTTGTGCATAGATAGTTTATAGGTTGTGATTATAGTATCATTTATTGTGCATAATGTCAATCACATCAATCACATTTTTACATTTGCATAACATTTTTATTTTACAAATGCACTATTTTAACAATTTATGTAAAATCACCAGTTCCGATTCCGCTAATATCTATCTTTTAACATTTTTACATTTGACAAATTTGCACAATTCCATTACATTGAATGTAACAGTTCAGCCATATGATATCAGTCGGCAGATTTATGCTTGCATAAGAATCTGCCGGCTGATAATCAGATGTGCTGAGCGCCTGTCAAATCAGATGTGCTGAGCGCCTGTCAATGAGTAAAACAGCGGCGGCAGCCGCAATAAGCACGAAGTGCGGTTTTACGAATGGCGCGTGCTGAACTGTTATAATGCATCATCACTATTATTCGGGAGGTACTATAAGTGGAAAAGAAAATCACGATCCAGGACATTGCAGACGCTTTAGATCTTTCCAGAAATACGGTATCAAAAGCACTGAATAATACGGGAGTCCTTGCCGAGGATACCCGGCAGAAGATACTTGAGAAAGCGGCGGAAATGGGCTACCGCCGGGTCATATATATATCGGATCCTTCCCCGGCGGAAAAAGGTGAGGTAAAAGAGCTGGCTCTTATCACCCAGAATATGCCTTACGGCTCCCATTTCGGAACCTATGCGCTGAACACGTTTCAGGAGCGGATGAGCAAGAATAACTACCGGCTGTCCATGTTTCCGGTAAGGGATACAGAGATTGCTTCGTTAAGTCTTCCAATGGGCTTTAATAAGGAAAAGACTGCCGGGATCATATGTCTTGAGCTGTTTGATCCGGAATATATCGAGATGCTGAACACTCTTGATATCCCGCTTCTCTTTCTCGATACAGCCGCCGATACCGACATGACACGGATCAATGCAGACTTTCTGCTCATGGAAAATCATCTGAGCATTTTTAATCTTACAGACGCATTGATACAAAACGGCTGCCGGCGCTTTGCATTTGCAGGAAATCCGGAACACTGCCGTTCCTTCTCCGAAAGATATCAGGGCTTTATGCACGCACTCAGCGTGAACAAGCTCGAGCCATGCACTTCGCAGTTTACCGGAAGAACAGTCTTCTCAGATGCGCAGACACTGACGGAGACTATCAGGCGGACGCTTCAGCTTCCCGAAGTATTTGTATGCGCCAATGATTTTGTTGCAGTCGACCTGATCCGCGCTCTAAAAAAATGTGGGCTGAACGTACCCGGCGATGTGCGGGTCACAGGTTTTGATAATTCCACCGAGTCAAGAATTATCGAGCCACATCTTACGACCGTTGACATTCCAAGTTCTAAGATGGGTTATATTGCGGCAGATATGCTGCTCTCCCGCATCAACGACCCAGATATGCCCTACCGGATCACACACGTCCGGACAACGCTGAAGTTCAGGGCTTCCACAGGGAATCTTAACTTCTGACAGATATAAAAAAGATCTCAGTGCTATCTCTAACACTGAGATCTTTTTTTCATAGACTTCCTGATAAGGCAGCAGCGGAAAACCATCAAATAACCCTGTGCTCCAGCCATCTGCGGCTTCTGAACCTTGCCGTATAGATAATGCACCTCACTGTCCAGTCCGTAAACATACCGATCCACACTGCCATAGGACCCATGCCGAATACTCTCGCCAGAATGATCACAAATGTAACCCGGCAGACCCACATAGAGACTACAGAGACTATCATAGTAAATTTCACGTCTCCCGCTGCCCGGAATCCATACGCAGGTATAAAAGACATGACCCATACCACCGGCTTTACGACGGTGATCCATGTTACCATGTAGATGCACATTTTTGCGCTCTCCGGTTCCATGCCGCCAAAATACGTGATCGGGCGGACAAATGCATACATGACAAGGCATGAGGCGATAATAATAACCTCCGATATAATGCACAGTTTTTTCACATAATAGACTGCCTCTTCTTTTCTTCCGGCCCCCAGTGTCTCCCCGACAATCGTCATCAGACCGACGCCAACGCCCAGAGCAAGGATTCCGTTCAGGTTCTCGATAATATTGGTCATTCCCTGAGCTGCGATGGCCGCCGTTCCCATTAGTGACACCGTAGACTGGATCGCAAGTTTACCAAACTGGAACATACCATTCTCCACACCGGAAGGGATACCGATATTCAGGATTCTGCGGATTACCCTCCAGTCCGGGCGGATCGACAGATAATCTTTCAATACAATCTCCAGATCTTTTCTTCGCAGCCTGATCATAACAACGATCATGGAAAAGATCCTTGCCAGCAGGGTTGCGA
Source organism: Candidatus Mediterraneibacter surreyensis (assembly GCA_019118885.1). Taxonomy (GTDB): domain Bacteria; phylum Bacillota; class Clostridia; order Lachnospirales; family Lachnospiraceae; genus Mediterraneibacter; species Mediterraneibacter surreyensis. The sequence goes on along the minus strand of DWYB01000087.1, from coordinate 4,406 downwards.
AAGCAGAACCCGGAACTCCCAGATGCAGTTTCCACACAAAAAGCAGATTCAGCGCCAGGTTGACCCCGTTTGCCGCCACAGAGATCATCATCGGGAAACGGCTGTTTTCCTGTGCTCTGAGGATTGATGCTCCGTCATCATACAGAGCAATAAACGGGTATGAAACTGCGGAAATGAAGAAATACTGTCTCGCATTCTCCATAACCTCAGGCTCAACTTCTCCGAAGATCACTCTCAGGATCTGATGGTTAAAGATCAGGCATAGCACCGTTATGACAACGGACATGAACAATGTAATAAATACCAGCTGCCTTGCAGCGCCATTTGCATGCTCCCTGTTCCGTAAACCAAGGTAATGAGAACATACCACCGTACCGCCGGAAGCAAGAGCGAAAAACGCCTGCACAATCAGCATATTAATGGAATCCACCAGAGATACCGCAGAGATCGCCGCAGATCCCAGATTGCTGACTACAAAGGTATCCACACTTCCCATAAAAGAATTCAGGAGCTGATCCAGAGCCAGAGGGATCAGAAGGGCGGCAAGTTTTCGATTATCAAACAAAAGCGTCTGTGTTCTATTCTTCATGATATTTCGTCCTTTATCGTTCAATGACAGTTCACCCCGCTCTATTCGCAAAGCTGAGCTGCCACACTTATTCTAACACATTCAGGCATAGCTTGACCAAAAATTACTGAAAATGCTACAATGCATTTATCGCGTGCGGTAATCAGACTAAAAACTGCCGCAGCCGAATACTAACATTGGTCACAACTAAGGAGCAGCATAATGGATATTAAAGTTTATCATACATTACGCAAGGATGCCGTTAAGATCAGAAAAGAAGTGTTTATGGAAGAACAGGGATTTCACGATGAATTCGACGAAACAGACGAGAACGCTGTTCATCTTGTCCTGTACATAGACCAGATTCCCGCCGCCACGTGCCGGTTTTTCCCCGGACAGACACAGGGAGAATATATCGTCGGGCGGATCGCCGTTGGGAAAGAATTCCGCGGGAAACATCTCGGTTCCCGGATCCTTTCCGCCGCTGAATCCGAGATCAGAAACTCCGGCGGAAGCACAGTCCGCCTGCACGCCCAGCAGCAGGCAAGACCATTTTATGAAAAACAGGGTTATTCTGCTTTCGGGGAACCGGATTTTGATGAGGACTGCCCGCATATCTGGATGGAGAAAGCGCTGACATAAACTATTGACTTATGTACGAAATCGGATATAATAATGAATGTACGAAATCGGACATTTTGGAGGGAGAGATATATTTGCACTATTTAGAAACCGGACAATATACCTATTTAGCAGGAGAAATCAATGCTTTATACCACGAAGTGGCTGTAAAAACGGGTATTTCGGACAGTGTTCAAAATATTCTGTATGTACTTTGTGAGAAAGATGGGCAATGTCTGCAAAGCGAAATAAGCAAACTTACAGGAATCAGCCGCCAGACAATTAATTCTGCCATTCGCAAATTGGAAAAAGAAGGAATCGTATATCTGAAACAAGGGAAAGGCAGAAATACAATTCTCTGCCTGACTGAAAAGGGAAAGAAATTTTCATCAGAAAAAATACTGCCTCTGCACGAGATTGAAAATAAAATCTGGGACGAATGGACGGAGGAGGAACAGCAGCAATATCTGAGGCTCACAAAAAAATATCGTGACGGATTAAAAAAATATCTGGAAGCCATGTTATAAAAACAAAATCTTATGAAGGGAGGTGGCTTGATGTCGGCAGCAGTACAATAAGGGGATGATCACATTCGATATTGTCCCCTGTTTGAAAAAATTATTTCGAAAATGAGAGGACAATTTGATATGGAAAAAACACAAAAATGGAAATCACAGTTTATGTTCGTTGCATTGGGACAGGCAGTTTCTATGCTAGGAAGTCACGGTGTTCAGTTTGCTCTTATCTGGTGGCTTGCTGAAAAAACATCTTCGCCGTTAATGTTGGGAATATCGGGGATTGTTGCCTATCTTCCAATGACCTTATTTAGTCCGCTGGCAGGAATTTCAGCTGACCGTTATAACCGAAAATTTATCTCTATTTTTTCGGATATGGCAATGGGGACGGTTGCTCTGATTTACGCAGTATTACTATTCTTTTTTGACCTGCCTGTGTGGACAGTATTTGTCATGCTGTGTGTCCGAGGGATCGGAAGTACATTCCAGCAGCCGGCAATACAGTCAATTATTCCGCAGCTTGTACCAAAAGACCAGTTAGTAAAAACAAATGGGTGGATGCAGCTTCTGAATTCAGGATCATTTTTGCTGGGACCGGTGATCGGTGCGTCTTTATATGCGATTTTCCCGATGTCAATCGTTTTAATGAGTGATGTAGTCGGGGCAATTTTAGCAAGTATTGCGTTAGCAGTCGCTAAAATCCCAAAACTTGAAAAAGCAGAACGGAAGGAACAGCATTTTATAGCAGAAATAAAAGAGGGATTGCAGGTATTCAAAGAAGATAAAAAATTATTTTATATCGTGATTGCAGAGGCACTCTGTATGTTCTTTTATGCGCCACTATCCTCCTTTTATCCGTTGATGACAAGCGATTATTTTAAGTTATCGGCAATGTATGGCAGTGCCGTGGAGTTATCTTTTGCAATCGGCATGATGGTATCCTCCCTTTTATTTTCCAGTGTTCTAAAGATAAACCGGAAAATCAGAGTTTCTTTTATCGGTTTGTTTGCAATGGGAGTTATGTCGCTGATCTGCGGTATTATACCACCTGCTTATGTTGGATGGTTTTTCTTTGCAGGATGCTGTATCTGTTTAGGGGCTTCCGGAAATGTCCATACAATTCCGCTGACCGCATATATGCAGGAAACCATATCCCCAGACAAGATGGGACGTGCATTTTCGGTTCTCACGCTGATTTCATCTGTTACAATGCCAATCGGCTTACTTTTCAGCAGTCCTATAGCAGAAAAAGTAGGTGTGAATGTGTGGTTCTTCATTTCCGGTCTGTGTATGATTATGCTTACTACTGGTGTTTCAATACGATATGCGGTAAAATGCAGGATATATTAGATAATTATCAGGAAAGGATCAGACAATTAAAATGAAAGCATTCGAGAGATTATTAAAATATGCAGTGATCAGAACTCCCAGCGACGAGGAGAGCGATACCGTGCCCTCCTCCGCCTGCCAGTTCGAACTGGCACAGCATCTGTACCGGGAGCTTTTTACAATGGGGATCACGGACGTGAAAGTGGATACCCAGTGTTACCTGTACGCCCACATTCCTGCCACGCCGGGCTATGAAGACCGGCCGAATCTTGGATTCATTGCACATCTGGACACAGTATCCGACTTCTGTGATCACCGGATCACCCCCGAGATCCACGAGGATTACAACGGGCGGGAACTTCCCCTCGGCACAAGCGGCCGCGTCCTGTCGCCGGATATGTTCCCACACTTAAAGGATCTGAAAGGACGCACCCTGATCACAAGCGACGGAACTACGATCCTCGGCGCAGACGATAAAGCGGGAATCGCCGAAATCATGACCATGGCAGAACGGATCCTGGATGAAAATATCCCTCACGGCCCTATTTCCATCGCCTTTACTCCGGACGAGGAGATCGGCATGGGAGCCGCTCATTTCGATGTGGAGGAATTCGGTGCGGACTTCGCCTACACACTGGACGGGGACACGGAAGGTGAGATCCAGTATGAGAACTTCAATGCCTCCAAAGCGGAATTCCAGATCAGCGGCGTAAATGTCCATCCGGGCTCTTCCAAAGATGTTATGGTAAATGCTTCTCTCGTGGCCATGGAGATCAACTCCATGCTGCCCGAGGGAGAAACACCGCGTGATACAGACGGATACGAGGGCTTCTATCATCTCATTGACATGAAAGGTGATGTGGGAAATGCAGTACTCCGGTATATCATCCGGGATCATGATGCAGCGAAATTTGAAGAGCGCAAAGAGACACTTCGGAATATAGAAAAAAAGATCAATCAGAAATGGGGACGCGGCACTGCTGCCCTCACCATAACAGACCAGTACCGCAACATGGCCGAAATCATCTCCGGCTGTATGCACTTGATCGAGAATGCAAAAAAAGCCTGCCGGAATGCAGGCGTCACACCGCTGATCCTCCCAATCCGGGGCGGCACAGACGGCGCCCAGCTAAGCTTCAAAGGACTGCCCTGTCCCAACCTGGGAACCGGCGGTCACGGATATCACGGGCCATATGAGCATATCACAGTCGAAGGTATGGACGCAGCGTGTGCGGTTGCACTGGAACTTGTGAAAATATATGCAGAACAGATATCCTTCTGACCAGGCAGTCCGATCTGACTGTTCTGTCTGCTCTTCAGTTCTGTCATTTCAGTACAAAGTGATTTCTGTCAAAGGACAGTATCCCCTCATC
>DWYB01000086.1 GCA_019118885.1 Candidatus Mediterraneibacter surreyensis | reverse complement strand
GAGACTGTTCCACAGCGCTGATTTAAGATTCCTGAAACAGTTTAGATAAGGAGAGAAAAAATGAAGTTATCATTATCATGGATCAAGGATTATGTGAATATTCCGGAGGATGCGGATCTGAAAAAACTGGCCTACGACCTGACCATGTCCACAGTGGAAGTGGAGGACGTGGAAGATCTTGCACGCCGGTTTGACAATATGCTGGTGGGAGTCATCGAAAAGATCGAACCCCATCCCAATGCGGACAGATTGAGAGTGTGCAAGGTGGACATCGGCGGCGGAGAGATCAAGGATATCGTCTGCGGAGGCATCAACTTGAAAGAAGGGATGCGCGTTGCCGTATCCTGTCCGGGCGCAGTTGTCCGCTGGCACGGGGAAGGCGAACCGGTAGTGATCAAAAATTCCAAACTTCGCGGAGTCGAGTCGTACGGTATGATCTGCGCTTCCGATGAGATCGGGCTGGGAGAGCTGTTCCCGGCAGAGCAGGAAGCAGAGATTCTGGATCTGTCTGCGTTCGACGTGCCGGCAGGTACTTCTCTTGCCGATGCGCTGGATATGAATGATATCCTTCTCGAGATCGATAATAAGTCAATGACGAACAGACCGGATCTCTGGGGACATTACGGGATCGCGCGCGAGATCGCGGCGCTCTATGACCTGCCGCTCAAAGAAATCAAACCTTTTGAGACAGACGTCCAGTCTGATTTTAAGGTTGAGATCGACGCGCCGGACAGATGTACAAGATACATCGGCGTTGAGATGTCCGGCGTGAGCGTGAAGCCGTCGCCGTACAAAATGCAGAACCGGATCTGGAAAGCTGGAATGCGGCCGATCAACGCGCTTGTAGATATTACAAACTATGTCATGCTTGCAGTTGGAAATCCAACGCATGCATTTGACGCGGATAACATCACGGACCACATCGTGGTAAGACATGCGTCCGAAGGAGAGAAGCTGCTCCTCTTAAACGACAACGAACTTACGCTCTGCGACGACGATCTTGTGATCACGGACTCCGAGGGACCGGTTGCACTTGCAGGAGTTATGGGCGGAGCCAAGGATTCCATCCTTCCCAAGACAGAGAGGGTGATTCTGGAGGTTGCAAACTTTGAGGCTGCCGGAATCCGGCGTACGGCGCTGCGCTATGATACACGTACAGAGGCGTCTTCCAGATATGAGAAAGCGATCGATCCTGAGAGATGTGATCAGGCGCTTGCCCTTTCCATGTACTATTTCAAAGAACTTTATCCGGAACTGAAGGTGACAGGATTCTGCGACAACTATGTGAAGAAGCTGGAGAGAGCGCAGATCGACGTAAGCCTTGCATGGCTTGAGAAGAGACTTGGAAAACATCTGACAGACGATGAAATCCGGGGCAAGCTTGAAAAACTCGGATTCGAGGTGGAGATCGACGTCGACAACATGCATGTGACTGCGCCGACATGGCGTTCTACAGGCGATATCTCCATCAAGGATGACGTGATGGAGGAAGTTGCCAGAATGTACGGGTATGACAACTTCGACGCCACAGCGTTCACGACTTCCTTTACCGGTGCGATCAACCAGAAAGATAAGAACCTTGTCAGAAATATCAAGGAGTATCTCGCGATCCGCTGCGGCATGCAGGAAGTATATACCTACCCGTGGATGAATGATGTGTTCGTAAATGCGGTCCTTCAGAACACGGACGGAATACTGAGGCTTTCCACTCCGCCGGCACCGGAACTGGGATATATCCGTTCTTCCCTGCTCCCGAACCTGTGCGAGGCAGTTGCGAAAAATGAGCGCTATTACAATGATTTCTCTATTTTTGAGGAGGCTCAGGTATTTTTCGATAAAAATTACACATCTGTATATGATGAGACAGAATCTCTTCCGGAGCAGCGCAGGCATATCGGAGCGGCTTTCGCGAGCAGCGTGAAAGACATCAACGCGCTCTTCAGAGAGGCAAAAGGTGTTCTTGAGTATATGCCGCGTTATACGCATATGGAAGCGTATGAGTTCAGAAAAGAAGAGAAACCGGTGTGGGCTGACAACGTTGTGTGGCTTAATATCTATCTTGGAGATGAGAAGATCGGAGACATGGGACTGGTCGCAAAGAAAGTTTCCATGGAGTGCGGCATCAAGAACCTGTCCGTTATGCTGTTCGAACTGGATGCAACGAAGCTGAAGCCGCTGAAATCCAGAACGAATAAATTTACCCATCTGGCAGAGTATCCGGAGACAGATTATGACATTTCCATGCTCTTTGACGCGGATGCGTCATGGCATGATATCTATGACGCGGTCATGGGCAAGAAGAAGGCCAGCGCGCTTCTTAAGGATGCCTCCTTTGTGGACGAATACAGAGGAAAACAGATACCATCCGGAAAGAAATCCGTGACCATCAGACTGACGATCGGATCGGATGAGAAGACTCTGACGTCTCAGGAGATAGAAAATGCTGCAAATCAGGTGATGAAAAAGCTCGGCAAAAAAATGAATGCAGAGCTCAGGACACAGTAAAACAAAGTAATAATACAGGCGGGCCTTGTGTGGAATGCATACAGGGCTCGTTTGTCGAAGGGAATAGGTTTACAGTATGAAAACAAGTGATTTTTATTATGACCTGCCGCAGGAGCTGATCGCCCAGGATCCTCTGGAAGACCGTTCCTCTTCCAGACTTATGGTACTGGACAAGGAGACCGGAGAGATACAGCATCACGTATTCCGTGATATTATCGATTATTTAAATCCGGGAGACTGTCTGGTCATCAATGACACAAAAGTAATCCCGGCGAGGCTGATCGGAGCAAAAGAGGAGACGGGGGCGAAGATCGAAGTCCTGCTCTTAAAAAGAGGCGCGGACGATGTTTGGGAGACGCTCGTAAAGCCGGGGCGCAAGGCAAAACCGGGCACAAGGATAAGCTTCGGTGACGGGCTGCTTGTAGGCGAAGTGGTAGATATTGTGGATGAAGGAAACCGTCTGATCCATTTTGAGTATGAAGGGATCTTTGAAGAGATACTTGACCAGCTGGGACAGATGCCTCTGCCTCCGTATATCACGCATCAGCTCAAAGATAAAGACAGATATAACACAGTTTACGCGGAGCATTCCGGATCTGCCGCGGCACCGACTGCGGGGCTTCACTTTACGCCGGAGCTGCTCAAAGAAATCGAAGAAAAAGGCGTTGATATCGCCCGCGTGACTCTTCATGTGGGCTTAGGAACATTCCGACCGGTCAAAGTGGACGACGTGGAGAACCATCATATGCACTCTGAGTTCTATATGATAAATGAAGAGGCCGCGGAGAAGATCAACCGTGCCAAAGACAGCGGCGGACGTGTAATCTGCGTCGGTACAACGAGCTGCCGAACTATCGAATCCGCGGCGGACGAAGACGGTCACCTGAAAGCCTGCAGCGGCTGGACGGAGATCTTTATCTATCCGGGATACCGCTTTAAAGCACTGGACTGCCTGATCACCAACTTCCATCTCCCGGAGTCCACACTGATCATGCTTGTGTCCGCACTGGCGGGAAAAGAACATGTGCTGGCGGCATATGAAGAAGCAGTGAGGGAGAGATATCGGTTCTTCAGTTTCGGGGATGCGATGTTTATCAAATAAATGAAATTTCGATTTTTCGGACTGAATGCCAATGGGATAAGGTCCGAAATCAGACGGAGATGAGGCAATGAAATACTTTTTAAGATAACCGGCATGTGCTTCAGGCTCCGCTCCGTAATTCGGGAAAAATTAAAGGTTCTGAAAGCTGACTAAAAACAAAGCCTGAAAATGGGAAACTCGTCTTCGACTCAAACACCCCATTTTCAGGCTTAACGTCATCATTCAGAGCCTTAACTTTTCCATCGAATTACTTCGAAGTCGCCTTCCTCACATACCAGTCATCTCTTTAAATTCTTTCGATGCCTCGTCTCCATCTGTTTCTGCTTTATCGGATTCGGCAGCCAGTCCGACAAATATGAAAGCTAAAGAAACCGGTTAAAGGGGTAAATAATAGAGAAGAAGTTATTTATTGGTCTGGCGGAGAACCGTTCCCGGTTATGGAGATTTCTGGTTCCGCTTGTTCGTCTTATATCTGCAGAGAACATCCCGTGTCAAGCCCTTGCCTGTAAACAGGTGCTTCGCAGGCTTGACACGGGATGGTCCTGCAGATGAATATTATTCAAGCGGACCAGAAATTAATGCGGTTCGAATTCGAACCGGAAGATCAACAAATCCTATATCGGCCGAAATAATGAGATTATAGTCGAGTAAGTCGCTTCTTCTACCCGTTTGCATGAGAATTTTCGGTCTGGGAATGAAAGCAGCCGGGAGGCAGGTATTTCGTACGCACCGTTGGAGCGGCGTCGGCACTTAGAGCGCGTCTTTTGCGCTCTTATGTACCGTTACGCTGCGACCGAATGAAAATGTGTGCGTTAGCAATACCTGCCTCCCGGCGGATACTTTATCAGTCCGAAAAATCAAAATTTTATCCGCGGATCAGTGCTTCTACTTCCGCCCTCTCCGGCATGGACCGGATCGCGCCTTTCTTTGTCGTCACGATCGCTGCGGCTGCGTTTGCGAATGTAAGCAGTTCGCCTAACTGGTCTTCTGTCAGATCGTCAAATCCGTGCTCCACGATATAGTTCAGTGTGCTTCCGCAGAATGTATCGCCCGCGCCTGTCGTCTCGATCGCCTTGACAGTAAATCCCGGACGCTCTACGCGCATTCCTTTGTAGTATGCGCGGCTTCCGTCTTTTCCCATAGTAAGAAGGATCATCGGAATATTGTATTTTTCCTGGAGGTAAGCAATTCCCTCATCATAGTCCTCTTTTCCCGACACGAACTGGATCTCATTATCGGAAATCTTTAAGATATCGCATACGCCGAATCCGTATTCCATCTGCTCTTTTGCAAGGTCAAGAGAAGACCAGAGCGGCGGACGCAGATTCGGGTCAAAGGAAACGAGACAACCGGCATCTTTCGCCGCCTGGATCGCTTTTTTCGTGGCCGCTCTCACGCCGTCATGTGTCATTGAAAGTGTGCCGAAGTGAAAGATCTTTGCCTGTGCGATAAATCCCGGATCCACCTCTTCCTCTGCAAGCATCATATCAGCTCCCGGATTGCGGTAAAAAGAAAATTCGCGGTCTCCGTCAGGGAATGTATGTACAAATGCCAGTGTCGTATTTACTTTATCGTCAATTACAAGATGTGATGCATCGATTCCCGCATCCGTGATCGTATCCTTCAACAATGTGCCGAACTGATCCTTTCCGACTTTTCCGACAAATGCCGTCTTTTTTCCCATCTTATTGAGAAGAGCCAGCACATTGCACGGCGCTCCTCCCGGGCACGCCTCAAACATATTGTTCCCCTGTTCGCTCTGTCCGTTCATTGTAAAATCGATCAGAAGCTCGCCAAGAGCGATCACATCATATTTTTTCTCCATTTCCAAGTACCTCCTGCTGATATTGATATTTTACATAATACCGGGGCAAAAAGATTTCATCCCCGCAACTTTTAATTGAAGTATACCAGTTCCTCTATAGGGTCTGCAAGCTCTATATTCTCTGCTTCCAGAACAGGACCTTCCCCACGGTAGACCGACACATTTGCAAACCGTATCTTCGCCCGGATCTTCACCCACTGTCCGGGTTTAAGCTTCGGCGCATAAGCGCTTCTGCACACATAGCCGAGGAATGACGTATCGTCCGCGCAGCATGTCATCGCCATGCGGCCTGCCATGAATACTTTTGCAGGGAATGTCCTTGGTTTCAGCACTTTTGCAACATATTCCACTACTTTTCCCTTATAGCGGTCCGGATTCTCCATCATATCCACATACCAGATGCCGTAATCCTCTTTAGCGATCTCAATGACCGGAGCTTTCAGATCATAAGGCACCTCGTCCTCGAAAATGTTCTCGATCTCGCCCTGCTCATCCTCGAATATTACTTCCGCCTGGGGGCTCACCACTTTTACACTTCGGCGATATCCGGCCAGAGGTTTGATATCCTCGCACCGGTTAAAGAGCACCATATCGGCGCCCCTGACCATCTCCACGAACAGCGGTTTCAGATTGGTCAGATACATCTGAAATGTGCTGGCGTCCACGGTAGTTATCTTCTGCTCTATGCCCCATCCGTCAGGAAGCTTCATATTCTCAAAATCACTTACTTTCCACATGCCGTTGTATTCCACCACGACACGCTCGGGCTCATGTTTTCTGTTCATCTCTTCGAGCCACTCTGCAGTCAGATCTTCCTGATCCTCTACTTTCTCTATTACAACTCCGTATTTGAGCATTTCCATCGGATCGTATTCTTCCTCGCCTTCTTCGCAGAGGATCAGAAGAGTCTTGCCGTCGATCTGAAAGTAATCCTGTTTCAGCGTAAATGTAAGGAACTGAGTCTTTCCGCTGTCCAGGAAACCTGTCATAAGATAAACCATAACATCAGGTTCAGTCATATCCGTTCTCTCCCATCTTTAATTACTTTTCACCGGGAACCTGCCTAAGCCACTCCGAAAAGTTCTGCCAGCTTGTCCTCATTCAATTCCGCTCCGATCACACAGATACGTCCTGTATACTCCGGCGCTCCGGTGCGGACTTCATGCTCTTCCGGAACCATGTCGAAGTAAATCCACTCGCCGTCAGCTCCGGCTACCATTCCCTTGGCGCGCAGGACATTGCCATAGCTGCTGTCTGATTCCAGCGTTTTCAGAATATCGCTGATCTGATCTTTCGTATAAGTATGGATCGTCTCGCGTCCCCAGCTCGTAAACACATCATCCGCATGATGATGCCCTGCATGGTCATGATGATGGTGGTGGTCATGATCATGGTGATGACCCTCGTGATCATGCTCATGATCGTGATGATGGTGATGATCGTGATCCTCATGGTCATGGTGATGGTCGTGGTCTTCATGGTCATGTTCGTGATGATGCTCATGGTCATGACCGCAGCACTCGCCTTCTTCATGGTGATGACCGCACTCCGGACAGATGATCTCATCAAGAAGTTCTTCCTCCAGAGACTTGCCTGACTCCATTGTCTCAAGGATCTTTTTGCCCGGAAGCTGAGCGATCGGAGTGGTGATAAACGGTGCCTTGTCATTGAGCTCTCTGAGCAGGGCAACGCTCTCCTCGATCTTCTCCGGTTTCGCCTTATCCGTACGGCTTAAGATGACCGCGCCTGCATACTCGATCTGATTACTGAAGAATTCTCCAAAGTTCTTTCTGTAGATCCTGCATTTTGTCACATCTACTACAGTTGTAAAACTGTTGAGCTCCGCGTCAATCTCAGCCTGTACATCCTGCACTGCCTTGATCACATCGGAGAGCTTGCCCACGCCTGACGGCTCGATCAGGATGCGGTCCGGATGATAAGTATCCACTACTTCACGAAGGGATTTTCCGAAATCGCCTACAAGCGAGCAGCAGATGCACCCCGAGTTCATCTCACGGATCTCAATCCCGGATTCTTTTAAAAAACCTCCGTCGATCCCAATCTCTCCGAATTCATTTTCGATCAGTACGACCTGCTCTCCGGCAAACGCCTCTGAGAGCAGCTTTTTGATCAGTGTCGTCTTTCCGGCTCCGAGGAAACCGGAGATAATATCTATCTTTGTCATTTCAATCCATCCTCCTATAATAAGCTATTTGATGTCAAGCTCCACCGGGCAGTGATCCGATCCCATAACGTCCGTCAGGATCTTCGCGTCCACAAGCCTGTCCTTTAAACTCTCTGACACGCAGAAATAGTCGATGCGCCATCCCGCGTTCTTGGCACGGGCGCTGAAGCGGTACGACCACCAGGAATAGATCCCGGTCTGATCCGGATAGAAATAGCGGAACGTATCGATAAATCCCGCATTCAGAAGTTCTGTAAACTTCTGTCTCTCCTCATCAGTAAATCCTGCATTCTTCCGGTTCGTCTTTGGATTCTTCAGGTCGATCTCTTCGTGAGCCACATTCATATCCCCGGTCACGATAACCGGCTTCGTCTCCTCCAGCTTTTTCAGATAAACCCGGAAGTCGTCTTCCCACTTCATGCGGTAGTCAAGCCTTGCCAGTTCGTTCTGCGAGTTCGGGGTATATACTGTAACGAAATAAAAGTCGTCAAACTCACAGGTGATGACGCGTCCTTCCTGATCATGTTCCTCGATCCCGATGCCGTAAGTGACGCTCAACGGCTCCTGTTTTGTAAATACCGCTGTTCCCGAGTAGCCTTTTCTCACGGCATAGTTCCAATACTGGTGGTACCCAGGCAGATCAAGTTCAAGCTGCCCTTCCTGCATCTTCGTCTCCTGGATGCAGAAGATATCGGCGTCCGCCTCTTTAAAAAAGTCAAGGAATCCTTTCTGGACACACGCCCGGATCCCGTTTACATTCCATGATATCAGTTTCATGCATACCTCCTTTGCGCCCTCTTGCATCCTGCAGTTCCGGCGCCAGAAAAATTAAGCGGGGCAGATATCTCTACCTGCCCCTGAGCTCTCCTCATCATCCTGCAGAGGCGCATCTCTTCTGCGCCCCTGTCAGACGGGATAGCGAACTTTCCTTAAGAACAGGCCTCGCGCCGGAGCAAGAAACCCCGACTGTCCTCTCTCTTTCGTATGCAGAGCTTCCAGCACACTTTCAGGAATGCGCTCGTGAATCCCTGCCTCAAGCAGTGTTCCCGTCAGGATCCTTACCATATGGTACAAGAACCCCGTTCCGTCGTATCGGATAGAGACACTGCCGCCTTGTCCGCTGACCATTATATCATAAATCGTCCGTTTTGTGGACTTTTCATCTTTTTTATCTGTATATGCCGCATATTCGTGGGTTCCCGTCAGATATCCGGCCGCTTTTCGCATTGCCTCCAGATCAAGTTCATGTGGAAAGTGGTAACAATAACGGCGCCGGAACACATCCGGCTTGTTACCAGTATCGATCCGGTATTCATACACCTTTCCCACGGCACTCTTTCTGGCGTGGAATCCGTTTTTCACAAGATCCGCCCCGAGGATCCGGATATCTCCCGGGAGCATCCGGTTGATCTCTTCTGTGAAAAATATCTCTTTCTCCAGCCCGTGAAGCGCCACGCTGGCAGTCTGCCCCGACGCATGGACTCCCGCATCCGTCCTTCCGGAGCCGTTTACCTCAACCGGATAACCTGCCGCACCGGATATCACCCGTTCAAGGATCCCCTGTATCGTCTGGTCTGTATTCGCCTGCCTCTGCCATCCCTGGTATCTGGTACCGTCATATGCGATCGTAAGCTTATAAGTACGCATATTCTACTGCAGAAACTTCTTCAGCTCGTCCATAAATGTATTCACATCCTTGAACTCCCTGTAGACGGATGCGAACCGGACATAAGCCACCGGATCCAGATCTTCAAGCTTCTCCATTACGATCTCTCCGATCACGCTGCTGGGAATTTCTTTTTCTTCCCGGTTAAAGATTTCCAGCTCCACGGCGTCAATAGTCTTCTGAATGGCATCAGCAGGAACCGGGCGCTTATAACACGCGCTCAGGATGCCTTTTTCAATCTTGGACCGCTGATACTGCTCCCGGTTGTTATCCTTCTTGATGACGATCAGCGGGATCGTCTCCACTTTCTCATAAGTCGTAAATCTCCGTCCGCACTCATCGCAGGAACGGCGCCGCCTGATGGAGCTTTTATCTTCGGCCGGTCTGGAATCTATAACTCTGGTATCCGGGTTTCCACAGTATGGACATCTCATAATATATTCCGCCTTTCTCACGTGCTCCCAAAAGGAGCAGTTAGTAATCTGCGTACATTATACACAATCGTTAAAACTTTTGCAAAAACTTTTCTTCCTGTATCTCCACGATCACAATATCCGGCCCGATCTTACGCACACAGGCGAAAGGGATTACATACTCGCTGTCCGTTCCGAGGAAGCCGCAGATCTTTCCGGGGCCGGGAATGATGACGGCCTCCACTTCTCCGCTGCATACGTTGATTTCCACATCCACAATGCAGCCCAGGCGTCTGCCGCTGCATATATTGATCACTTCCTTATTCCGAAGTTCACAGAGCCTCATTTCTTTCCCTCCCAACACTTTCAGTTCGCTTATGACCGCCGTTCTAAATTCTCCCTGTTCCCCGAATCTTTTACAAACTGCAGCTTTCTTCTATAAACAACATATGCGGAATCTGAAAAACAGTTCCTTTTTCGGGCATAATGACTTACAATAGTAGATATATACTTTTTAAAAATTCTGAATATCATGGAGGTTATAAATATGAAAGAAACGATCCTGCTTTTTAATCCGCCGGCAAAGGAGGAGCTTTTGAAAATTGAAATGGCTCTATTCCCGCTCCATATCCGGTTAAAGAAAGTGGCAATAGAAGATTACAACCAGCCCCTGGGCCTACTTGCAGGTATGAAAGACATAGAACCTGCACAAGGCGTCTTTGAAGGCGATGAGCTTCCGGATCCAATGCTTATCTTCTGTTTCTTAAGTGACAACAGACTGAACCAGGCTCTCGCAGCGCTTCGGAAATGCGGCGCCGGTCCGTTCCCGTACAAAGCGATCCTGACTCCGACAAACAGTACATGGACTGCTCCGGACTGCTTCTCCGAGATCAGACTGGAACATGAGACACTGCACAAACAGCCGAAAGCATAGGAAAGGGGAATTACCATGTGGAAACGTAAGACAATAAAAAAGAAAGCTATCGCACTGATGAAGCAGAGTTATCTGAGTATGATATCTGTCTGCTTTCTCATTGCCATGCTCACAACAGCATACGCCGTATCCACCACTTTTCTCAATCTGCAGTTTCCATCCGCAGCGCCGTCTTCTGACGCCGCTTTTACACCTGATATTCCCAATTCCGAGACAGTACTCGACACTCTTGGTCATCTGCTGGAGGGCACGCCGTTTTCCGATATATCCAGCGATATAGTATACGGCGTCGGTTCTCTGGCGATTGACCTGTTCTCAACAAATATATCGGTTTTCTTTAATACTTTACGGGCAGTCAATTATTTTCTGACCGAAAATATTACCGTCGCCGCCATAGTGCCGGCCATCAGCATAATATTTGCCTTTTTCTATCAGATCTTTATCAGCAATCTGCTGCTGATCGGTGAAAAGCGCTTTTTTCTCGAAAACCGCAACTATCGGCGAACACCGATCTCAAAGATATTTTTCCTGTATAAGCTGCGCTATCTTTCCCATCCCGCATGGGTAATGTTTACAAGATCTTTCTTGCAATTCCTGTGGAATTTCACGATCGCAGGTGGAATCATAAAACATTATGAATATATTCTTATTCCTTATATTCTGGCTGAAAATCCAAAGATCAGCAGGAAAGAGGTGTTTTCTCTCTCAAAGCAGCTTATGAAACACAATAAAAGGAAATATTTTATGCTGGATCTTTCATTTTTCGGCTGGAAGTTTCTTTCGCTGTTTACGTTCGGACTGCTTGATTTTGTTTTTGTGAATCCATATCTTGCATCCTGCCGGGCAGAACTTTACGCGACACTGCGCAGAAACTATGTACTATCCAGATCCCCCGGATATGAGATGCTGAACGACTCCTATCTCGAGCATGTTCCTTCCGAAGACGAGCTTCTTATCAGCAAGGCTCTGTACGACGATTCTCAGGGGCCTTACACGAAGATCTCCTATTTTGCTCCTGAGCAGTACCCGGTATTTCTGTTTTCCGTACAGCCTCCCCTCAGGGCAGTACGTTCACCGCTCAGAGCGGACCGAAGATATGATCTTCTTTCTTACCTGTTCTTATTCCCGGCGTTTTCCATCTTCGGATGGCTGCTGGAAACAGTGATACGTCTGCTCAATACCGGAACTTTTGACAGAACTTCCATACTTTTCGATCCATGGACTCCACTCTACGGTATATATGGTATTCTTATCCTGTTATTATGGAAACGCCTGCTCAAAAAGCCGGTCCTTGTATTTCTGCTGAATATGATCCTGTATTCGATTCTCGAATATATGACCAACCTGGGAGCAGAACTGCTGACCGGACAAAGGCTTCGGGATTACAGCGAATTTGTTCTGAACCTGAACGGCAGGATCTATCTTGGCGGATCCATCGCATTCGCTCTGATCGGCTGTGCTTTCCTGTACTATCTGGCGCCGAAATGGACAGACAGGTACATGAAACTAGGACATTCCAGAAGGATATCGCTCTGCATCCTCCTCTATCTGCTGTTTATTGCCGATATCGTCCTTTCCATAGTCATTAGCTGAACTCAGATACTCTGCCGTGACAGTTGATTTTTATCGAAAAAGATAGTAAACTTTTTGATAAGTTATTTCTTATACAACCAAATGAAATATAGAATGCCGCCCGGATTGGGCGGCGGAATGGAGACATTATGAAAAAACGAGTTGTTTTAGCTTTAGGACACCGCGCTCTGGGTACAACGCTGCCGGAGCAGAAAGCTGCCATTGCGCACACATCAAAATGCATCGCTGATCTGATCGAAGAGGGGTACAAAGTTGCCATCACACACAGCAACGCGCCTCAGGTAGGTATGATCCATACAGCCATGAATGAGTTTGCCAAAGCACATCCCGAGTACACTGCCTGCCCTATGTCTGTCTGCTCTGCTATGAGCCAGGGATATATCGGCTACGATCTTCAGAACGGCATCCGTGAAGAGCTGTTAAACCGCGGGATCTACCGCACGGTAAGCACGATCCTGACTCAGGTTATCGTGGATCCGTATGACGATGCGTTTTACACACCTACAAAAGTACTTGGCCGCTATATGAATGCTCAGGAAGCCAACGAGGAGCGAAAAAAAGGAAACTATGTGATCGAGGAACCGGGAAAAGGATTCCGACGTGTCGTATCCGCCCCAAATCCGGTGAAGATCGTAGAACTTGACGCAGTCAACGCGCTTCTGGACGCAGATCAGGTTGTCATTGCCGCAGGAGGCGGAGGAATTCCGGTCATGGAACAGGACAATCATCTAAAAGGCGCCAGCGCTGTTATCGAAAAAGACCTGGCTGCCGGAAAATTAGCGGAAGGAATTAATGCGGATATGCTCATCATCCTTACAAATGTTGAGCAGGTATGCATCAATATGGGCCAGGAGAATGAAGAGCCTCTGGGAGAGATCAGTGTTGATCAGGCAAAGGCATATATGGAAGAAGGACACTTCGGCGTCTACAATATGTATCCGAAGTTCCGCGCTGCCGTTGAGTTTATCGAGAAAGGGGAAGGCCGCTGCGCTTACATTACTTCTTTCGACAAAGTAAAAGAAGCGCTGAAGGGGAAAACAGGCACACTTATCAAATAAAAATCACATAATCTCTATATTTTACAAAAGCCGGATTACTCCGGCTTTTATTTTGTACAATTTTATAATTGATTTTTATGAATCTCTGATGTAATATATGCATATACTAGATGTAGTTTTAAAAACCACTTATTGTTTTTCAGACATCCGGGGAGGTGCATAATATGAAAAACACAAAAACTATCGAGAAAAAGAGACACATAAAAGAGCCGGGCAGCGCTATCACACATTTTATCGGCATGCTGATGGCCATTTTCGCAGCAGTTCCATTGCTGATCAAAGCCGCCAGCGAACCAAGCAGGGTCTATATCATTTCCCTGGCCATCTACGCTGCAAGCCTGATCTTATTATATGCGGCGAGCACTACGTACCATACATTCGATATTTCTGAAAAGGTCAACACTATATTGAAGAAGATCGATCATATGATGATCTCAGTCCTCATAGCAGGCAGCTACACTCCGGTCTGCCTACTGGTGCTGAAGGGGAAAACCGGGATCATCCTTCTCTCGATCGTGTGGGCCATCGCCATCGCGGGTATCCTTATCAAAGCGTTCTGGGTATACTGTCCGAAATGGGTATCTTCCGTACTGTATATCGGAATGGGATGGACATGTGTCCTTGCATTCACCCAGCTGCTGAACAATCTGTCCCCGGCGGCGTTTGGATGGCTGCTGGCAGGCGGAATCATCTATACAGTGGGCGGCGTCATCTACGCGCTGAAACTCCCGCTTTTCAACAGCAAACATAAAAATTTCGGCAGCCACGAGATCTTTCACCTCTTCGTAATGGGCGGAAGCGCCTGCCATTTTGTAGTAATGTATGCTTTCCTGCTCCCGTAAGCGCAGGTTCTAAAAAGGCTTCGTATCTGCCGGCGGATACCGGTGCGGCAGATACGAAGCCTTATTTTCTTAATACGGATCATTCGCAGAGAATGATCTTCCGTTCTTTCTGATATCCCTCCGGGAGCTTCTCGGTAAGGATCAGGGCAGACTCATATGAAGCGAAAGTAACCGCGCTGATATTCCCGAACTTAGTACTATCCGCAAGGATGTAACATTTCCTGCACTGGCACATGGCCGTGCGCTTGATCTGGGCCTCCCCTGCATCCGGAGTAGTGAACCCTTCATTCTTGGTAATCCCGTTCGTTCCGAAAAATCCCTTTGTGAAATGGTATCTCTCCAGTGTCTCCATAGCCTGAGCACCGATTACCGCCTCGGTTGAACTTTTCAGTTCTCCTCCTACGAGAAAGACCCTGTTCCCCTGAGCCGCCAGTTTCTGTGCATGCGCCACTGCGTTCGTTACAAATGTAGCTTTTGTCCGCGCCAGTGACTCGATCATATACCCGGTTGTCGTTCCGGCGTCAAGATAGACGAAATCCGAATCTTCTATAAGATCCGCCGCCCATCGGGCAATCTGTATCTTCTCCGCCTTCTGAATCTCTACTTTCTGTGCTACCGTCGGTTCCTGCATAACAAAGGAGCCGTCGCTTGTCACGGCTCCTCCGAATACTTTTGTCAGTCTTCCGGCTTTATCCAAAGCCGTAATATCGCGGCGTGCAGTGGATTCGGAAATACCAAGGAGTTCTGTGATCTCTGCTACAGTTATACTCTTCTTTTCTTCCAGAAGAGAGAGTATCTTTTCATATCTCTGTTCTGATAACATAACAACCTCTTTTATCGTTTGTATTTCCTCTATTGTACGCCATATTTTATGATTCATCCACCTTCTTTTTCAATAATCCGAGCAGAAGTGCCGAAACAACTGTTCCTACTATCAGCGCTACAAGATACAGAAGTGCGTTGCCCACTACCGGGAATACGAAGATACCGCCGTGAGGCGCCATCAGAGTACAGCCAAATGCCATGGACAATGCTCCTGCTACAGCAGAACCCGCGATACATGAGGGAAGCACATGGATCGGATCGGAAGCCGCAAATGGGATCGCCCCCTCTGTGATGAACGCAAGACCCATGATAAAGTTGGTCGGTCCTGTTTCTCTTTGTTCTTTCGTAAATTTGTTTTTAAAGAGCAAGGTAGCGAGGGCGATGGCACACGGCGGCGTCATTCCTCCGATCATGACTGCTGCCATGATATCATAGTTTCCTGCTGCAATCGCTGCTGTACCGAATACATATGCGGCTTTGTTAAACGGACCTCCCATATCGATAGCCATCATACCGCCAAGGATCAGGCCGAGCAGGATCTTACTTGTTCCGCCCATGCCGGAAAGACCTGCATTCAATGCTGTATTGATACCTCCCATGATCGGCTCTACAATGAAATTCATCGCAAGACCCATGATCAGGATACCGAAGACAGGATACAGAAGGACCGGCGCGATTTTCTCAAGGGCAGGCGGAAGCTTACTGCACAGTTTCCGCAGACCAAGAATAATATAACCTGCTGCAAATCCGGCTACAAGAGCTCCCAGGAAACCGGACTTTCCGCCGGATGCGATCATACCGCCTACAAATCCCACTGCCAGAGCCGGTCTGTCGCCGATCGCCATGGCGATGAAACCTGCCAGTACCGGAAGCATGAAGCCGAACGCAGTATCCCCGATTCCTTTGAACAGCGCTGCGACCGGGGTGATCGTTCCGAAGTTTGCTCTCTGATCTGCCGGAAGAGAATTCAGATCCACACTCAGTCCGTCGATCAAGAATGCGATGGCGATCAGAATACCGCCTCCGACTACGAACGGAAGCATGTGAGATACTCCGTTCATAAGCTGCGTATAGATCTTATGTCCTGTTCCCCCGGACTTGGCATTTCCCGATGAGGATGCCGTATGTTCGCCTGTTCCATGGTATACAGGAACATTTCCCGATATGGCCTGTTCGATCAGCTGAGGCGCCTTGCTGATTCCGTCCGATACCTGGCATTCAATCACTTTCTTTCCGTCAAAACGCTCCATCGGCACCTGAGCGTCCGCAGCTACGATGATGCAGTCCGCATCCCGGATCTCATCGTCTGTGAGCACATTCTTGGCGCCTCCCGAGCCCCTGGTCTCAATCTTAATAAAACAGTTCTTAGCCTTTGCCGCTTTCTCAAGCCCCTCTGCAGCCATATAGGTATGGGCGATACCTGTGGGGCAGGATGTAACAGCCAGAATCTTCACTCCTCCAGCCGCCTCCTGATTTGTATCCGCAAGACGTTCATCGATATCACTCTGCTCCTCGTCCGCCTTGTCAATGATCGCCAGGAACTCGTCCACGCTCCGGGCATTTCTCAGATTATTTGCAAAGTTTTCATCCATCATAAGAACGGAGAGTTTGCTCAGCACGTCCAGATGTACGTTATCCTTTGTATTTGGTGCGGCGATAAGAAACATAAGTGTTACCGGCATACCGTCGAGGGCGTCAAACTCCACGCCGTCCTTGATAACCATAGCGGCAAGCCCCGGCTTATCCACCGCATCGCATTTTCCGTGAGGGATCGCGATCCCCTCGCCGATTCCTGTCGTACTCTCCTCCTCACGGGCGTACACTTGCGCCCGGTACGCTTCTCTGTCGTTGATCTTCCCGCTCTTTACCATCAGATCGATAATCTGATCCAGAGCTTCGCTTTTTGTCTTCGGAGTTCCCGTAAGGGATATACTCCTTTTGTCAAGCAAATCTGTGATCCTCATTTTCCAAACCTCTCTTTCACTTTCAAATCTGATATTTCCACGCTGTTTCTTTCATTGATCTCATACGATCTTACTATACAGATCCATAATCTCATCTTTAGTAGCAAGATACTCTGAAAATGCGCTTGCGCTTCCTGATGCAACTCCCATATAGAAAGCGTGTCTGTAATCTTTCTTCTCGATCCATCCCGCAGTAAACCCGGCCACCATGGAATCTCCGGATCCCACGGCGTTTACAAGGACTCCCTTTGGCGCGGGAGTGTCATATACGCTGCCGTCTTCGGCTACCAGTACCGCTCCCTCTCCTGCCATAGAGATAAGAACATTTCTGGCGCCCATTTCCTGCAGTTTCTTTCCATAGGGAACTACCTCTTCCCTTGTCTTTAATTCCACCTGGAAAATATCGCCCAACTCATGATTGTTTGGCTTGATAAGGAAAGGATGATACTTCAGAACCTTCAGGAGCAGATCCCCTGTAGCATCCACAATAAACATAACCCCTTTCCCGGTAAGCCGTTCCAGGATCTGACTGTAAATATCGTCCGGCATAGACGCCGGGATGCTTCCCGCCAGTACGAGCACATCGCCTTCCCCGAGAACCTCCAGCTTCTCCATAAGCTCCGCAACCTTTTCTCTGCTGATATCCGGGCCCATCCCGTTAATCTCGGTTCCATCAATACTCTTTAGCTTGACATTAATACGGGAAATTCCTTTGTCTATCTGGATAAAATCAGATCGGATCCCAATCTCCTCCGCTCTGCGGACGATCTCTGCTCCGGTAAATCCGGCTACAAACCCCAGTGCAGTACTCTCTATTCCGAGGTTTGTCAGGATCGTAGAAACATTGATCCCTTTACCTCCCGGAAGGAGCAGCTCCGAGCTGGTTCTGTTCGTAAGTCCAAGCTTAAAATCATCGACAGAGACGATATAATCTAATGACGGATTAAAAGTAACTGTGTAGATCATTTCGCTTCCTCCATTTCCTTTTATGCTTATATTATACAGTCATATTCAGTCAAAATCAATCAAAATAATTCACATATTTTCTGACCGATTTTGGTTAAGTTTGCACAATTGCAAAAAAAGCTGACCGGAGACATGTATCACACTAATACCATGCTCCGGCCAGCGGCCGCAAACTATTATTTTCATTGTTCTTTCATCCATTCAGTATGAGCAGGACCCGGTCCGAAATTCTTATCGACAAGCCGGCAGTACTCTTCATAAGCCTCCACTCCTGAAAAATTATCTTTCAGAGCTTCTTTGATCCCTTTATAATACCAGGCAAGCGCTGATTTGCTCTGCATGCGGAAGCGTTTCCAAAGCCCGTCTCCCTCCACCGGGTAATCCCGGTCAATATCTCTCATATTGGAAAGCTTATCCGCCAGACCGATCATCTGAACCTCTACGGGAGCTTCTTTCAGGCGGCTGATCGTCGCCCCTTTCCGTTCTTCCCAGCTCAGCGACTTATCTTCACTCTCCTGAGCAACCAGATCCGCCACCCGGCCGCCAAATCTGAGTTTCAATATATCCCACGTAATCCCGCTGCAGTCCTCGATCGTATCATGAAGTACTGCCGCGCAGATTACTTCTTCATCTTTCGTCATAGTTGACACGATATCTGCCACTTCAATAGGATGGACGATATAAGGGCGTCTCGTACCCTTTCGGAACTGTCCTTCATGTGCTTTCGTCGCAAACTCCATCGCGTCATCTATCATGTCATACCCTCCTCAGAGATCTGCTCACCCTGCAGGTTCTCCCTTCAGGATGATTTCTTTCCAATATCCAAGTTGTCAAATAAATTTTAACACAGGCGGAGAACAAGTACAATGAATTTTCATATTTTCCCTTATATGGAACTATGTTATAATTGCGTTGAGCGCAATCACAACCATTGAGAGGTGTAGTTATGAAAAAAAATGTTCTGATAACAGGATCTTCCAGAGGCATCGGCCGGGCCTGTGCTCTTGCTTTTGCAGACAGAGGTTATCATGTATTTATAAATTGCAGAAATTCTGTAGACCGGCTTGAGGCCGTAGCACAGGATATCAGATCCGCCGGAGGCACTTGCGCCGTACTTCCCGGAGATGTGAGTAATCCGGACATTGTTCGTTCCATGTTCGCTTTGATCTCTTCCGCATGCGGCGGTCTTGACGTACTCGTCAACAATGCAGGACGGGCATATTTCGGACTGCTTACAGATATGTCGGATGAAGATTGGAGATCTGTCATAGACACGGATCTGTCGTCCGCTTTCTACTGCTGCCGGGAAGCGATTCCCTATATGGTTTCCCGGAAAATGGGGAAAATCATCAATATTTCTTCCATGTGGGGAACTGCAGGAGCCTCCTGTGAGGCTGCCTATTCAGCCGCAAAAGCCGGACTTCACGGCCTGACGAAAGCGCTGGCGAAAGAACTGGCTCCCAGCAATATCCAGGTAAACGCCCTTGCATGCGGGGTAATCGACACAGAGATGAACAGCCATCTGACTTCGGAAGAGCGCACTGCTCTGGAAGATGAGATTCCGGCAGGACGGTACGGCACCCCCGAAGAGACTGCCGCGATGATTCTTCTTTTATCAGAAAGTCCATCCTACCTGACCGGACAGATCATCGGACTGGACGGGGCAATTCTGTAAATTTGCGATTCTCCGATCCCTTATCGCCACACGATATCGGGCTTTTTTCTCGGCGCGGTCCTTCTGTATGTAACGGCTGGATATCCGATGAGCATACAGCAGGTCAGCGACCGATCCGATATTCCGAGCCAATCTTTCAGTTCATAAGATGCGCTGATGATCCTCTGGAGATATCCGCTGTACAGCACGCCGGCTCCTTCCGCCACCGCCATATTCTCTATATTCGCAGCGGCAAGTCCGCCGTCAAGCGGGTTCTCCGAAGCGATCAGTATACAGGCCGGCGCATTAAAGAACAAAGAATCATCCGAATGGTCTTTCTTCCATTTCCTGTACATGAATTTGAAAAGCATCGCATAGTGAGGCATGTCCTTTTTCATCTGCTCTGTCAGATCCGGAACGGTTTCCCACAACTGTTGTTTAAAATCTTCCAGTTCATTCTGCAATACGATAAAACGGCATTCCTGACTGTTTTTAGCCGTAGGTGTATATCTCCCCGCCTGCAGAATCCGCTCCATCTTCTCTTTTTCAAGCGGCTGGTCCTTATAGTTACGGATACTTCTGCGGAACTTTACCGCATGAAGAAATCGGTCCGGCTCCACTGTAAACGTATCTTTATCATATGTTTCAATATCATCCATATCATACTCCGGGATCGACACCGCTTCCTGCGGACAGACAGCCACACAGTGTCCGCACTGGATACACTCCGGCGCATAGACCGCCTTTTTCTCTTCAATCTTTATCTTTCCCGCAGGGCAGTCTTTCGCACACAGACCGCAGCCGATACATTTTTCTCTGTCAATTATGATCATTGCTTTCCTACCTTTCTTACTCTCCACACAGCTTTCCGATGTTGCAGCACAGCCGCTATATTTTACCGTAAATACTCTGAGGCACATACGCTTTTACCGCGATTCCTTCCGGAACATACTCTTCTGAAAGAAGCTGTCCATGACTGCGGATAAGCTGAATTTTCCCTGCATCCTGAAAGCCGTACAGACGCTCAATGTAGATCTGATCTCTTCGCAGGATCTCAAGGAGCGCTTTCTTCAGTTCCTCCAGGCCCTGCCCTGTCTTTGCAGATGTGGGGATGGAGTAATCCGCCTGAAAATCCCGTTGCCGCTGCTCTGTTTCCAGACGGTCCTGCTTATTGAAAAGAGTGATAACAGGACGATCTTCCACCCCAAGCTGACGCAGCGTATCATATACTACATACATCTGTTCATCCATCTGAGGATTCGACGCGTCTACCACATGTATGATAATATCCGCATACTTCACTTCCTCCAGCGTGCTCTTGAAAGCTTCCACCAGATGATGCGGCAGCTTTCTTATAAATCCTACCGTATCTGTAATCAGGATCTCCTGCGTGTTGTCAAGCATCAGGGAACGGGTGGTAGTATCAAGCGTGGAAAAAAGCATGGCGTCCTCCAGAATTCCGGCGTCTGTCAGCGCGTTTTCGATACTGCTCTTACCTGCGGAAGTATAACCCACGAGAGCCGCCACCTTCAGACCCGACTGCCTGCGCTGTGACCGGATCAGTTCTCTGTGCTTTTCTACCTCTTTCAGATCCCGCTTGAGTCTGCTGATCCTCTCCCGGATCAGTCTCCGGTCCATCTCCAGTTTCTTCTCACCGGGTCCTCTCGTGCCGATGCCGCCGCCCAGACGGGAGAGAGATCTTCCAAGCCCCGTCAGACGGGACGCCCGGTATCTCAACTGCGCCAGTTCCACCTGAATCTTTCCCTCTCCTGACACGGCGCGGGCCGCAAAAATATCCAGGATCAGAAGCGTCCGGTCAATGATCTTGCAGGAGAGTTCCCCCTCCAGATTGCCAAGCTGGGCGCTGGTCAGCTCATCGTCACAGATGATCCCTGTGGCGTCCGTCTCCCAGATCAGATCTTTTAATTCTTCTATTTTCCCTTTCCCGATATAGGTTGCCGGATGGGCGGTCTCCCTGGCCTGGATCAGCCGCCCTGCCACTTCTGCTCCGGCAGTCTTAGCCAGCTCGGCCAGTTCATCCAGGGAACGTTCCGCAGACTCCCGGTTTCCCGTATCGAGGCCTATGAGAATAACTTTCTCAGCGATATGTTCTGTCTCATGCATATAGTTTTTCTCCTGACCGGACACCTTACCGTGTCTCTAAAAACTCCGACTCTTTCTGCATTGTTTCATCATCCGGATAGGACTCCAGATATTCCGTTACTTTCTTTTTGGCGCTCTCCCAGTCCGCCAGATTCTCGCAGCAGATGATCTCATTATACTTCATCTCCCGGATAAGTCCTGCATCCGCAGAGTCGGCTCCGTCCGACGTACTGGTAAGAGCGATCCCGGACTGAATATAGTCCAGCGCTGCAGCATAGTCCCCTGTCTGCATCGCGCAGATTCCCATCAGATTATACATCTCTATCGTCTGCTTGGCCCCGTTATCCGCCGCCTGTTTGAATGCGTCAAGGGCATTCTCATAATCTTCCTTCTCATAGTAGGTCATACCGAGCCCGCGGTATCCCTCCGCTATATCGTCTTTGCTGCCGCTTTCCGTCATATCCTGAAAATCAGCCAATGCTTCTTCATAATTTCCCGCTTCCAGTGCGTCCACACCTGATTTCTGCGGATTTGCGCAGCCGGCTGTTCCCGCCGCAAGAACGCACGCCGCTATAATCGTGATCCATCTTTTTCTCATTTTCATTCACACTCCCTGTTCCGGATAATGCATCATCCAGAATGAATTCAATATATTTATCAACATAACCACCATGTCAGCTATAATGGCATTCTGCATAGTTACAAACCCAAAGAACGCCAGAACGATCAGCAGAACTTTCATGCCGATCGCAAATACCATGTTCTGTTTCACTGACCGCAGCGTCGCCTTCGCGATCCGAACGGCGCTGATAATCCTTGACGGCTCGTCCTCCATCAGAATGATATCCGCAGCTTCCAGTGCTGCGTCTGCTCCTAATCCGCCCATCGCGATACCGACGTCTGCAAGTGAAAGGACCGGCGCGTCATTGATTCCGTCACCCACAAATGCCAGCTTTTCTCCTTCCATCTGGTTTTCGCGGAACTCTTCCAAAAGCGCGACTTTATCTTCCGGCATCAGCTCTGAATATACACTTTCGATTCCCAATTCGGATGCCGCCGCTTCCGCCGCATTATCATTATCCCCCGTAAACATTACTGTATCCAGATCTCTTTTATGCATCCATCTGATCAGCTTCGGAGCATCTTTCCGTACGATATCGGAGATCAGTATATATCCTGCATACTGACCGTCCACAGCTATATAAACCACTGTTCCCGCTTCAGTCACCGGGTGATAAAATATTCCCTGCCTGTTCATGAGCCGTGTATTACCCACGTAGATCTCTTTCCCGTCCACCATGGCCCGAACCCCATACCCAGGCTGTTCTTCTATTTCTCCGATCCGCGTTCTGTCTATCTCTTTCCCATACTCTTCCATTAACGATAAGGCGATAGGATGACTAGAATAAGACTCAGCGAGAGCCGCCAGCTCGAGGAGCTCTTTTTCTTCTCTTTTCCATGGAACGATCTGCCGCACATGGAAAACACCCTCTGTCAGCGTTCCCGTCTTATCAAACACAAAAGTATCCACTTCTGTCAGATCCTCAAGATAAGCTCCTCCTTTTATAAGCACTCCCTGTTTTGAGGCGGAACCGATCCCGCCCAGGAAAGCAAGCGGTATCGATACCATCAGACCACACGGGCATGCAGCCACCAGGAGTATGAGCCCACGGTATATCCACTCCATCTTCGACTGGGCGAAGATCATCGGCGGCAGGATCACCGTAAGAAGAGCAGCCAAAATCACCAGCGGAGTATAATACCTCGTGAACTTGTCGGCAAAACGGACACTGTCAGACTTTTTCTCATTAGCGTTCTCCACCAGGCTCATGACTCTGGATGCCGCCGATTCATGATAGGAACGCACAACCCTTGCTTCAAGCACTCCGTTCAGGTTGATGCATCCGCTGTATAGTCTGTCACCGATCTTTACGGCTCTTGGCTCTGATTCTCCGGTGAGCGCTTTCATATCGATCGCGCTTGTTCCTGATACTACGACAGAGTCCACCGGAATCTTCTCGCCCGGCCTCAGAACGATCAGCTGTTTTACTTCAAGCTGCTGGGGAGGCACGATCTTGACCTTATTCCCCACCTTGAGATTGGCATACTCCGGACGGATGTCAATAAACTCCGCGATCGATTTTTTTGATCTGCTCAGGGATATCTCCTCAATCAGCTTACCCACCTGATAAAACAACATAGCCGCCACAGCCTCGCTGTGCCGGTCTATGGCAAACGCCCCTACCGTCGCAAGGATCATAAGCAGATTCTCATCCAGGAACTGTCCTTTTGCAATCTTCTTAAGCTGTTCCCAATATGTAGTCAGAGAGAGCGCCGCATAGGCGGCAAGAAACAGAAGCATCTCCCCCACTTTCGGAATATCCTGATAAAATACGATCGCCAGTGCGGCGATATAGAGCGCAAGGCCCACTCCGATCTCGATCCCTTTTTTCCGCACCTGTTCTGTCATTCTTCCGTACCTTTTACTTTCTGATAAACTTTTCCCTCCATACAGTATAGCGAAAATGTTTCAATGCATCAACACATTTTCGCGGACGCCGGACGAACTGTTACAATATTAAGAAATTCTTACAATTTTTAGAATTACATACTATTTTCGACAAAAGGCGCATAACATGTGATAAAATAAATTGAATTTATTTAAAGAAAGGAGACAACTTATGGGATCAGACATCCTGACACTTTCCACAACCGCCCTGAACCTGATCTGGCTTGGGCTGTTCATCGTACTGATCGTTATTGAACTGATCACAGTCGGCCTTACTACGATATGGTTTGCCATAGGTTCACTGGCCGCAATGGCCGTCAACACGCTCGGCGGGAATCTCATCGTCCAGATCATCGTGTTCTTCGCCGTGTCTGTCGTGCTGATGATCTTCACACGCCCATGGGCTGCCCGACATCTCAACCGTAACCGGTTAAAGACCAACTACGAAAGCAAGATCGGAGAAATCATCCGGATCACAGAGCGGGTCGATAATTTAAAACAGACCGGCAAAAGCATCGTTGACGGACAGGAATGGACAGTCCGCTCACAGAACAACAATGAAATACTCGAGGCAGGTGATCTGGCAAAGATCATCTCAATATCAGGGGTTAAACTGATCGTAGAAAAATATAAGGAGGATTTATCATGAACCTGGCATTTATCAGTATCGGAACAATACTTCTTGTGATTGTTCTGGTTCTCATCGTACTTATCCTGATGTCCTGTGTCAAGATCGTACATCAGGCGCAGGCGGTCGTTATCGAGCGACTTGGAGCTTATCTTACAACATGGAGCACCGGGCTTCACTTCAAAGTTCCCATTATTGACCGGGTGGCAAGACGGATAGACCTGAAAGAACAGGTAGTGGACTTTCCTCCCCAGCCTGTAATCACAAAAGATAATGTTACCATGCAGATCGATACTGTCATTTTCTATCAGATCACGGATCCTAAGATGTTCTGCTATGGAGTTGCCAATCCGATCATAGCGATCGAGAATCTGACAGCAACCACGCTGAGAAATATCATCGGTGATCTCGAGCTTGACCAGACACTGACGTCCCGCGAGACGATCAACACCAAGATGCGCGCCGAACTGGATCTGGCGACAGATCCGTGGGGTATCAAGGTAAACCGTGTAGAACTCAAGAATATTATCCCGCCGACCGCGATCCGCGATGCGATGGAAAAGCAGATGAAAGCAGAGCGCGAGAGACGTGAGGCAATCCTTCGCGCGGAAGGTGAGAAGAAGTCTACCATCCTTGTCGCCGAAGGACAGAAAGAATCTGTCATCCTCGAGGCAGAAGCAGCAAAGCAGGCGGCGATCCTGAAAGCCGAAGCCGAGAAAGAGAAAATGATCCGCGAGGCGGAAGGTGAAGCGGAAGCCATCATGAAAGTTCAGCAGGCTACTGCCGATGGTCTGAGATTCTTAAAAGAAGCAGGCGCCGACGACGCCGTCCTCACACTCAGAAGCCTTGAAGCATTTGAGAAAGCAGCCGACGGCAAAGCAACCAAGATCATCATTCCTTCAGAAATCCAGGGTATCGCAGGGCTTGTCAAATCCATCACGGAAGTGGCGGCTGACGATGAAAACAAACAGGCGTAGCAAAAGACCTGATACAGCACTTGTCTGTATCAGGCCTTTTATTATTGGCATATTCTTTTTTCACCAGCTCTATCCTTCAGTTCCGTTTGCCTGAAGCTTCGGCTGTTCTTTTCTGTTCCCGATCACGTTTTCCACCACATCGTCCATATTAGCTTTGTTCTCCTGCTGGAGAATACATTCCTGGATTGCCTCATTAAGTGAGAGCATCTTCTCGTCCAGTTCCGATACCATCTTCGCACATTCGCGGAGATCCCGGCTTATGTAATCCGGAGCATTTCCCTCAAATTTATAGTAGATCTTATGCTCCAGGCTCGCCCAGAAATCCATGGCTATCGTCCGGATCTGGATCTCCACCTTTGTATCTACCACACTGTCCGACAGGAAGATCGGAACCGATACGAGCATATGATAGCTTTTATAGCCGCTCTCTTTGGGATTTTTTATATAGTCTTTGATCGAGAGCACCTTGAGATCGCTCTGATTTCCTATCATCTCAGCAAGGCGGTAAATATCTGAAGTAAAAGAACAGATCAGCCTCACTCCCGCTATGTCATTGATATACTTGACCATATTTTCAATGGAAGTCTCATAGCCATAACGTTTTAATTTTTTTACGATACTCTCCGGCGTCTTGATCCTGGTCTTGATATGCTCGATCGGGTTATACTTGTGTACATGCTGGAATTCGTCGTTTAATATCTCCAGCTTCGTGCCCACTTCTTTCAAGGCTGCATTATAAAGAAATATAACTGTCTTCCAACTGTCGACATCCTCGTAGCTCTTAAGTGCAGCCTCAACCTGTTGTTCACCTCTCATCGTGGATATCCCCCATTGGTTATTTTACTGTCTTTTAGTATACCATATTTTGTGGTTTCTGTTAACCGAGTTCACTCTTTTTTTATCATCTTTTAATGATTCAGTCCAGCTTCATGTCTCCGAAATGAATCCATTTTCTCTTCCTCATAAATTCCGAAAAGAGAAGCGTAAGCACAGCCGGAAGCACAAACTGGATCAGTATGATCTTCACGAGCACGATCAGCTCAGCCTCGGACTTCGTCATCACCTGCCATGTCATCAGAGGGCCTACAAGACCTGCCGTTCCCATGCCTGAACCGGTGGCGTTATTCGTCATGTGAAATACCATCGTGGATACCGGTCCCAGGATCGCACTGGAAAGAATAGGCGGGATCCATATCAGCGGATGGCGCACGATGTTCGGCACCTGCAGCATAGACGTTCCGATTCCCTGAGAGAGCAGACCGCTGATCTTATTCTCCCGGAAGCTTGCCACCGCGAATCCGATCATATTGCAGCAGCACCCCACGGTGGCCGCTCCTGCCGCCAGTCCCGACAGATTCAGGATCACCCCCAGAGCCGCCGAACTGATCGGCAGCGTCAGGATCATTCCCATAAGAACTGATACCACGATTCCCATGATCAAAGGCTGCTGCTCCGTTCCCCAGTTGATCAGAGAACCAAGCCATGCCATAAATCCGGAGATCGGCGGACCCACCAGAAGCCCCACTGCCGACCCGGCTCCAATACATACAAGAGGAGTCAGTATGATATCAAGCCTCGTCTTTCCGGAGATCAGGATACCGATCTCAATAGCAATGTACGACGCCACAAATGCTCCGAGAGGCTCTCCCGGTCCGGAAAGCACAAGCGCATTTCCCTTCAATACAGCGCCGGACATGACATCTCCTGCAAACGCGCCGATCGTACCGACCACCGCTGCCGATACGATAACCAGATGTCCTGCGTCAAGTTTTCGCGCAACGCCCGCGCCGATACCGGCTCCGGTCAGTCCTGCCGCCACCTTTCCCAGCGTGAAGATCAGATTTCCTATATTTCCTCCGCAGTATGTTCCGATCTGCTGGATGATCGTACCGATAATCAGCGTGGCAAACAGCCCCTGTGCCATACCGGTCAGCCCGTCTATAAATATTCTGTCCAGAAGTTTTTTCATAAGTATCCCCTTTCTAGCTATCTGATGTCTCTGTACGCCCTGCCGTTTTTGCCCTTTTATTAATATATCAAAAACAACAGGTGTGCACAACCGAATTTTCCGAATGACTTTTCGACTCTGCTGTGCTAGAATAGCATCGTAGAAAGGAGCCGCATATTATGTTCCGATTATGGGGAAAAGAATTCAAAGATAACAGGATGCTCAGAGATACGGTGATCTGCGATAAGACAGACGACACACGTACGCATAAAATATTTCACGCTCTGGATGAAATCTGCTATCAATTCGACTTAAGCAAACCAATCTGGCTGGACTCGACGATCGCCGAGTTCAAACGCCATGCAAAAGCAAGATTTTATCAGGATAATTTCGTTGATTCCATAGATTTTGATTATCTGGAGATTCAGATCATAGAGGAATGACGTCAACGTCGGAAAAGCCGGCGGACAGTTTACAAGGATCTTATATTTTAAATCCTTAAACTGTCCGCCGGCTTTTCTTTTTCCCTTTTAATCTACTCGTTTCTGATCGCTGCCAGAGGGCTTAACTTCATGGCCCGTACTGCCGGGAAATACCCCGCTGCCATGCCCACCAGCACGGCGAATCCTGCAGAGGCCAGCATCAGCCACAGTGGAATATAGGATATATTCCCAGGCACTCCGAGCAGAGCTTCGCCGGAGACAAGCAGATTGATGACCGCCGAAAGGATCAGGCTCAGAATATTCCCTGCAATGCCTCCGATCAATCCGATAAACGCCGCTTCCAGAAGGAACAGCTGACGTATATTCCCCAGGCTGCATCCGATTACTTTCATAACCCCGATCTCCTTCGTTCTCTCATAGATGGACATCATCATCGTATTGGCGATACCGATCGCCGCAACAAGAAGCGCCACAGCGCCGATCCCGCCAAGCACTGCCTGAGCCATCAGGAGCGTCTGCTGCATGCCCTCGATCAGTTCCATATTTGTATTTACCGTATATCCCATGTTTCGTATGGTCTGCGCAAGTTCCTTTACATTGTCCATATCGTCGGCACTGAGCACTGCTGAAGAGTAGACGAATTCGCCGTACGGCTTTCCGCTCTCTGTTGTTGGCTGTCCCGGAATTGCCCGTCCTCTGAATTCCTTCTGTAGCATCTCCTTGAGCTTATAGATATCGCAGATCGCTGAATAGGAAAATTCATTATAATCTTCCAGATCACCTGCGATAATACCGCTGGCTCCTACTACATATTTCTTGGGAATCCTCCGGGTACTCCCGCTTCCTCCCGAGCCTTCGCCTCCCGTTTCCATTGAATAAGAAGAACCCTGACTCTCATAGTAACTGTCCTGATCCAGGATAAGAAAGAGCTGGTCATTCTGCAGGTCTATATCCGGCAGTTCTCCTGTCTCCCAGTAGCCGCCCCCGCCGCCTTTCTCGTTGAAATTCATCAGCACCATATTGCCGAACACAAACTGCAGGTCAGCGCTGTCCGGATCCGGCAGTGTTCCGCCGGGATTCAGAGTTATCTTCTGATTCTCCATATCTTCCCTGGTCATCCCGCAGATATCAAGATATCCCTCATATCTTCCCTTCAGAGCAAGGGCGGATATTGTTATCCTTGGGAACGCGCTCTCAACATGATCCAGGGCTGCAAAAGATTCCAGAGCCTCATCGGTAATGTACTGATCCGTCTCTTCCTCTTCTCCGTCCATGCTGTAGCTCATAAACGCATTATCCTTACCGTACACAGTCAGAGTCGTCGTACCGCCGTTTTGCTCCACCTGCTCATACATGGATTCCTGCAGGCCCAGTCCGAGGGAGATCATCACTACGATGGAGGTCGTTCCGATCACCACCCCCAGTATGGTCAGGAATGCCCTTAACTTTCTGCGCTTAAGACTCCCCAGACTCATCTTCAGCAGATCGCTCCACCTCATCGAACAATTCCTCCTCTTCAGACAACTGCTTTCTCTTTTTTCTCCTTTTCACAATAACTACAGCAATAACGGCCGCCAGTATGATCACTGCAAGCACAATCCCGACGATCAGCCCTCCGTGGCCGCCGCCGTCCTCTTCTTCCATAACCGGCATATCATCCATCACCATATCATCCTGCGGAGCTGTGACCATCATTGTAAATTCCTGTTCCGCAGTCGTTACATTTCCGGAGTCGTCCTCATAGCTCAAAACAAGCTTGCAGTTTGACTCTTCGTAGGACTCCGCAACCGCGGTCACGATACCGTCGATCATGCCTGTAGCTCCGGACTCCAGATTTCCGAGAAACTGTTCTTCCCCTTCTATAGCGTCGCCTTCAAACCCTACTTTCACGTTATACATCTTTACACGTCCGAGGTTATAAATATTGCAGGTGATATTTGCCTCCTCGCCTACTTCCGCCGTATCCGGCATGATCTCTATATCGCTGAATTCAAATCTTGCCTCCTGATTCACCGGGATTGCAAGACTGGACTCGCTTTCAAACTGAACCGCATCACTGTTTTCGTATTTCATGCTCATCGTAATGCTGTAAGGCTTCCGGATCAGATCCGCCCGGCTGTTAAGCTCGATGGAAATATCCTTCGTTCCGTTTGCCGGTATCCCGTCCAGATAGATCGAACTGGAACCTGATGCCGGAAGAAACGCAGGCGCTTCAGCCGCCTCGTCCGTTCCCGCTGCCGGCGCCTGAAGATCGAAAAGCATATTGCTGACTGCCGTTTTCTTCGATGTATTCTTCAGATGGACGATCAGTTTAAAATCATCCCCCGCCTTTACCTCGGCAGGCTCCGTATCAAATCCTGTCACGATCACACGAGGAACCGATGCGTCTGCCGCGCTTCCTCCATCTCCGCCAAGTGATACGGGATCACTGTTGTAAACACCGCCGTCATAACCGCCGCCGGAGATATCTCCGCCTGACCCGCTGTCACCGGAAACGATGCCTGTTCCGGCGCCGCTCCCGCCTGTATTACCGCCGCCTGTACTTCCGGTCGTATTCTTATCTCCTGTGTTCTTATCTCCTGACGAGGAGGTTTTCTTTGCCTCTGTTCTGACAAAAACATATTTGTCAGTCTCATATGTCTGACTGCCATCATCATAAGTTATCTTAAAAGTCAGTCTGTAAGATTTTCCCGTCACATCGCTTCGGACAGACAATTTACCGCTGTCGTCATTTCCCCACACCGCTGCGACCTGTTTGCCTGCCCCGATTTCGCCAAGGCTCTTATCATAATTGAGCTGATCCATCTCAAAAGGCCATTCTTCCGGCTTCTCCACCACGGGAGTGATCCGTACATTCTGTGCGGCAGTATTTCCGTTATTCGCCACATTGATCTTAAGCTCTGCTTTCGCTCCTGCTTTATATGTAGGCGTCTTCTGTCCGTCGCCAACGCTGAGCGTGATCCTGCTGAGCGTTTCCGTATTCTGTCCTTCTTCCTGTCCTGTCGTCTGATCTGTCTGTTCCTGTTTATCTGTCTCCTGACTCAGGGCTCTTTCCACATTCTCCGTTTCCTGTCCGGCCGCTTCCGCCCGCGCCCCGCCCGGCGCGCACACTGCGAACGTCAACGCCGCACAAAGGATCAGGGCTCCCGCTTTCTTATACAACTTCATAACTCTTTCCTCTCTCTCCTTCTGTTTTTCTATTATCTTCGATCTTCACAATCTTCCCGTCTATGATATGGAAGATCCGGTCCGCATACTGTGCCAGGTGATCGTCGTGCGTCACCATTACAAGCGTCCGATTCTGCTCTCTGACCACCTTCTGCATTAACTCCATCACTTCCTCTGATGTATGGGAATCAAGATTGCCGGTCGGTTCATCTGCAAAAATGATCTTCGGATCAGATACCAGCGCTCTTGCCACGCCGACCCTCTGCTGCTGACCGCCTGACATCTGATTGGGTAAATGCTTTTTGTGTTTCTTCAGCCCTACCATGTCCAGCATTCGGTCAGCCTTCTTTATTCGCACCTTTGGATCCTCTCCGCGGAATGTAAGCGGCAGCGCTACATTCTCCAAAGCGTTCATGGTTCCGAGCAGATGGAAAGACTGAAAAATAAATCCCACATTCTCCCGGCGGAACCGTACAAGCTCATCCTCTTTCAGCTTCTCGATATGCTGGCCTCCGATGGCGATCTCGCCCCGGGTCGGCCGCTCCAGCCCCGCAAGCATATTGAGGAGAGTGGATTTTCCTGATCCGGATGTGCCGACAATGGCGCAGAATTCCCCCTCGCAGACCTCAAAGCTTACGCCGTCCAGCGCCCGCACAATGGAGTCGCCCACGCGGTAGAGCTTATACAGGTCTTTCACACTGATGACTTTCTTCACTTTTTCCTCCTCTTATTCATATAAAGATTTTACCCGATACAGGCACTAACCTGTTTACAGGATATTAAAAAAAATGGAATTATTATTTACTGAAATTATAAAGATTTTCTTAAGATTGAACAGACATGAGAACATCGGAATCTCAAACAGGAGACAGTGTAACCAAACCCATGCTGTTCCCGCAAAAAGTAAAATTTAATTTTATTGCCTTTTTTTAGACTATAGTATATATTAAATGTGTACTATTCAAATGTTTTAAGCCCGGGAACGCCTTTGACTGAGGAGCAGGAGAAGCTCGCTGAAATCATAATATATCAGAAGGAGGGCAATAAGAATGAAGAAAATGATCCTGGTCACATCGCCGCCAGCGTGCGGAAAAACATTTATATCCAAACAACTGGCAAAGAACTTGAAACATGTAGTCTATCTGGATAAGGATACTCTGATTCCTCTATCTAACCGTGTATTTGCAGTCGCCGGCGAAGAGATCAACCGAAGTTCTGACTTTTTTGAAAAGAATATCAGAGATTATGAATACGAAACCATTGTTGATATCGGTGTGGAAGCACTGGAATATGACGATATCGTCCTGATCAATGCCCCTTTCACCAAGGAAGTTCACAATGAGGAAACACTGGAACGTTTCCGGACAAAACTCCGTACAAAAGACGCAAAGCTTGTCATTATCTGGGTGGTCACCAGCCCTGAAGTCTGCCATGCAAGGATGATCGAGCGTAATTCCGACCGGGACACCTGGAAACTAGAACACTGGGATGAATACATCAAGACAATAGACTACTCCATTCCTGAGCCGCTGAAGCGCCTGGACGCAGGGCATGACCTGATCCTGTTCTACAATTCTTCTGATGAAGAGTTTGACAAGTCCATGCAATCCATCCTTCCCAGACTGGAAGAAGATAACTAGAAAGGATATTCCGGTCCTTTTGCGGAATTCCGGCAGAGTGTACTATACGTCAAAAAAGGTGCTGCCGCATCAATGATTAAAAAATCATAGATGCGGCAGCACCTTTTTCAAAGCAGATGACGGGAATCGAACCCGCCTCCCCAGCTTGGGAAGCTGGTATTCTACCGATGAACTACATCTGCATCAGCACGTTATGAATTATAACGCGCTTTTATTGAAATTGCAAGACCTTTCTCAGTCGATCTGCCAGTCAATCGGTTCGATTCCGTGGCTCTCCAGAAACTCATTTGTCTTGCTGAAAGGCCTGCTGCCGAAGAATCCCCGGAATGCTGACAGCGGGCTGGGATGAGGCGCCGTCAGGATCAGATGCTTCGGATTGTTCAGCATCGCTTTCTTCCTCTGCGCCGGGCTTCCCCACAGGATGAATACGATAGGCCTGTCCTGACTGTTCAGCGCCATGATAGCCGCATCGGTAAATTCTTCCCAGCCGATTCCCCGGTGGGAATTTGCCTGATGAGCCCGCACAGTGAGCACTGTGTTCAACATGAGCACGCCCTGTTCCGCCCATTTGGTCAGGCAGCCGTGGTTTGGTATCGTACAGCCCAGATCATCGTGGAGCTCCTGATAAATATTCACAAGAGACGGCGGGATCTCCACTCCCTTCTTCACGGAGAAGCACAGACCGTGAGCCTGACCGTTGTTATGATACGGATCCTGTCCGAGAATCACAACTTTCACATCCTTAAGCGGCGTCAGATGAAATGCATTAAAGATATCTTCCGCCGGCGGGAAGATCAGATGTGTCCTGTATTCCCTGTTCACTGTCTCAAATAATTTCTTATAATAGGGCTTTGAGAATTCCCCGTTCAGCGCTTCGTACCAGTCTCCATTCAAGCCTGCCATAATCCCGTTCCTCTTTTCCTTCCGGATGTTCCGGATAATTTATTCTACATAAAAATTAGTAACAGCTCAGTTATAGAACTGTTACTAATTTTACCATTGCAATGAACTCTTTGCAATTCATTTATTCAGCCATCCAACCGGGAATATCCGGCGTGATCACAGCCTCACCGGCACCCCTTCATTTTGAAGGTATTCTTTGACCTGCCGTATCTCCAGCTCCTTATAATGGAAAAGGGAAGCCGCCAGAGCCGCATCTGCCTTTCCGACTGTCAGTGCCTCTTTAAAATGCTCCAGTGTGCCGGCGCCGCCGGAGGCGATGACCGGAATAGATACATTTTCCGCGATCGTACGTGTCAGTTCCAGATCATAGCCGGCTTTCGTGCCGTCGCAGTCCATGCTGGTGAGCAGAATTTCTCCTGCGCCAAGGCGCTCTACTTTCATAGCCCACTCTACCGCGTCAATGCCCACATCAATGCGTCCGCCGTTCTTGTAAATATTCCAGCCGGAACCGTCCGCTCTTTTCTTGGCGTCAATAGCCACGACAACACACTGGCTTCCGAATTTATCCGCCGCGTCGCTGACCAGTTCCGGAGTGTTGATTGCAGACGAATTAATTGATATCTTATCCGCGCCCTCCCGGAGAATTGCCCGGAAATCATCTACCGTCCGGATGCCTCCGCCCACTGTAAACGGGATAAACACACATTCAGCCACTTTACGTACCATATCGATGACTGTTCCTCTGTTGTCGGACGATGCTGTTATATCAAGAAATACAAGCTCGTCTGCACCGGCTTTATCATATGCCTTTGCGATCTCCACCGGATCTCCCGCGTCTTTCAGATCGACGAAATTAACTCCTTTTACTACTCTTCCCCCGTTTACATCAAGGCAGGGAATGATTCTTTTTGTAAACATATCGTTTCCCTCCTACAGTTCGACAAATTTTTTCAGTATGTGCAGTCCCACATCGCTGCTCTTCTCCGGATGGAACTGGCACGCAAACACATTGTCTTTTTCTACAGATGCATGAATATGGGTACAGTAATCGGTGGATGCTTTTACGATCTGCTCATCTGCCGCTTTCAGATAATAGGAATGAACAAAGTAAACATAAGCGCCTTCTTCTATCCCCCGGAAAAGCCTGCCGTCATTTTCAAGGTGAAGAGAATTCCATCCCATGTGTGGGATTTTCATGCCTTCTTTTTCAGGTATTTTCAGGATCTCTCCTTTCAGTATTCCGAGTCCTTCCACTCCCGGAGCCTCATCACTGCGTTCAAAGAGAAGCTGCAGTCCGAGACAGATTCCAAGGAAAGGCGTGCCCTGATCCACGACCTGACGGATCACATCCTCCAGTCCTCTTTCCCGGATCGTCGCCATAGCATCCCCGAAGGCGCCTACACCGGGCAGTATCACTTTATCAGCTGACAGGATCGTCTCTTTATCTCCGGTCACTTTTACCTCCTGTCCCAGATAGAGCAGGGCTTTTTCCACGCTCTTTATATTGCCTGCATCATAGTCTATGATTGCTATCATTCTTTTCCCCTCCGCTTCTGAGTCCGAAAATATAACGGCTTATTTTTCACTGTTTCCGATACCGGTCTTGACTACCGGAATCGGCGTATCATCCACCGCATCCAGATTGTTTACATATTTCTTCGTTTCTTTCACGATAACCGGCGAAAGCAGCAGAACTGCGATCAGGTTCGGGATCGCCATAAGGGCGTTCAGGATGTCCGCAAGCAGCCATACAAGATCAAGCGCCAGGACAGGTGCGATCAGAGCGACAGCTATGTAAAGCACTCTGTACGGGATCAGTCCGAACTTTCCTGCGAAATATTCCACGCATCTCTCCCCGTAATACGCCCAGCCGAGGATCGTTGAATATGCGAAAGTGATGATTCCGACAACAAGGATAAACGGTCCGAAATACGGGATCTGGGAAAACGCCATTGTAGTGAGCTGACCGCCATTATCAACCGTTGCGAGGAGATCCGGATTTTTCAGCATAGTCGATACAAGCACAAGACCTGTCATCAGACATACCACAACTGTATCCCAGAATGTTCCCGTTGAAGAAACCAGCGCCTGACGCACCGGATTTCTTGTTCTTGCAGCTGCGGCCGCGATGGGAGCGGAACCCATACCAGACTCATTTGAGAACAGGCCTCTGGCAACTCCGTACTGGATCGCATAGCGGAGGCCGCCTCCTACAAGACCGCCGACGATCGCTCCCTGATCTGCGAATGCAAGCTTACAAATCGTACCGATCGTCGGAATAATATATTCATGGTTGATTCCCAGGATGATAATACATCCGATCACATAGAAGAGCGCCATAAACGGAACCAGTTTCTCGCATACACTTGCGATACTCTTGATGCCGCCGAAGATAACAAAAGCTGTCAGTACTGCAATAACCACGCCGACGATCCACGGCTCTATGCCAAGATTCGTATTGCAGACTTCCGCGATAGCATTTACCTGAGTGGCACATCCGATACCAAAGGAGGCGAATCCTGCAAAAACAGCGAAGATCATACCAAGCCATTTCATATTCAGGCCTCGTTCAAGGGCATACATAGCGCCTCCCTGCATACGTCCGTCGGGAGTTTTCACACGGTACTTGACTGCGATCAGCGACTCCGCATATTTTGTCGCGATACCGAAAACACCGGTCAGCCAGCACCAGAGTACTGCTCCCGGTCCGCCCAGAGCGATCGCTGTTCCTACACCGATAATATTCCCTGTTCCGATAGTGGAAGCCAGCGCTGTCGCCAGTGCTCCGAACTGGCTCACTTCACCATCGGCTCCCTCTTCTTTTGCTACAGAAAGCGGAATACCTTTCGTGATCGTCTTCCTCTGGATAAATCCAGTCCTCAATGTGAGGAAAACATGCGTTCCAAGCAGGAGCACGATCATTCCCCATCCCCATACAAAATCGTCTACCGACTGTATGGCGCTGTAGATTTTGTCATACATTGTCAAATCCTCCTCTTCTCATTCTTCTTTATGCATCATAGAATCGCTGCTGTATATCCATCCTAAAAACAGATATAAGGCATACCCATGCCCACTGCTGACAGCCGGCATGCCGTATGCCTTAAATCACTCTATAACGTTACCATTTTATCGCATTTTCACTTTAATGTAAAGAAGTATTTTCTGTTTTTGCGTCCAGCTCGAACCAGAATTCCACGCCGTTATCAAAGTTCTGCACACCGTATTTCTGATGGAACGACTCCATGATTGCTTTTACGATGGACAGACCGATGCCGTTGCCCCCATATTCTCTTGTATGCGCCTTATCCACTTTATAGAACTTATCCCACAGTTTCGGGATATCCTCCTCGGGGATCGGTTTCCCGCTGTTAAAGACTGTGATGTGGGCTCTGTCCTCGATCCGGCGGATCCGAACTTCAATCCGTTTCTCGTTCTCCACATGGTGGATCGCATTGGTCAGATAATTGCGCACTACCTGCTCGGTCTTGAACTCATCCGCCCATACGTCGAGTTTCTCATCCGCGATAAAATCGACCGTAGCGCCCGCCTGCTGAATCAGGATCTCGCAGCTTGCGATCACTCCCCTCACAAGCCCGACGATATCAAAACGCTCAAACTGCACTTCATCCGATCCAAACTCCAGCTGGTTCAAAGTCAGAAGATTTTTCACCATCCGGTTCATCTTATCCGCCTCGTCCATAATGACTTCACAGTAAAATTCGCGGCTCTCCGGATCGTCGTTAACTCCTTCTTTCAAACCTTCCGCATATCCCTGGATCAGAGCGATCGGAGTTTTAAGTTCGTGGGAGACATTGCCAAGGAACTCATTTCGCATCTCTTCCAGTTTCTCTTTCTGCTCAATGTCTTTCTGGAGCTGATTATTCGCACTTTTTAATTCTGAAATGGTCTTTTCAAGCTGTTCGGACATTTTATTAAAATTAGTGCCCAGAACGTCAATTTCATTTTTTCCTCTGCTCTTATACTTTGCATCAAAGTTCAGGTTTGCCATTTCCTGGGATATCCGGGTCAGCTCCGTAATCGGCTGGGTGATCCTCCTCGACAACAGCCATACGAGAAAACTTCCTATGATGATCCCCACCCCTCCCAGATAGATCAGAAACTGATTGGCAAGAGAAGCGCTTTCACGGATACTTGCGAGAGGGCTTTGCATCACGAACCAGGAGCCGTCCGAGAAGAAGCCCCACATCTTCAGATATTCTACATTTCCTGCCCCTGATCCCGCTGTAGAGCGGTATATGATATAGTCGTCATTTTGTTCCAGCACGGAGTCCGGATCTATATCCTGTCCGAAAGGCTCACTCAGCATCTGGCTCAGCCTGGGATCATCGTCGCTGAGCGTTATGAGCACCGCATTGCCGCTGCTGTCCGTAACGACCAGATCGATGTTCGCCCGTTCCGTCCGGATCAGAATCCTTCTTCTTACCGAATAGTCCGTAAGGTTCCCATTCTGCAGCGTATCGTCAATCTCACTGTAAGTCCGGATCAGGTCTTTCGCCTTATGAGAAAGATAATATGTACCAAGAAATCCGTTGTTAATGATAAAAACCGCCCCGACAATACAGGCAAATAATCCGATAAATATCAGCGTCATCTGCCGTCTGATCGAAAATTTCATGAATCCACCTCGAATTTATATCCCATGCCCCAGATCGTACGGATATATTCTCCCTTATCGCCCAGTTTGCTCCTGAGCTTTTTCACATGGGTATCGATTGTTCTTGCATCTCCGAAATAATCATAATTCCATACATTATTAAGAATCTTTTCCCTCGAAAGAGCAATCCCCTGATTCTCTATAAAGTAGGAAAGAAGTTCGAATTCCTTGTAGCTGAGTTCCACCGGTTTACCGTCGATCTTCACGATATGAGCCGCCTTGTCCACAACAATCCCGCCGGCTTCAATCACATCTCCGCCTGCGTTGCCCAGGCTTCTGCGCAGAATCGCGTTTACCCGGGCCACCAGAATCTTCGGGCTGAACGGTTTGGATATGTATTCATCCACGCCCAGTTCAAATCCCTGCAGTTCGTCCCGTTCTTCCGCTCTGGCTGTCAGCATGATAATCGGCACTTTTGACGACTCTCTGATCTCGCGGCAGACCTGCCATCCGTCCATCTTCGGCATCATCACATCCAGGATAATGAGCGCGATATCCTTATCCTCATAGAAAATGTCCATCGCCTCCATCCCGTCGCCCGCTTCAAGCACTGTATAGCCCTCCCGGACAAGGAAGTCTTTCACCAGTTTTCTCATTCTGCTCTCGTCGTCCACGACGAGAATCTTTATATTCATATTTTCCATCACTGTTTCCTCCTTTTACGTCTCCGGTACGACGGATTTCTTCATCATTATAAACAGTGTAAGTTTATCAAAAAAATATGTCAATCCTGTGAAATGGAAAACTTCTCCTGAACCTGGAATTTTTTCTTGCAATCACTATCTGCCGGTGATAATATTTTCTCGTATTTTACTACAAAGGAGAAAATGATGGGATTATTAGAACTTTTTATACTTGCTGTGGGCTTATCTATGGATGCCTTTGCCGTCTCTGTCTGTAAAGGGCTTGCCATGCCGAAGATCTCGATCAGAAAAACCGTCATCGTGGGCTTATGGTTTGGAGGATTCCAGGCTATGATGCCGGCTCTGGGCTATCTTCTGGGCTACCAGTTCCGTGATAAGATCACCGCCATTGACCACTGGATCGCATTTATCCTGCTGGTCGTCATCGGCGCAAATATGATCAAGGAAGCCTGTTCGGACGACTGCGAAAAAGAAGATGATTCTCTGGATATCAAAACCATGTTCCTGCTTGCTGTCGCCACCAGCATCGATGCGCTGGCAGTGGGCATCACCTTTGCTTTCCTTGATGTACATATCATCGCCGCGGTTTCATTTATCGGCG
This sequence comes from Candidatus Mediterraneibacter surreyensis, assembly GCA_019118885.1. Taxonomy (GTDB): domain Bacteria; phylum Bacillota; class Clostridia; order Lachnospirales; family Lachnospiraceae; genus Mediterraneibacter; species Mediterraneibacter surreyensis. The sequence continues at coordinate 62,865 of DWYB01000086.1, read as the reverse complement.
TCACTACATTTGTGATTTCCGCCATAGGCGTAAAGATCGGAAATGTATTCGGCACAAAATATAAATCAAAAGCCGAATTTGCCGGAGGCGCTATCCTGATCCTGCTGGGCGTCAAGATCCTGCTGGAGCATCTGGGTATTCTGTAGCGATTTCCATTGACGGATCATCGTCTCTGTGATATTATTGTCGTTGCGTAAAAAGAATATATTTTATCAAGTCATATGGTTTTCCTGTTTCAGAATTCAAACAGGCATATGGCTTTTTTTATTGTTTTGAAAGGAGTACTATTTATGGAAAAAGAAAATTCATTCATGCGGACCAGACCTGTCTTCTCACTTCTCGTCTCCATGTCCGTTCCTATGATGCTCTCAATGCTGATCCAGTCGCTCTATAATATCGTAGACAGTATTTATGTATCAAGACTGGGAACTGATGCTCTGACCGCAGTGTCGCTTGCATATCCCCTGCAGAACGCCATAGTCTCCGTGGGAGTGGGCGTCGGCGTGGGCATAAGCTCGGCCGTCTCCATTCACCTTGGCGCCGGCGATCAGGAGAAAGCTGACCGCTCAGCCACCCTTGGCGTGGTGCTGACTTTTTTCCACTGTATCCTCTTCATACTGGCAGGAATCTTTATCACAAAACCGTTCCTGTCACTGTTCACCAGCGATCCGTCCATCCTGAAAGACGCCTGTGATTATACATACATCGTGCTCTGCCTGTCTTTCGGTGCGCTTCTGCAGCTCGCCTTTGAAAAGATCTTTCAGAGTATCGGAAAAATGAAGATCACAATGTACCTGCTTATTGTCGGCTGCGTAATCAACATTATCCTGGATCCGATCCTGATCTTCGGTCTCCTTGGATTTCCCGCAATGGGGGTGGCCGGCGCAGCCATCGCCACAGTCATCGGGCAGATCTGCGCTTTTGTCCTGTATGTCATCGTATATATCAGGAAACCTTATGCCGTAAGTATCCGTATAAAATATATGAAACCTGACTGGAAGCTGATTCTCCAGATATACAGTGTAGGAATCCCGTCCAGTATCATGATGCTGCTTCCCTCCGTGCTGATCAGCATCCTGAACAGTATCCTCGCCGCTTTCTCAGATCTGTATGTCGCGGTCCTTGGCGTCTATTACAAACTGCAGACATTTATCTATATGCCGGCAAACGGGATCGTCCAGGGAATGCGCCCGATCATAGGCTACAACTACGGAGCAGGAGAATACAAAAGAGTCCGAAGCACGATCCGCTACAGTCTGATTTCTACAGCAGCCATCATGCTGCTCGGAACGCTCCTGGCGCTCTTTCTTCCTGAACAGATCTTCGCACTCTTCAAAGCTGACGCAGACCTGATGCAGGCAGGAGTGACGGCCCTGAGGATCATATGCCTTGGTTTTCTCATATCCTCTGTGGGAGTAATTTATTCCGGTACATTTGAGGCGCTTGGGAACGGACGGAACTCTCTGATCATCTCCCTGCTGCGGCAGTTTGTGATCACCATACCGATGAGCTTTATCCTCCCCCGCTTCTGGGGTCCGATCGGCATATGGATCTCATTTCCCATCGGAGAACTATGCGCCACAATCGTAGCATTCTTTCTTCTGAGATCATATAAAAAAGGAGCATTTACACCGTTCTAGGCGGTAAATGCTCCTTTTGCTCTTTCCTGTTATTCAAACTCATATTTCGTAAAATACTGGTGTGCCAGTTCTTCGTCCTCCCCGTCTACGACCAGCCTCATGGGCAGCCCCAGCTTGATCGACATCAGCCCGAGAATCGATTTTCCATCAATGCGGAAATTTCTGTTGGCAATGTCCGTTACATCCACATCTGATTTCAGCTTACGGCATGTGTCGCAAAAGCTCATCAACTGACCTGACGTTATGAATTTGATTTTTTTCTCAACCATTTTCTGACCTCCTGTTAACACCCTTGGTAGTATATACTAAATGCGGTGATCCATCAAGAGGAAAATGAAAACAGTTCTACTGGATCACATCTTTATACAGGGCATGTTTTTTCAGCGCCTCGCTCATCTTGGCCATCTCGCTGAGATCCCCGATCATGATCACTCCGGAAAGTCTGTTGTTGAGGAAGAAATACTTCCTATACTGACCTTTTCCCATATCCCGGAATTCCACTGTCTTGTACAGCAGGTTCGGATTCTTTCCGTTATCTCCCGCCGCAAACAGCGCCGTATTCATACCGTGGAATGTAAGAGCAGCCTCAACCGGTTCGTATTCCAGCTCTTCGCCGGCGGCATTTGCACCTGCGATCCTGCCCTGCTCCACTGCCTCCGGCCAGATCGCAAAGTTGGCTCCTTCATACTCGGCACAATCACCGCATGCATAGACTCCCGGAACATTTGTAGCCATATGACTGTCCGTTTTAACAGCACGTCCGATCTCAAGATCCATCTTGCGGGCAAGTTCTGTATTCGCCCTGACTCCGGCGGATATAATAACCATTTCAGCCGGGACTGTCTCGCCGTCTGCAAGTCGTACGCCGCTGACATGTCCGTCGCCCTCGATCGCTTCCACGGATACCCCCGTGCGGATCGTCACGCCCTGTTTTGCTGCCATCTCTTTTAATATTTCCGCCGAACCGGTGTCAAGCTGACGGCCCATCAGGATCGGAGCCGCCTCCAGAACAGTTACCGACAGTCCTGCCTTCTTCAGTTCCCAGGCAGCTTCAAGACCAAGGACTCCTCCTCCGATCACTACTGCGCTGCCAGCATTCTCCATAAGTTTCTCCACTTTTTCCACATCCGAAAGTCTGCGGATCGCCGCCACTTCCGGAAGATCGCTGCCGGATATCGGCGGGATGAAGCATTCGCTTCCCAGCGCATAGATCAGGCGGGTAAACTGGATCTTTTCCCCGCTTTCCAGAAGCACTTCCCGCTCTTTCATGTCAACAGTTTTTATCTGTTTGCCCAGCATCTGATATATTTTATTATCATCATACCAGCCCGGTCCTTCAATAGCGATCTGCTCCGCGCTCAGACCCGCCACAATGGATTTGGTCAGCATAGGCCTGTTATACGCAGGATACGGCTCGTCGGAGATCATCACTATAGAACCTGTCTTATCCCGCTCGCGAATCGCTTTTGCAGCGTTGAATCCGGCCGCTCCGTTTCCAAGGATCACGTAGTATTCGTGGGTATTGTTCTCATATCCGGTCTCCTCTACGTCCACCGGTACGAAATTCTCTTTGCCTACGCCGCACACCGGACAGATTTCCAGGGATGAGTCAAATATCTCGCCGCAGACAAGACATTTTACAAGACTCCTTGCTCCTTTCTTCTTCGGTTTCACCGGCTCTTTATCCTGTACTACGCATCCGAACTGATATCCGTATTCATAGGCGCTTATCAGATCCGCCTCGGACGGTTTGAAACGGACGCGGAACCCCTCTGAAACTTTCATCTTAAGCTGCTTTAATCGGGCCGTAATATTCGGAACGCCCTCGCCGCTCCATCCATAGCTGCCAAATGCTCCCGCATACTTTCCTCCGTATGTCGCCGGGAACATATTGAGGGTCAGATCCCAGATCGGTTTCAGCGCATCTCCCACAATAGTCGGAGTGCCGAGCAGGATACCGTCCGCGAAAAGAAGCTCCTCGTTTACTTTTGCTGCATCCGCCTCAACCATATCGTAGGAACGCACGTCGATTTCTCCACTGTCACGCACACCTTCGGCAATCTTTTCCGCAAGTGCTTTCGTATAGCCGTAAGCGCTCACATATGGAATAATGACTGTCTTTCTCGGATTCGGATTGACAACTGTCGACCACTCTCTGTATTGTCTCATCACTGCCTTGATGCGGTCGCCAACCAGAACCGGGCCGTGTCCCGTACAGATCATGGAAATGTCCATCTTCTCTACCCGGTCCAGCGCTTTGAGCATAAACGGTTTAAATGGTCCGATGATACAGTCATAGTAATACTTCAGCGCTTTCTGATAGTCCTCCTCATTTCGGATCTCTGTGGAAACGACTTCCGGCAGACAGTAATGGGATCCGAACGAATCGCAGGTAACCAGAATCTGTTCTTCCTCGATAAACGTATACATCGTATCCGGCCAGTGCAGATTCGGCACAAACATAAACCTGAGCGTCCGGTTTCCGATGGTCATCTTCTCCTCATCTCTTGCGGCGATCCCTACAAAATCGCGATTAACGATCTCTTTCAGGAAACCAAGGGCACATCCCGTGGCAATAATCTTCATCTGAGGGCTGTAATCCAAAAGTCTTTCCACACTACCGGCATGGTCAGGCTCCGTATGACTCACAACAAGATAATCGATCTTGTGTACATCAATAACTTCCTGAAGTTTTTCAAGATACTCATCAAAGAATTTTGCCTTTGCCGTTTCAAAGAGTACGGTCTTATTCCCCGCTTTCATAACATAGGAGTTATAGGTCGTTCCGAACTCCGTATACATAATGATGTCAAATACTCTCAATTGATCGTCGATAATACCCGTCCAATAAAAGTTGTCTCGTAATTTAATACTTTTCATGTCTGCCTCCTTCTTTCTTATTTTGAATATTTTTATATGTTTTTATTCGCGTCGTGTTACACGCCGACTTTCTTGCACACATCTGCAAGACAGCATCTGTCACAGTGCGGTTTCGTCCGTGCGGTACACACATCCCGTCCGTGATAGACGAGCCTGTGACAGAAATCGCTTCCCTCCTCCGGAGGAATGATCTTCCACAGAGCCATCTCCACTTTCTTCGGCTCCTTAATGCCGTCTACCAGGCCGATCCGGTTTACCAGACGAATACAGTGAGTATCCGTCACGATCGCCGGTTTTCCGAATACGTCGCCCATAATCAGATTCGCACTTTTTCTTCCCACGCCGGGAAGCTTCAAAAGCTCATCAAAATCGTCGGGAACTTTTCCGCCGTATTCATCCCGTATCATCTTCATACAGGCGCTGATATCCCGTGCTTTACTTTTCCCAAGGCCGCAGGGCCGCACGATCTCTTCGATGTCATTGACATCCGCGTCAGCCAGCGCATTCACATCCGGATATTTTTCATACAGTCCTTCTACCACCACATTGACCCTTGCGTCCGTACACTGGGCGGCGAGCCGCACGCTGACCAGGAGTTTCCACGCCTGATCATAATCCAGAGTACAGCCTGCGTCCGGATACTCTTCTTTCAATCGCCGGATCACTTCCAAAGCCCGCTGCTTTTTTGTCATTTGTCTCGTTCCTTTCTCTCTGCCTGTATCATATACATGCTATTTTATATTATCAAGCGAATCTCTCAATTCTTTAAGAGCGTCGGCAAATCTCTTTGATGAAGCCGTCGGATTTCTCCTGAGCTGGCTGGCAATGTGCAGATAATTTCTATCTGTGCGGGAACTCATCCTGCCAAATTCTCTTACAATGCTCTCTTTGAGCCCTGCCAGCTCTTTCCGGCGTTCTTCCCCGATCAGCGCATCTACCTTTGACGGGAGTTCATCCTTCATCAGAAATTCCGCTCTCGCCGCCAATTCTTCAAGCTGAAGCCGTCTCTGCGCACGTTTCATACTGATCTGCTCAAGATAGGCATCTTTATATGAACGACTCTTCTCTGCCAGCTCTGCCGCACGTCTTTTGTAATCCTGCACGATCTCATCGGAACGGCGCCGGTAATCCGCCATTTTCTCTTCAGAAGTAACTTTTAGTTTCTCCTGCATTTTCCTGATCTGCTCTCTGCTCTCTTCAAGCTGTACAAGAACACGTTTCAGATCCATAGCTTCGTTAAATGACTGAGTCAGATCAACCGACGCAGCAGCGGTCAACACAAACGCCGCCGCATCTGTAACAAGGATCGGGAGATCCAGCACTGCCTGTTCAATGGGAACATGTACGACACGCACAAGCAGGACAGAAAACACGCCCCAGCACAAAGAGGAACTTACGCAGATATAACCATTCAGATTCAGTTTTTGATTACTGTAATCCCAATATCTCACATGGAAAATCTGTTCCATCACAGCGCCGGTGATATATTCCAGCAATGTAGCTGCGATCATTCCAAGGAGAAAGATCAGCCACGGATTTTCCCGAACGCCAATGGTACTTACCAGGATCACCAGCGCTCCGGATCCATAGATCGGCAGCATAGGGCCATGAAGGAATCCTCTGTTCACCCAGTGACGTTTCTTCGCGGATACGTAACAGCTCTCCCATACCCATCCGATAAAACTGTAAATAAAGAAGAACAGCAGCCACTGTGTCAATTGGTACGCATGCATATGAGCTCCTCTCTTATTGTTCTTTTTCCTCGATTTCCGTGATCATGTCCACACGTCTCTGATGACGCCCGCCCTCAAACTCTGTATTCAGCCAGGTATCCACAATCATCTTTGCCAGCTCCGCGCCCACAACTCTCGCTCCGAATGCAAGGATATTACAGTTGTTGTGAGCTCTAGCCATCTTTGCCGTAAACGGCTCGCTGCATAATGCCGCCCGTATTCCCTTTACCTTGTTCGCTGCAAGCGATATGCCAAGTCCGGTTCCGCAGATCAGGATTCCCTGGTCGACCTCGCCCGATGCTACCGCCCGCGCCACCATCTCCCCGTAAACCGGGTAATCGCAGCTCTCGGACGAATCCGTTCCGTAATCTACAACCTCATGTCCTTTTTCTTTCAGGAAATCTATGATCTCCGCTTTCAGTTCCAAAGCTGAGTGATCATTTCCTATACCTATCTTCATAATATATCTTCCTTCTTTCCGACAGCGCTGGCTCAAAAGAAACGCTGTCTGTATATTCTGCTTTTTAATCATAACAAATTCATATGACAAGCGCAAGAAAAGACAGGGAAAAAGAAATGCGGACAGAATAAGAAAAGGGCATACGGATCAGACCTTTCGCCTTTCCGTATACCCTTCTATATGCTTTTTATTTATGCTGTTCTGGCCTTTCCCGCACAGACCGCTTCGAATTCTCTTAATTTCTGCTTTGCAGCCGGAGTCAGATGCTGCGGAACATCCACTTCCACTGTCACGTACTGGTCGCCGTGCACGGACGGATCTTTCATAGAGACGATACCTTTGCCTCTCAGCCGGATCTTGGACCCTGACTGCGTGCCTTCCCTGATCTTGCAGAGAACATTGCCGTACAGCGTATGGACAACCGCCTCTCCGCCTAATGCCGCTGTTGTAAACGGTACATGGACGGTCGTGTAGACGTCCATTCCCTTTCTCTCATATCCCGGTTTCGCCGCAACTGTCACTTTCAGCAGAAGGTCGCCGGCTTCACCGCCGTTTACTCCCGGCATTCCTTTGCCTTTCAGACGGATCGACTTACCGGTATCGATTCCCGCCGGAATATGCACCTGAAGAGACTGGACTCCTCCGCCCGGATTGGACGGATCTTGCAGGCGGATGACTTTATCACAGCCAAATGCCGCCTCATCGAATCCTACTGTGACTTCGGCTCTCACATCACTGCCTTTCTGCGGAAAATTTCCTCTGGCAAACCCGTTGTTAAAACCGCCGAATCCTCCTCCGGTTCCATGCTTAAAGATATCCCCGAAAATATCTCCGAAGATATCATCCATGTTTCCCTCAAAGTGATACTCCTGATATCCGCCTCCCGGTCCGCCGTATGTTCTCCAGAACCCGCCGTCTGCGCCGCCGGCTCCGGCGCCTGCTCCCGCCGTCTGGTCGAATGCGGCATGGCCGAACTGATCATACATCTTTCTCTTTTCTTTATCACTCAGGACGGTATATGCCTCCGTCACTTCTTTAAATTTCTGTTCTGCATCTGCATCCCCCGCATTTGTATCCGGGTGATACTTTTTCGCTAGTTTTCTGTATGCTTTTTTAATCTGCGCTTCGTCCGCATTCCTGCTGACGCCAAGCACTTCATAATAATCTCTTTTTTCTGTCATTGTAATCACCCCACTTGTTCTATTTGTAATATAACAACTATTTTTTCAATTGTCAAGGTATACTTTACTCCGAAATCATTCATTGTTATAATGACGTTAATACATACGGAGCTATTACGCAAAGGCTCCGCCAATACTCATAGCCGGACTTACGGCGGACAGGAGGATCCGATGAAATACAAACACATTGTCTTTGACGTCGATGGAACGCTCATCAACACCTCAGAGAACATTCTCTGTTCTCTCCAGCAGGCTCTGAAAACTACGGATGGATTCTGCTATGACATCAGCGAACTCACTTTCTCACTCGGCTGTACTTCCGTAGTCACGCTGGACAGGCTGAAAGCCTCCGATCCGGACGCCACTCTTACAGTCTGGATTGAAAACGAGAGAAAAAACGCTCATATGATCTGCCTCTTCGACGGAATCCTTGAACTTCTCGACTGTCTGAAAGAACAAGGATGTCTGTTGGGAATCGTCACTTCCAGGACACACGAAGAACTGGATCTTGTATTTAACACTGTTCCTATCCGTTCCTATTTCGACACGATCATCTGTTCTGATGATGTAGAGAGCCCTAAACCTGCTCCGGATCCGCTGATCAAATATATGGAGATAACCGGGGTCTCCAGGCAGGACATCGTCTATATAGGGGATACACAGCATGATATGAACTGCGCATGTAATGCGGGAATCGATCACATTCTCGCAGTGTGGGGAACACACAACAAAGGAGTCACGGCAGATTATCTGCCCGAGACTCCTTCGGAACTGTACAGTATTTTACTGAAGTGATCAAAGATCAGATCCCTCTCATCGTGAGCTGGATCCGTTTCTTTTTCAGATCCACACTCATAACTTTAACATCTACAATATCTCCCACGCTCACAACCTCAAGCGGGTGTTTGATATACCTGTCCGTGATCTGGGAGATATGTACCAATCCGTCCTGGTGGACGCCGATATCCACAAATACTCCGAAATCGATGACATTGCGGACAGTTCCTTTAAGCACCATTCCTTCCTTCAGATCTTTCATCTCCAGCACATCTGTACGAAGGATAGGTTTAGGCATCTCATCTCTTGGATCCCGGGCAGGTTTCTCAAGTTCTTTAACGATATCTCTCAGAGTGATCTCACCGATTCCAAGTTCTTCCGCCAGTTTTTTATAATCTTTGATCGTAAGGGAAAGACCGGACAAATGATGCTCTGTAATATCCTCTGTCTTAAATCCCTGTTTCTCCAAAAGCTTTTCCGCAGCTTCGTAGGATTCCGGATGCACTCCGGTAGCATCCAGAGGATTCGTTCCTCCCTGGATCCTCATAAACCCTGCGCACTGCTCGTAGGCCTTAGGACCAAGCTTCGGCACTTTCAGAAGTTCTCTTCTGTCCGTAAACCGTCCGTTCTCCTCCCGATAAGCCACGATATTCTTGGCGATGGCGCCGCTGATACCGGAGATATAAGAGAGAAGCGGCGCAGACGCCGTATTCAGATCCACTCCCACTTTGTTTACGCAGTCTTCTACAACACCGCTTAAGGACTCTCCCAGCTTTTTCTGATTCATGTCATGCTGGTACTGCCCTACTCCGATAGACTTGGGATCGATCTTCACCAGCTCTGCGAGAGGATCCTGCAGTCTTCTTGCGATAGACGCCGCGCTTCTCTGCCCTACGTCAAACTTGGGGAACTCCTCGCTGGCCAGCTTGCTTGCCGAATACACCGACGCGCCCGCTTCATTGACGATCACATACTGTACTTTCTCCGGTATTTCTTTTAATAGTTCCACGATAAACTGCTCGGACTCCCTTGATGCGGTTCCGTTTCCAAGAGAGATCAGAGAAATATGATATTTCGGAATGATCTTCTTGAGCAGATCTTTGCTCGCCTTGATCTTCTGAGGAGTAGTAGGAGCCGTAGGATAGATGACCGTAGTGCCGATCACCTTGCCGGTAGGATCTACCACGGCCAGCTTACAGCCCGTACGGAATGCCGGATCCCAGCCAAGCACTACCTGTCCTGTGATAGGCGGCTGCATAAGAAGCTGCTGAAGATTCTTTCCAAATACTACAATTGCTCCGTCCTCCGCTTTCTCCGTAAGTTCGTTGCGGATCTCCCGCTCGATGGCCGGTGCGATCAGCCGGTGATAACTGTCCTCCACCGTCTGCTTCAGAACCGGAGACGTATACGGATTATCCCTGCGTATCGTCTTCTTCTCCAGATAAGTAAGAATCTCCTCCTCCGGCGCCTCTACTTTTACATTCAGGAACTTTTCCTTTTCCCCTCTGTTCAGCGCCAGGATCCGATGCCCCGCCAGTTTTGAAACAGGTTCCTCGAATTCATAATACATCTCATACACGGACTCGGCCTCCGGGTCTTTGGCCACAGATATGACCTTTCCTTTTTTCATGGTCACCCGACGGATCCATGTTCTGTAATCCGCATTGTCAGAAATATTCTCGGCGATAATATCTTTTGCGCCTGCGATCGCGTCAGCCGCTGTCAGAACTTCTTTGTCTTCCGAGATGTACTGTTTTGCAGTCTCTTCCAGAGGTTCCTTCGCATTCTGAAGGAGGATGTAAGCTGCCAGAGGCTCCAGACCTTTCTCCTTAGCTATAGTAGCGCGCGTCCGCCTCTTCGGCCGATACGGGCGGTACAGATCTTCCACTGTTACAAGAGTCTCCGCCGCCAGGATCTGGCTGCGCAGTTCTTCCGTCATCTTCCCCTGTTCCTCAATGCTGGAGATAACCTGTTCCTTCTTTTCTTCCAGATTGCGCAGATACATCAGCCGCTCATGCAGTTTTCTGAGCTGCTCGTCATTGAGCGATCCGGTGACTTCCTTTCTGTATCTTGAGATAAAGGGGATCGTGTTTCCCTCGTCTATCAATTTTACCGCTGCATCGATCTGCCAGCGCTTTACATTCAGTTCTTCTGTCAGTTTCTGATTAATGTCCATGTACGGATACCCTTTCTGTCTCGTTCTTACCGGTATACTGTCTCCGGTCTCTGTTTTGGACTTTCCCTTTCAGTCCGCTCAGACGGATTATTTCAAAGTCGCCGCATAGGCTTCCCTGACGGAATCTGTCAGTTCCCGTCCGCCGTTTTCATACCATTCTACCACAAATGTATCAAAGTAATCCAGAGGTTTCTCGCCCACGATGATCTGAAGAAACGTCTGCTGCTCCAGATCCTGCAGTTCCTGTGGGATCTCCGCATCTACATCTCCCATAAAAAGAAGTTTTTCTTCCTTTATGCCGCCATCAACAAGCGTATCCACCGCAGTAACTCTGGACGTATATGCGGCCCATCCGTTGGCAGTGGTAAGACTTCCTCCGACAAAAGAACGGCAGGTGTCATAATACGACCGCTCCAGACCGGATAACTGCGTAATGCTTATCTCGTTGGTCAGCGCCTTTCTTATGTTTTCTCCGGAACGGTAAAGCGCATCCCTGTAATCCACATTAATATTCATAGGCCTTGCCGTGGGATCAACATTAATAGAAAAGTATTCATTTACTTCCCTTGCATACTGATTGTCCTCATACCTGGAATAATCAAAAATAGCGCTCACGTATTTGCCTACGATCTCCGGATGCTCATACCCTTTCCGTACTACCACATACATCCAGTCGTCAAAAGATGCAAAGGTCTGTACCTGATTTTCTTCCTCCGCGGTGAGGAAGTAGGGTTCCCAGTCAGCCGTATGATCCGCGTCGTAGGAAGCGTTCAGCGGATTATTCGGCGCCCACCAGCGCCCGAAGATGGCGCCGCATTTGCCGTCTATCACAAGCTCGTCTATATTTTCCGTCTTTCTGAGAAGGAATCTGGAGTCAATCACACCGCTCTCATACAGTTCATTCAGATATCCCAGCGCCTCTTTCGTCTCCTGCGTCAAAGATCCGTATTCCACTTCACCATTGTCGTTCAGGATCCAGTTCTCCGGAACCGAGCCGTATTTCGTAAATACGGTATCTACGCCGTACGTCTCGTCTGATCCCGCGATCAGTCCTGTACTGCAGGCAAGTCCTACCGTCTCTCCGTTCCCTGCCACATCGTTTTCTACAAAGGCCTTAACAACGTCCATGGCCTCTTCCATTGTCTCCGGCTTTTTCAGGCCGAGTTTTTCGATCCAATCATCCCGAAGCCAGAGCATCATGGCCCCGTCGTCGATCTCCGCATTGGGCAGCGCGTAAAGTTTCCCGTCAAACGTAGCTGAATCCAGGAGAAAATCACCGTAACTGTCGTACATCTCCTTGATAGTGTCCGTAGTACACTGCTCATACACCTCCGAAAGATCCGCTATCATACCGCTCTCCACCAGCCGGGCCAGATTGTCTCTTCCATTTACCACCATCACGTCCGGTATATCTCTGTCTGATATAGCCGCTGCCAGCGCCTCTTCATAGGAACCGTCCGCCTCCAGCGCAAAGACATTTATATTCTGGATATTCAAGACATTCCTCAGGTACCTGGTATATGCATTATCCTCATATGTATCGCCTATTGGAAGATTAGAGTTATTTGCCCCGGATATTTTCCCCAGGGTATATTCGACAGTCTCCGGATACTTCCCGAGAGGCGTAGTCTCCGCGGCCCTCCATTGTTCTTCCTTTGCCGTCGTCTCCCCGGAGCTTTCGGAAGATTCTTCCCGTCCCTCCTGGGGCGCCCTGTTCTGCCAGAGCAGCGCAAAAACAATGATTCCCACAATACATAATATTGCTGCCGGGATCATTTTCCTGTAACGTTTCTTACCTGTCATTTCTTCTCCTCTGTCTTCTTCGGTACTCTGATCTGTATCCGGGTTCCCTCACCTACACGGCTCGTAATATTCATATGTCCTTTCTCACCGTAGAGCACCCGTATCCGCTCGTAGACATTGCGCAGCCCGTATCCTTTTGAATGATATGACACGATTTCGTCTGCCTTTTCCTGCTCCATACCTACTCCGTTATCACGGATTTCAAACAATAGAGTGTCCTCTTCCTGGCTGACTGTAAGCCACAGACATTTTTCTTCCTTTTCCGACATATCAAGGCCGTGATCGATCGAGTTTTCCACAAGAGGCTGAAGAATCAGTTTAGGGATCCGATATTCTCCCGCGTCCATATCAATGTCTTCGATCACCTTGAAACTGTTGTCATGCATAATGAGCTGAATCCTGAGATATGCTCTGATATTGTTGATCTCATTTTCAACTGTCGTCAATGTCTCGCCGCGATTCAGACTTGTCCGGTAATATGTGGACAAAGCAAGAGTCACCTTACTGATATCTTCCTGGTCCGCCTCCAGAGCTTTCCAGTTAATGATCGACAGTGAATTATAGAGGAAATGAGGATTAATCTGTGCCTGCAGGGCTTTCATCTCCGTGTTCTGAAGCTTGATCTTACTCTCATACACTTCGGAGATCAGACGGTTCATCTCATCCATCATCCTGCGAAATGACCGGATCAGTACCCCCACTTCATCATTGTAGTCACTGCTCACCGTAACTTTTCTGAATCCCAGCTGAATCTGGTTCATGTTCTCCGTCAGCCGCTCCAATGGCTGAACAAGACCTTTTGAGAAAAGATATCCCGCCGCCGCCAGCGCTAATATACAGACGAGAAGCACCGGCAGACTCTGCAGGATCAGTCTGTACACGCCATCCATAACCTGTTCCGTCGGACGGTACATGCAGAACTTCCATCCCGTCTCCTCCATCTCGCCCATATAATAACTGTAATTCCGCTGAATATAGTCGATAGATTCCGGCTGCTCAGGCTGATATTTTTCCTCCATGACAGCGGATGAATATACGACATTTCCATCGCTGTCCAGGATCAGCCCGCCCATATTTTCTGTCAGGCGATCCGTAAAGGGACGCAGCATCGTGTCATAGTCCAGAGACATCGCCAGAACCGCGGTACTCTCGTCGCCGTCATAAAATCTTCTGGAGACAGTGATCTTGGGCGAATTGCCCCGTATCACAGTCCACTGCATCCTGGAAGTGTCGTCCAGCTTTGAGTACCAGATCTCGCCCTCCGCCTGCGACAGCGGCATCAGCATATTTCCATGAGGGACCTCGATGCTCTCAGAATAAAGTGTGATTCCCTCGATCTCATTGTGATAGACCTGGGGCATCTGAAGAAGAGGATCTATGACGTCCACATACTCCAGATAAGTGAGATAATCCGACTGTGGCTCCATGGTCACAATATCACGCAATTCTCTGGAATAGGAGAGGTAATCCACCAGATTTTCATAGATATTTGCCTGATTGGTCATCGTGTTTACCGACTGCTCGATCACCTTTTCCATATTATCCATTTCCTGGGATTGTATATTCACGATCATTCCCCGGAGGAAATAAACCGCCATGATCACCACAGGCAAAATACCTGCCCCCAACACCAGCAGGGTGATTTTATAACGATATTTAAGATTCCTGAACTTTCTGTCCATTCGTTTCATCTACAGTTTGTCCTTTCCTGCACGATTCCGGAGATACCCCGAAGAACTCACGAAAGCTTCGGCAGAAATATGTACTGCTCGAGAATCCCACTTCTGCACTGATCCCGGAGATCTTCATATTTGTATTCTCCAGCAGTTCCTTTGCCTTGTTCATCCGCACCTCTCTGACATACCGGTTCATGGTAACTCCCGTCTCATCCTTAAACACCGTGCTGAGATAGCCCGGCGACAGATACACCATGGCCGCCAGATGCTCCGGGCTTAAGTTCTTCTCACTATAGTGATGCAGGATATAATTTCTCACCTGTACAACCTCTTTACGGGCCCCGCCCTTCTGATTCTTAATATACGCTTCAAATTCCGCTATCGCGTCATCCACAATATCCAGAAGGTCTCCGATTTTCCTGCACCGGTACATCTTCTCTACCTTTTTCGCCAGTTCCTTCTCACCCATCTCAGGGAACTGCTCATATATCTCTTTTACAATTCCGGAAAATACAAATTTGACATACATCTCGGAAAACGACTTTTCCTGACGATATTTCTGTTCCAGTTTCCCAAAGTCTTCTTTCAGATGCAGAACATCTTTATATTTTATATCTTTAGAGATCTGTTCTGTCAGTTCCGAATCAGGCTCCGTCACCTTTCCCGCCGGATCCGCGGGCTTTCCGTTCAGCATCACATGGCGTTCCGGCTGATAGAACTGCCTGCCCAGAAGACTCTCCAACTGGCGGAATTCAGAAGGGAAACTTCTCCATCCGTCCAATGGACGGCTGACTGCAAAATAACACTCACTGTCATACTGCCGAAGGAAAAACTGGTATAAACTTTCCGCCAGTTCCCCATAATCCGCATACTTTTCTGTAAACAAAAACAGCGACTCATTGGAATTCAGATTGACATAGTACAATTCTCTCTGCAGCCGGTCTCTTAGATTTCCGATAAAATGTTCCTCTTCCGTCTCAAAAAACGCATTGGACGCCCCTGCAAGGATCATCCTTGTACAGCGGTTCAGGATATCCTGGGGATCCTCTGTAAGAACTGCCAGGTTCTCTTCACTCTTCTTGTTCTCCGTATAGAGCCACTCCTGGAGAAAATACTTTTTCAGATAATCTTCCTGACGATCCTGCTTTTCTTTCTCCGCTCTGTATGCTTTGATATGCCCGATCACCCGTTCCATTGTCTTGTGGAACTCCGCCGGATCCACCGGCTTTAAGACATAATCCACCACACCGTATCTCAGCGCCTCCCGGGCATAGGAAAAATCATTGTAGCCGCTGAAAATGACAATCTCAATATCCGGATATTTTTCTTTCACATGGCCGGCCAGATCCAGTCCGTTCATATAAGGCATCTTCACGTCGGATAACAGAATATCCACATGATTCGACGCAAGAATTCCCACGGCGTCTTTTCCATTCACCGCCTCTATGATGTGAAACTCCTCCTTTTCGCGCTTAAGAAGAAATTTCACCCCGTTTCTCTCAAGTTTCTCATCATCTACTATCAGAACCGTAAACATTTGTAACTATCCTCCCATATACCACTTTAGTATAACACAGTGATATTTTCTTCTCAAGAAAAATGCCATGCCTGCGGATACTGAAATACAGTCTGAAGATATCATAAAAGCCCGGGATTTTATGCCTTATTTGCATATTCCCGGGCTTATAGATCTTTCCTGATTAAGATATGTTTTCTAGCCTTTGACCGCTCCGGCCACCACACCTTCAATGATATATTTCTGACAGAACAGATAGAAGATAATGATCGGTACGATAGCGATCACGAGGGTTCCCATCATAGCTCCCATATCCACTGAACCGTAGCCGCCTTTCAAGTACTGCACAGCCATCGGTATTGTCTTGTATTTTCTCTGATCCAATACAAGAGATGGCAGAAGATAGTCGTTCCAGATCCACATAGCCTGCAGGATGATCACTGTCACGCATGTCGGTTTGGAGATAGGCATTACCACCCGGAAAAATGTCTGGAGCGGAGTACATCCGTCAATCATGGCCGCCTCTTCGATCTCAAGCGGAATGGACTTCATAAATCCGGTAAACATAAAGATCGAGAGTCCTGCGCCGAATCCAAGGTAAATCACGATGATTCCCCACGGATTCCCCATCTTCAGCATGTTTGCGATCTTGGAAAGTGTGTACATCTCCATCTGGAACGGCACGACCATGGCAAACAGGCAGAGCATGTAGATTACTTTTGTCACTTTTGTATTCACCCGGCTGATATACCACGCAGTCATGGAACAGAACAGGATGATTGCAGCCACCGAAAATACTGTGATAAAGATACTCCATCCGAATGCCGAGATCAGATCCGTCTGTTCAATACCTCTGATGTAGTTCTCAAGACCTACGAACATATTGTCCGTCGGAATCTCAAAAGGCACACGGCTGATATAAGCTTTCTTTTTAAATGAGTTGATGATGACCAGCACGATCGGATATACATACAGGATACTTACGATCGTAAAAAATATAGTCAGCGGCAGTCCGTGTTTTGCTTTTCTTGCTCCCATTACTGCTGCACCTCCTTTGATCTGGTCAGTTTATTCTGTACAAGAGCGATGATGCCGACGATGATGAAGAAGATCACCGCCTTGGCCTGGCCGACGCCTTCCCATCCCGCTCTTCCGTAGAACGTATTGTAAATATTCAGCGCGAGCAGCTCTGACATCTTGGACGGCGCTCCGTTGGTCAGCGCCAGGTTCTGGTCGAACAGTTTGAATGAGTTTGTCAGTGTCAGGAACGTACAGATCGTGATAGACGGCATAACCATGGGAATCGTCACATGTCTTAAGATCTGTCTCGAGTTCGCCCCGTCGATCTTCGCCGCTTCGATCAGGTCGCCAGGCACATTCTGGATACCCGCGATGTAGATAATCATCATGTATCCCACCTGCTGCCAGCACATCAGGATCACCAGCCCCCAGAATCCGTATACCTCCGAATAGGTCAGTGTACGTCCGAAATGAGCCAGTATTCCATTTAACAAAAGCTGCCATACATATCCCAGAACGATGCCGCCGATCAGGTTCGGCATGAAGAATATGGTGCGGAATACATTCGTTCCCTTGATGCCCTTTGTCAGAAGCAGCGCTACGGCGAATGCCAGTATATTGATGATAAGCACGGTGACAATCGTAAACAGCGCCGTGTACCACATGGCATGGATGAATTCCTTGTCACCCAGTATCTTCAGATAATTGTCAAGCCCTATAAACTTCGCATCGGTTACCGTCGTGAACTTACATAATGACAGCCAGATGCCGAGGAGGAACGGGGCCAGAAATCCGATCGTGAACGCGATCATCGTGGGAAGCACAAATATCGGAAAATATTTTTTGATTGCTTTCTGCATTTTCCCTCTCCTTCCTGATAAGGGCTCCGACGCAATGCGGAGCCCCTTCCATTGTAGTTATATATTTTATAATCTTGGCAGATATGAACTTACACTTTTTTATTCGCCGTTTGCTGCGGCATACTCTGTTGCCCAGCCGTCAACGAATGCTGTTACGACTCCATCCCAGTCGCCTGTTCCCTGTGCGTATTCGAGCATTGCGCTTCCAAGGTTGTTCTTCCAGTTCTCAGACGGCATTGTTGTAAAGTTCCAGCTTACCGGTGTCTTGCCGGCTTCATTGTACTCCTCGTTAGCCTGTACAAGCGGATTGGACGGCAGATAATCAGAGAATGTTGTAAACGGTGTAACGAATCCCATCTGATTTGCAAGCATGTCGCGTCCTTCGTCGCTCTCTACAACCCACTGCATGAAGTCAAGTGTTGCCTGAATATCTTCCTCAGATGCGTTCTTGTTTACACACCAGTAGTTCTCAGATCCTGTACACAGACCCTGGTTTTCTTCTCCGTCAGCACCGATGTAGATCGGAAGCATGCCCATATCTTCGTCGGCAACTTCATTGTCTTTCACATCATTGTATGCCCATGTTCCGTTCTGGTAGAATACCGCTTCGCCAAGGCTGAACTCTGCATTGGCGTCCTCTGCTGTCTTGGACGAAATCATTGACGGATCACATGTTGAGTTATTCAGGTACAGATCCCAGATCTGTTTGAAGTTATCCAGATATGTGCCCTTAATTGCATCTGTAGAAGAAATTCCTTCATCTTTATACTCGTAGTAGATCGGCAGGTTTGCAAGGTGTGTCTTGAATCTCCAGTCAGATGATGAATCCATACCTGCTGATGTAAACGCTCCCTGTACTCCGAGGTCATCCTTGTGTGCCTGGATTTCTTCCGCAACTGTCTTTAACGCTTCAAAGTTGTTCAGATCATCAATTGATTTGATCGTGGACCAGTCAGCTGCAAAATAGTCGTTCAGGATCGCTTTGTTATAAATGATACCGTATGTCTCAATAACGTACGCAAGACCTAATACCTGATCTCCATCCTTGAGCACATAATCATCACTTGAAACATCTTTGTAAACTGCGCTGTCTGACAGATCGTAGCAGTAGTCTTTCCATGTAGCCAGTCCGACAGGTCCGTTTACCTGGAACAGAGTTGGAGCCTCGTCCTTCGCCATCTCTGACTTAAGCTGTGACTCATATGTACCTGATGCAGCAGTCTGCACATCTACCTGTACGCCTGTTTCATCCGTATACTGCTGGGCCAGCTCAACCCACTGGTCTGCCTGCTCCGGTTTGAAGTTCAGATAGTAAACCTTACCGGTTGCTTCTGAATCTCCTGAGCCGCTGTCTCCTCCTGAGCTTCCGCATCCTGCAAGCAGGCTTCCTGTCATTGCCGCTGTCAGCAAAAGAGCGATCAGTCTTTTCCTTTTCATAATAAAATGTCCTCCTTTTCTATGTGTTTTCTTGTTGATGTTATTATAAGAAAACTCCGAAAAAGAGGACATAGTAAAAATCTCAGAAACATGTCACATTTCATAGATTTTTCATTCCTATATTATTTTTCATAAACATATTATCCAAAACAAATTCCGACCATATACAAAATTCAGGATATTCTTTCCAATACATTACAAAATGAATCGACGCATGTTTCATCAAAAAGCTTTCCTGCATTTGCGCGCATATATGAGATCGTCTTTTTTCTGCTCCAGGGAGTCTTATACGGACGCTGAGAAACAAGAGCATCATAGACGTCGCATACCCTGATAATTCTGGCGCCCATCGGAATTCCGCTGCCCTTCAGGCCCAGATATCCGGAACCATCCACATTTTCATGATGGTACAATACCATTTCAGCTGCATCTTCAGGGATATCCTTCTGCAGCATATGATATCCGTCTACAACATGCTTTTTCACGATCTCCATCTCCGAGTCGCTTAATGCGCCGGGTTTATTCAGTATATCTTCAGGGACAGAAACCTTGCCTATATCATGAAACAGGGCGGCCAGAACGATCAGCATAACTGTCTCGTGATCTAATTTCATTTCCGTCGCCAGTCCGGCCGTAAGACATGCCGTCCTCCGTCCATGCTTTGATATATACGGCATCAGTCTGCTGATACTCTCCATAAATCATCATCCTCCGTTACAGGGGTGCGCTCTTCACTATCCCCTGCTGATTTCCAGCGGACACAGCCTGTATCCACAGCCTGCGCCTGCTTTCAGATAATGATTATTATACGGTTGCCGGCAATATTCTCAATGCTATTTTCTTAAGAAACATGTAATAATTCTCATCTTGTTGCTTATTCCTTTGACATTTTCTCTACTTCAGATAAATCAAGTCCAAGAAATTCCGCAATCTCTTCCAGAGATTTCCCCGACTCCACATTGGCTTTTACAAGACGTTTTAACGTGCTCTGAGTTCCGATCTCTATCCCACGCTTTTCTCCCCGCTCTTCTCCAATCTCTATCCCCCGCCTCTCGGCACTCTTCATCTGAGAATTATGATCCCGGATTGCTCTTTGTCTCACTTCATACTCCAACCTTTTCTGCTCATCCAGGCTCAGTTTTTTCAGATCTTCATATGCTTCTTTGATATATTCGTCCTTCTCTGCCATATCCTCGAACTCCTTCCGGCTCTTCCCTCCGAGAAAACGCATCCAGCGGATGACTCCGTCTTCGTTCTGATCCTCCGGCGGCAGTTTCTTAAGCTCCAGAACATGCAGCTCCATCAGGTCCGTATACTGCTCTCCCGTCTCCACATCACAGAGCGTGATCTTCCGGTAACATCTCTGATCCTGCGGGAAGTGGATGAAATCCAGGATACTGACATGGATGCACTTCTGCAGTTTATCGTAATCATCACCTTTTTGAATCTGGCCGGTATAGATCTTGCTCACATAGAAGAGCACCCGGTTCGCCCAGTACTCAAAGTACGGAACCTGCATCTCCATGTTCATCTTAACTCCGTCCTCCAGTTCCACCAGCACGTCCAGGATCCCCAGCTTATCATCCTCTGATTCTTTCCGGAGCTCCGTCTCGATCACTGTGGTCCGACGGACTGTCTCTGGCTCTTTTCCAAGAATTGCCGCAACGAACCCTTTCCGTACTTTCGGATTCTTCATCAGCTCTTTGAAACAGAAATCCACGGTGGGAAACATGATAAAGTTGTCATTGTTCTCTGCGTCTGCATTCTCGCTCTTTGGGTAGTTGTTTCGTTTTTCTTCGTCTATCTTGTCTTTGTCTCTTTTGTCTCTGTCTGCGATCATTCGCTTTCCTCCTTCATCTTACCATGTTCCACCAAAAGAAAAAAGTGGAATCTGTCTCGTTTTCTGATCCTGGGGATTTTACTAAGGATTTCCGGGTGATTCGCCCTGTGAATAATAAAAGGCATCCGCTGCCAAGAAATGCTTTGGATGCCTTACAAGATACCATTATGATTTTTGATTTGCAATAAGATTTTTGCAGAAAATGTGGTTATCAACAAACTTACATGAGTTGTAAAACTTTATCTACGTATTATGATAATTCGTATAAAACAATCTATCCCTTCTTTTTATGTCTTCCTGACCTTCTCCGGCGCCCTGACGAACGATGCACTCTGCCTGCAGTTTCGTTTTCCATAGAAGCTCTGTTGTGCATATTACTCCATATCATTCTCCCGATAATTGCTATACCGACTATTGTCAGGAAGCCGTATCCGGCAATTCTGAGCAGTTTTTCTCTTTGCAGTATATCTGCGTCTTCTGCAGCCGCCTGTTCTGCCGCTTTTATCGAAAGTTCCGCCGTTGTACTATCTGAGGGATCTGTCTTGCCGTCTTCTTCGCCTGAGGTCCTGGTACAGAATACCGCATAACGTCTTGTATGCTGTGTATAAGGATGGCAGGTCAATAATGTAACCATATCTTTGCCCGGACGAATCAGGATTTTATCTATATCTGACGGATAGATAATCTCAATCTCAGACACTTCATAAGTCAATGTCTCCCAGAAATTTGTGATGATCACTTTATCCCCGAGTTGAAGTTTCTCTATCTCCTGAAACATGGGTATCCCGCGATATCCTCTGTGCGCCGCAATCACGCAATTTGTGTTTTCACCGCCCACCGGCAGAGAAGTCTGACCAAGTTGAACCGCACCAAGAGCCATATTCTCCGTTGTAGCCCCAAGGTAAACCGGAAGCTCCACGTCCATCCGCGGAATCTCTATCGTCGCCGCCACATTATCTTCTATCCCGTATTCGGTCAGATCGAAGCTGCTCTGCTCATATGACCAGGGATCGCAGAGATCTTTCTGTTTCTCTGCAAAAATCTGTTCATTATATTCCGTCATCTGTTCATACAGCCGGGCGAACCGGTCTGTATCTGCCTCGGATTTACCGGAATCAGCATTGCTGCTTTCTTCAGATGCATCTTCCACATTCTTCTGGAACGCTTCATATACATGGATGTTTCCTATCTTATTTTCCAGATTATTCAGATCCGGAATGGCAAAGATGCCGACGCCGATCAGGTACAAGATCAGAATGACAGCCCATCTAACCTTCTCTTTCATCTACGTCGTCTCCTTTTCTTATCTTTGCTGCGCCGATTCTCTCTTTTTCTATCACGTGCATCTTCTGTCCTGCCGCGGATTGGTTTCTGTTCGATCCACTCAGTTTCCTTTATCGCTGATACCGTTTTTCTGCTCTTTGTCGTCTTGCGCACGATCAGCCAAATAGCCAGCAGAGCTGCCACAGCCACAAGACATCCGATGAGCAGAGCTTTCCCATACACTTCCTTCCAGGTTTCTGAACTCATTCCCTCCTGAGCCTGGGCTTCTCCTGCAGCTTTTGCAGCAGCGTCATACGGAATCCTTGTTCCTCTTACCAGAAGCCGATGCGAGTTGATTCCATATGGCGTACAGGTAACAAGCGTCACATAATCATGCTCTATATCGATATGAAGGTCGCTTGTATCGGACGGTTCAACCACCTTAATCTGATCTGTCTGGTACGCAAGCGTCTCTCCGAGGACGTGGATGTAAAACACATCTCCTTCTTCCATCTGTTCCAGATTGGAGAAGAGTTCTGCCTCCGGAAGTCCGGTATGACCGGACAAAACACTGTGCGTACCATCTCCCCCTACCGGGAGGGAGGTATTCGCCAGATGACCGATTCCCTTTGCAAGAACTTCATCCGACGTACCATGATAGATAGCCTCGTAAACATTAATTCGGGGAATCTCCACATATCCTATGATACCATCCCCGTTATAGTTCAGAAGATCATCGTAATCTTCATTGATTCTTTCCAAAGCTTCCGGATCGAACGGGTCGCTCAACACAACATTTCCAATGAGGTCCTCGTTGTACTGGCGCGCTTCCGAGAGCATCTGCTCCTTCTCCTCATCGGCCAGATTCTCCATCTGTTCGTCATATTCTGTTATAATTTTGTCCTGCTTCCTGTCGTGGAGCATATTGCTTGCAAACGGATACGCAAGAATACCTATCCCGACAAGGACACACAGGAGCAATATGATATTGATGATCTTATTTTTCATAGTATCTCTCCCTGCATCTGAACGCACGCGGTCAGATACCCTGTACTCCATCAGAGCCCTCCTCTTATCCTGACTCTGTGCAGTATATTTTCTGGCCGTCTGCGTTCAAATGCAGGAAAACAGATATCTGTCTTCCTGCATTCGAGACTGTAGAATGAAAGAAATTTTAACGAGTAAACTTAAGTATTATTTCTGTGTCTTTCTTCTGAAAATAAGCAGCGCACCTGCTACTGCAACGAGTACGATACCTGCGATTGCGAAGATGGCTGTTCCTGCAGCACCTGTCTGCGGGAGATCGAAGCCCTTGTTGTTGACTACGGTGAGGGGAACGAGAGCCTGTGCGCTGCCATTATCCTCTTTCATTGTTACCGATGTTGCAGATGAAGTTCCATTTGCAACTGTCGCACTCGCCAAGCCTGCTATATCAGTATCTGTAATCTTAATTGTAATCGTATCCTTCAAAAGCACATAACCCTGATTCGTTTTAATCTCTTTCAGGATATATGTTCCCGCTTCAAGACCTCTAATCTGAAGTTTTCCTTCATTTGCTGTCACCAACGTTGTAGAGCCGTCTGTAGCTGGTGTATAGACTCCGTCGCTCTCTCTAAACTTCATTTTATTACCGTCCGCTACACTTCCGTTATACAGTTCAAATTCTACGCCATTAAGGTTCTGTGAATCTTCTCCCTGTTTTAAAATATCAATGCCCCATGTATAAACTATCGTTTCTTGTGGCTTTGATTCTACGTCTTGAGACGGACCGTTGTTATAATTATATATCAGTTTTACTGAGTTCTTATTTCCGGTCTGACCGATCACTGCATCAGCGTTTAATTTCGCTTTGTATACAAAGGTGAACTGCGGAGTTTTATCAGCAGCAGTATTCAAGGCGCTTAATTTAGTTCCCTTAAATGCTACTGTCAAAGAAGTTGATCCATTGTCATTTTTCTTAGCCGTTACCGTATAGTCTGTGCCTTCAGTCAACTTTGTTCCAGTCGTATTCTTTCCTTCGTATACTTCTACTACGTCTGTTATAGGGGTTTCGCTTGCTGTAAGTGCCGGCTTAATCGCTGTTCCGTCCGACTTAACAAGTGTGAGCCCCTTATCCATTGTATCGGCAAGATTCAGTTTTGTAAGACCGTCCGCCGGAACAACTGCTGTTACCGGCACCTGATATGTGATCGTATCACCAATGGTAGCTTCTGCCTTATCTTTGTATGAATTAATATCTCCTGATTCCTTCTGACTCGCTGCATCCGTTACGTCACTGATAATTTTATCAACGCTTGTCTTTTCAGTACTATTCTTTGGATATGCATTTACATCCAACGTCCACTGTGTATTACCATTCGTGTCATTAACAACAGAAGGGATCGAAACAAAGAACGGTACAGATTTTGTTGTAACCTCTGCCGGAGCCGCGGTCTCGGCTACCAGATAAAGTCCCTGGTCAAGCTCAGCGAATTTAGCCTGTCCTTTTTTCAGATCACCACTATCTGCTGTCAACGTCGTTTGTGACTTTGCTTCACTTTTTACAGCATCTCTTGTCACAATACCATCCGCTACATTTTGGTCGGATTCATAAAGTGCTTTCAACGCCTTATCAAGCACTGTACTTGTATATTTGTTTGTTCCCGAAGTTACCGGTTCAGCTTTATCGGCACCTGTCAAACTTGATAATTTAGTCTGGAGTTCAGTGTCTGTAATATCATATACAAGGCCGGTTACCTGTTCGCCATCCACTGTATATGTTTCCTGAGAAACTGTTCCCACCTGAAGAATCGTAAACGTTACTCCTCCCAGTGGAGTTGCGCCTTCTGATGGAGGTGACTGTACACCGTCAGATGTATCCCAATCTCCTGCTCCTGTCGTACTTTCGTATTTTGTGATCGTAAGACTTCCTTTTTCACCTGCTGTCGGATAATTATCGGTTGGTGCCGCACTTACTCCCATCGGCATTACAAGTGTCAATGCCATAACCGCAGCGCCAGCGGCTGCTGCTAGTTTTTTGAATAAATTTCTTTTCATAGCTTCTTCTCTCCTTTTTATTTTTATAATTTTTTTCTGTTTATATATCAAAGGGGAAGGGGGATGTCTCTTCCCCTAAGACATCTGTTAATGCGGACGGCGTTTCCGTCTGTTTGAGGCTGCCCTCTGCCCTTTTATGTTTCTTGCGGCGAATACCGCTCCTGCTATTACTACGATAGCTATGCCGGCGGCTGCGATAGGACCGATGCCTCTCAAACCGCTTGCCGGAAGGTCAAATGCCTTGTCATTGACAATGGTATAAGTCAGGCTCCATGTCATACCGTCTTCTGTCACTTCTTTTCCGTTTACGATATCTCCCTTATGATATTCATATGGGAGCTTCACTTCGATGGGTTCTTTCAGAAGCACATATCCGGCGGCGGTCTTGAGCTCTTTTAAGTAATATGGCTTTGGGTTCTCCTTTGTTCCCGCCGGGATGTTGTCAAATATCAGTTCACCATTCGTTCCGGTAGTTCCCCTAAACGCATTTCCTTCGGAATCTGTCGCTATCTCATTTCCATCTTTATCGATATAGAGGGCAAATTCCGCGCCTTCAAGGGAGTCGCCTTCCCCATTTTCTTTGATGATCTTTACCGTTCCCTCGGGATTGTATGTATTTGTGATCTTGTAAGCATAAGGTGTATCCTGGTCTTCTCCTGAAACTGAGATATCATTGCTGTAAGTCACTTTGAACAGGTCGTTCAGATAGTCTCCTGATTCAATAACCTTGTTTTCATCATCGAGTTCTACGATACGGTACTGGTAAGGCTTCGAGTTTGTCGGACTATCCGCAAACTGTTCCAACCCTTTAAAGTCATACTTCCAGTTTCCTTCGTAATCCGGGCTAATCGTTACATAATTATTTCCTTTACCCTCATAGTCCACCGACTGCCATTCTCCTGGATCAGGTTCTCTTCTCTGGAGCTGCACCTTGATCGACTCCGGGTACTGTGCATCATCCGGCATCTGTTCCCACTTTTTCTCAACGGTGATATCTATAGTCTTTTTCAGCGTATTGTAGAATTGGGCTACTGCCTCGGCATCTTCATCCTTACATATCTTCGGAGCCTCGCTTTGGCCTTTCTCCGTACCGAATACCACCATCTTGCCTTCTACTGTTTTTGTCTCATTGCTGTAGCCCTTGTCAGACTCCATATTGTTGCTGAAAAAGTCTGCCTTTTCCAGTACAGAACCATCATCCGTTCCTTTCTCCGTGATCTGATAGACTGTTCCAGCCGGGATTCCATCGATCCGGATCTCATCATTCGAGGTATCACCATCGCCTAGGTTAATCGTATAGTCTTTCGTAATTGGCGCCTTTTCCAGTCCGAGTCCGGCGATGTTTGTAAACGTAACGGTAAACGTATATGTTCCTTTTAATTCCTCACTATCATCCGTTTTCTTCTGGATCACAATGGAGCCGGTCTTTACTTCATTCGTAAATACCGCTTTCAGCTTTGTAGGAACCGTCGTATTATCCGGGTTTGCATAGGAACGGAATACAATCGTATTTTCGTTATCTGTCTTGTCCTGATTTTTTGCCCATCCTGTTTGCCTATAACCCACATTTGAAATCTCTCCGTTACTGTTTTCTCCAGACTGATATTCTTCCTGCCTGCCATCCCGGAGTGTCGTACCGCTCACATTTTCAAGGCTCGACACCTTATTAGCTGTATTCACAGTTGTTCCGCCATTGATTTCCTTCACCGGAGCACCATTCTCATACAGCGTCCACGTCGTATCAAACAGATCTGTGTTTACATTTTCAGAAAGTGCGATATAGCTCCCCCTGCGGAACTGATCGCTGAACGTAGCCGTCTGTCCGTCCGCCAGTGCAAACATGCCGTCGCTGCCGATCCGGTTCATCGTATCGCTGCCATTTCCCGAAAGGGTATAGACTGCGCCTTCCGGATACATTAATGTTCCTGATCCTACAGAACCGTAGGATGGAATATCCACCTGAGCAGTAGTAAATCCTGTCTCTCCTGATACAGTGGTAGACGGGATGAATGTAAAGTCGTCCAGATAGATGTTTTTGTCCAGATTATAGCTGAACTTGATGTTTTTAATCCGAGAGAAATCAAAATCACCTCCGATTTTATCCATCTTGCTCAAGTCTACTTGTATCGTGTTCCATGCCTTTTGCGTCAGGCTGGCATTTCCGTATGTCTTTCCCGAAAGGTAACCGGACAACTTATTTCCGAACTCATCCTCCAGCTCCAGATACATATTGTTGAGGGTCGGCGTAGTATCGTCATCAAAATAAAGGCTGAACCTCAGATATGCATCCTGTTTTGAAACATCAAAATTCTCCCCTGTTGCAGGTTTGATAATTCCCCAGCGCTGTTCTTTATAATTCCCGGTTTGATCCGAACCATTGGCGTGCCAGTGGACGACATCTCTTTTACTACCTTTTGTATCTTCATGCTGCCATGTTATTCCGCCGACTCCGGCAGAAGGCTGTTCAAGCGTCTCCTGGTTAAATGTATCATTGTACACTTTCGGTTCCGGCGCTGACTCGTCCACCGTAACGTCTGTTTCTTTATAATGGGTAGCCTGATTCTCGATCACAAAGGGGAATACTGACTGACCTTCAAAGAGGTCATATTTCAGGTTTTCCTCCTGGAAAATCTCGTTCATGTCAGAGTCATCGACTTTCTTTTCCACCTGGAACTGGTTCTCGTCCGGGAAGTTAAAAGTGATCTTCATGTTTGACTCCCACATGCCTCGCTCCATGTAGAACATAGTCAGAGTGTGGGTATCCTCATTCTTTCCTTCTATCTGGAAACCAGTTGTATAGTCGCCTGTCCATTCTACATCTGATCCCTGGCTTCTTTTTACATTTGTAACCGTCGCTTTCTTTGACTGAAAATCCAGTTCTCCTGTCACAACGCCATGGGCCCCTCCTACGTCAAGAGCAAGTTTTCCATCAATGAAAACCCATACGTCATCATCTCCCGAGAACTCAAATGTAATCGGAACTTCTTTTCCACTGCCATCTTCCGCGATAACCGTTCCGTCCTCTGTCAATCGGAAATCAAATTCAATCTTCGTTCCAAACCCATAATTGTATGTGCTCGCTTTCGCGCTTGTACTGCCGCTGTTAAATGGGAAGAATCCATATGTAGTAGAAACGTCATTAGTATTTGAACCTGCATTTACATTTTTA
The DNA here is from genome assembly GCA_019118885.1 of Candidatus Mediterraneibacter surreyensis. Classification (GTDB taxonomy): domain Bacteria; phylum Bacillota; class Clostridia; order Lachnospirales; family Lachnospiraceae; genus Mediterraneibacter; species Mediterraneibacter surreyensis. Next base: position 34,398 of record DWYB01000086.1, on the reverse strand, counting down.
TGTCTGTCTCTTTGTCCAGAATCAGCAATTTCTTTTAGATAATACTGAGATGATTCCGGATCTCTGCGCATTTCCAACGTTGTATCCTTACTGTTAAAACTCCAGTAATATGCCCCGTCTATCAATTCTTTTTTAAAAGGAAATGCGACATTCTCATAGACTTCTCCAAGTATTGTATTTCTGCTGTTATCTCCTTCCAGAAATTCTTTGTTGAAGTGCGGCTCCGCACTGGAGCTTCCTTTTCCGATCAACTGACCGTCCTGCAAAGTATCCTCTACCAATCCCTGCGCTGCATAATCGTAAAATGCATCTCCATAAGTTGGCTTACTATTTCCTTCTACATCTATCGCCGAATTATTTGTAGAGAAAAATGCATTTTGATTTTTCCAGCCAAACAGTTTCAAGGAGTCAGCGATATGTGTAAAACGGTTCGCACTTGTCAAACTGACATTTGACTGAAAATGTCCTGTATAAATAGGAATCGTTATGTTATGATCTGTATAATAATCACTCAGCGTTTGATCAAAAAGGCGGAACGGCACCCAGCTTCTCTGAGATTCCATGGGATTCTGACCAGTCGTTTGCCCTGTATAATCTTCATAATCATCTCTGTTGAAGCCGTTCAGTTCATAATCTGTATAGTAATCATAAAACGTCGTATTTACATAAAGTTTCTCCGTATCTCTTACGAACGGTTCCTGATCAATGTCTACGACATCACTGCCTGCCTTGCCTTTTTCCGCATCACGCGTTTCTCCCAGTTCTCCCCAGTATCCATCACGGTGTTTACTGTTATCTGTTTTGTTATAGGTTGAATCATCGCCGGAGTCTGCATAAAAACACGGTTTTTCATATGCCGCAGGAATATTAATCCAATCGGTAGAATCTCCCGTGTATGATAATCCATTACTTCCGGTAAATTCATAATTGCTGAAAACAATCTGTGTATATCCTGCCGGAACATCCAGAAAATAAACATCGTCGTCATCAGGAAGTAACGCTAACTCTCCTCTTTGTCCAGTTGCATCATTTTCATTCTTTCTGATCCAGTAGTATACTTTCCCATTTTCTGTTGCAGGAATCGCGCTGCCCGGCTCCGAAGTATCTGTTGCTTCATTTCCACTTGCATCTGTTGCCGTCTTTACATAATCTAGTTTTGATAATGTCGCGTCAAAATAAATCGTCTGAGCCGCCGCGTATGCTTCATTTACTTCCGCAATTTTTTCCGTAACTGTAACTTTGTTATAGCTTAAATCCCCCCACATAAAACGATAGGTATTTTCGCCAGATTGAATGGCAATAACACTTTGCTGCGTGATCCCTGCACCATCTGGGAACTCGTAATACAAAACGGTTTCATCGCTCTCGTTTTTTTCTGATATCTGTCCATTGACACTGCCGATAACTATTCTATCTGCATTTGAAAAATCATCCTTGGAAAAATACAGTTTCTTTCCGGACAGTTCTGCATCGGCAGAAATGTCCATTCCCCATCCGCTGATCGTCTCTCCGTTTAACAGTGTACTTCTGCCATAATAAAAGGTTGTTTGTCCTGTCTCTACTATATCGCTCAGATCATACCATGCCGTATTGCTTTCATTAACAGTAAACTTAACTTTTGTGTAAGCTCCGTTTTCTGCATCTTCCGGAATCTGAAAGCTGCCGGATATATTGATTTTTTTCTTTTTTGTTCCATTCTCTGTCTGAAATACAGCAGTCACGTCTGACTGTTCCAAAGACGAGGTCATGTCGAAAAACTTAAGCGTTGTTCCGGCATATGTATCTGCCCCCAGATCCCTTTGTTCCGCCTTCTTTTTTCCGCCACTCGTACTATCAAATTCTCCAGTCAGTTTAAAACATGGTGAAACATAGTTTTGATCAACCGCCAAATCTACTGTAACAGATGATTGATTGGTACCGCTTGGCCAATTTTGTTGATTCAAAAAGATTACATTTTTATATTCTTTCTCAAAAGTAAACTGCCATCCATTGCTCAACCCCGAATGTTCCGATCGCTGCATAGCCTGAGGAGGTCCCGAATTATCGGTATCGCTGTTGAAGCCATATACATATATCTGTGCATCCTTGTTCCAAGATGCCGATTCATTCCCAGAAGGATCAAAATATATGGTAAAGCCATTATTACTTCGTACCTTTTTATCTTCTGTTTTTAAATTTTCTATCTCGTTCACCGCACTCTTCGCCGCTATTCTACTAGCTTTCGCTGCACTTCCCGCTGTCTCTTCGTCCTCTCCCGCGGCCTCACTCTCTTCTTCCACCTTTACGACTTCCCATTTAACCTCAGCCTCGTTATCCTCATCTTCCACATCCGAAGCCTTCGTCACATCCTGCTCGTCCACAAATGCCTTCGCCCGGACGATGGTCTTCTTCGTGTAGTTCTCTTCATCCGTGCGGTACATAAGCTGCATGTCAAAGGCAGCCGCCGTTCCCGCCGGGAGAGCTGCTTCCAGATATTTTGCGGTCACATTTCCGCTGTCGTCCTTCTTCTCAATCCACTGTGCATCCAGTGCCGAATTTGTTCCGTCTTCAAGTGTAAGCGCGCTTTTCAGCGTCTCCGCCATCTCTGTCTGCACCGTTTCATCTGTGATCTGATCTTTATCGCACAGATTCGGGATTTCCACCTCTGTATCCGCAGTTTCTTTATCTTCATTTAGCAAAAAAATTCTCACCACAGCATCCATGTTACTCTGATTCTGCGCTGAGATCTGAACAGTCTGTATCTCGTCTGACTCATTTGCATTGCTGCCGTTCATATCATCGCTTACTTTAACAACAATACCTGAAGCATCCGCTCCTCCTTTATTTTCTTCCGCTCCTGCTGTTGTCGGAAAGTTCACCGTAGTCACAAGCACGGCAACCGACAGCAGCACTCCCCATATCTTCTTTTTCATACCCATCCTTCCCTGTCTTTCATACTGTATTTTTACGATATATTTTCTATTTTCTGGATAAGATCATACCCCCCCTCCACGTATTTTTCAATTATAAAATCCTCCGATTTATGTAATTTTCCACAGGTTATATAAGTCAAACGTTTTACACTTCCACTCTCCGCTCACGCAGGACCCGCCTGGACGTTCTTCTCCGCTGTTCGAGCATTCTTTCTCTGCTCGCCCGTCCTCTTCTTGTTCTCTCCTTCAATCTCGCTTTTGTCATCATCCTTCACAACCTTTCAGGTTTTTCCTCATTTTTTTCATGGGAAATTATACCCTCCGTCAGGATGGCGTTCAATTAGAAAATCCTCCGATTTATGTAACATTTCTCAGATTGCATATACCGATCGTATTTTTTCCCATAAAAATTCCGGCATGTGGATCTCTGATCTGATCCACATGCCGGTATGATCATGGCAATATTAATTTACAGACTACTTTGTCTGTTGTTCTGTGCTCTTCCTCCGGTAACTCTCCGGAGTATCGCCGAACTGCTGCCGGAAGCATTTGGAGAAATAGGACATATTTTTAAATCCCGTATGTTCTCCTATCTCACGCACTGACATCTGTGTGACAGTAAGAAGTTCCTCCGCCTTCGCCATCCGGACATTTCGGATATATTGTTTGATGTTCTCTCCCACCTCCTTCTTGAACACCATGCTCAGATATCCCGGAGACAGATACAGCCTTGCAGCCATCTGGTCTACCTGGATATCTTCCATATAATGTTTCTTAATGTATTCTTTTGTCATCTCCACCTTATATTTCAGACTGCTCTTGTCTTCTGAGATAAATTGAAGGAAGTTCTCCATCTCCTTTTGCGCCGTGGCGATAAGCTCTTTCACAGAGGAGCACTGATACATATCATCGATCACTTTCTCCATATCCCGGTCGTCCGCCATTGGGGAGGATTCGCCCAGGACTTTGACGATATTGGTGAATACGAATTTCACGTACATATTGGGAAAACCGCTGTTGCCGCTGTATTTCTTTACCACGCGTTCGAAATGTTCCTCCATATGATATACGTCGCGGTTCCGGATATCCTTCTCCAGCATGCCGATCAGGCAGCCTTCTTCCAGCAGCTTCTCGCCTGTGCCTTCCGGCGCCTCGCAGAAGAGATGCCGTTCTGTATGGTAGAATTTTTCTTCCATCAGTTCATCCAGCCTGCGGTAAGTTTCCGGCAGCTCTTCTCTCGAACTGATGGTCCTGCTGACTGCAAGGTAGAACTTAACTCCGTACTTCCGATACAGCCAGCTCATAAGCCGCTCTGCTTCTTTCTGCTGGTCTGTGTTTTCTCCTGATATGAGCAGAAGCGCCTGATCTGTATTCAGATTCAGATAGAATGCCCGCTCCTGAAAGATACCTTTCAATGACTTCTGGAACTCCTCGCCGTATTTCTCGAAGAATCCCGCCCTGCACTCCAGCATGATCATATATCTGATCTGATCCCACAGCTCAATATCAATATGGTTTTCCGCCGCTCTGAGCGCGGTCTGGTTGCCTCCCAGGATATAATTCAGAAGGAAATACTGGTTCAGCAGGCGTATCCTTTCCTGCTTTTCTCCAAGATGTTCCTTTCTGTCGCTGAGATTCTGTCTTACATGGAGAAATGCTTTGCCGAATTCCACCGGATCCACCGGCTTCAGAATATAGTCCTGCACACCGTACCGTATCGCAGTCCTGGCATAATTAAAATCATGATATCCGCTGAATATAATAATCTCCGTGTCTCCTGAACATTCCGAAGTTTTCTTAGCAAGTTCAAGGCCGTTTACAAACGGCATCCGGATATCTGTCAGAAGTATATCCACTTTATCCTCTTCTATGATCTTCTCAGCCTCCCGGCCGTTGGCAGCTTCCAGGATCCGGTAACTGCCCGCTTCTTTATTCAGAAGCTGCCGGATTCCGTTGCGTTCGATCTTTTCGTCGTCAGCGATCAACACTGTATACATTTCACATCACCCTTTTACTGCACCGGACAGTCCGTCCGCATAGAATCTCTGTACATAGATAAACAGGATCGCAATCGGTATGGACACGCACACCGCTCCTGCCGCAAAACACGTATACCACTGATAGATATTTTCCTTTGCAAGCATCTGGAACAATCCTACCGATACGGTATAATATCTGGAATCCGATCCGATGATCACCTTTGCAAATATGAAGTCTGTCCACGGAGCAATAAAGCTGGTCAGCAGCGTATATACAAGGATCGGTCTGGACAGAGGGAGCGTGATCTTCGTGAACACGTTCCACCTTGTCGCGCCGTCTATATATGCGGCCTCGTCTATTCCTTTCGGGATCGTATCGAAGAATCCTTTCGCGACATAGAAACTCAGCAGATTGGCGCCTCCCGAATACACAAGGATCAGCGCGATCAGTTTCAGTCCGCCGTCTGTAAGCCCCATCCCTTTCAGGATATAGTACACTGCGATCATGGACATGAACCCGGGGAACATTCCGAGGATCAGGGCAATGTTCAGATAAGGTTTTCTCATCTTGAACCGCATCCTGGACATGGTGTATGCGATCGAGATCAGGAAAAACGTAGCCAGGATACAGGTCACTATAGCCACTATCAATGTGTTCATAAACATTCTGGGGAAATCAAATACCCCCGTATCTGTAAACAGTTTTATGTAATTGCCGACGGTCAGCTCCTCCGGTATGAATTCAGTGGAATAAGATCCTTTTCCCGCACGGAAAGAGGTCATAACTACCCAGAATATCGGAAACACCCATATAATCGCAAGAACTGTAAGGAGCACATGTACGATTGTGATCAGTATTCTCTTTTTCGTCTTCATTGATTTCATTACTGGAATCCCTCCTCGTTCTTATATGATCCCGTCCTTCTGTATGTAACGAGCGCCAGCGTTGCACAGATGACAAAGGTAAGTATACCTATGACAGCTCCGTAATTGTAATCTTTAAAGTCGATAGTCAGTTTGTAGAGCCATGTAACGAGAAGGTCGGTCTTGCCCCCGGTTCCGTTGTAATAATCCATGGCCGCCGGCCCTCCTTCTGACAGGAGGTAGATCACATTGAAGTTGTTGATGTTTCCGATAAACTGTGTAATAAGGTACGGGGTCGTCACAAACAGCATGTATGGAAGGGTAATTTTGAAAAAAATCGTGACTGGTCCGGCCCCGTCTATTTTTGCAGATTCATATAATTCTGCCGGTATATTCTGCAGAATTCCTGTTACCTGAAGGATCGTATAAGGAATACCGATCCATATATTTACCACGATGATCGTCACTCTTGCCCATGTTGCATCTGTCCAGAAAGGCAGAGCGTCGCTGATCAGCCCCAGATCCTGGAGAAGGACGTTGATCGCTCCCTGTTCCTGAAGCATGGTCCTCATGATCAGCAGAGAGACAAACTGCGGCACTGCGATGGAAAGAACGAAGATAAATCTCCAGAATCCTTTGCACCTTGTCTCTTTCCAGTTAATGATCATAGCAAGGATCATCCCGAGGATGTAATTGATGAAAGTAGCTGCTATCGCCCACACAAACGTCCAGCCGAGTATGTGCCAGAATGCATATCCGAGCCCGCTTCCCGCATCAAGTATCGTCTCAAAGTTTTTAAGTCCTACCCAGTCAAAAAGCTGGCCCGGAGGCTGGTGATTCCTGTCGTAGTTTGTAAACGCCATACAGATCATAAACACCAGCGGCAGGATCGTAAACATGATAACGCACAGCGTGGGGAAGAAAAGGAGTGTAGAATTAAGCCGTTTGTCCAGGAGCGACCTGAGATCCTCCTTCAATGACAGCACCTTTTTCCCTTCTTCTGTCTTCTTCTGCTGCGTGTACGCGGATTTCACATTTGTCCGCCATATAATAAAAAATCCGATCGTGATGAATATAGTAGCTACTCCGTAGAGCAGAAACAACATGGAGTTATCTCCCTGCGTATATTCGTAGATCTGTTTCGCCTCATTAAATACTTCCTGGCCCGTCTGAGTTCCCAATGTAGTCAGGCCGGCCAGCATTCCCGTTCCGAACATCGCCATAAAGAGGATATAAATGACTTCCGCAGCCAAAAACAGGATGCCTTTTACATACTGTCCGTAGCGGATATTTCCGGCTCCCATGATCAGGCATGAGAGTTTTACCGCTGTTTTTCCTTTCCGGATGGATTCTCTGACTGAAACTACCTCCGGAAACTCTTTCATTTTTATTGGAGTTTCTTTTTTCTTCGCTCCTCTTGCTCTCATAGTTTCCTCCTTGTGTTTCGAAGAATTCCTTTTTCCCAGGAGACCGGCGCAGATTCCGCCAGCGCCTGATCTGCGGCGCTCTCCTGGGAAAAAGAATGTCCCGCCAATGACTGACGGGACATTCTCTTGTCTTTTTTATAATCCGCTGGAAAGGATTCCCTCGGTCATTGCCTTTGTCTTCTCAGCCGCATTGTCTGCCGTCACATCTCCCTGGATGATCTCTTTACCCATTGTTTCTGCCGGTGTCCAGTATGCATTCATCTCGGAAAGTACCGGCTGAAGGAAGGATGCTTCACTGATCTCATCCATCTGAGCTTTTGCTACTTCGTCGTCTCCAACTTCAATTGTAGACAGTGTCGGAATAATACCTCTTGTCTCATATCTGATCTGCTGGCATTCCTCGCCTCCCAGATACTGTGCGAGCGCTACAGCCACTTCCGGGTTCTCGCAGTTCGGATTTACGCCGATTGCTTTGCTTCCTGCGAAAGATTTCATCTGTCCTTCTGTTCCATTGATGTTTACAGTAGGAAGTTTTACTGCTCCGAAGTTATCGCCAAGTGCTTCTCTGATCGCTGCCGCATCCCAGGAACCGCTGCAGAATGCGCCGAGTTTGCCTTCCTGGAAAAGTGCGAGACAGCTTCCGTCCTGATTATTTGTGAATTTCGGATTAGCTGCAAGATCTACCATGTACTGAGTAGCTGCGATACCTGCTTCGCTGTCGAAATCACATCCTGCTGACGGATCTGTTCCGTCGCCAAAGAGCGTACACCCTGCTCCGAAGTAGAATGCTTCTACATACCAGCTGTCTGTCATCGGGAACCCGAAGTTATATACTCCGTCTCCAAGATCCTTTTCCATCATAGTGTCAAGTGATTTTACATCGTCCTCGGAGAATTTGCTCTTGTCATAATACATAAACCATGTATTGGATGTGAACGGAACTCCATAGATTCCGTCGTTATATGTAACAGACTGTACCATTGTCTCGTCATTGTTTTCTTTTACCCAGGTTTCCGTATCTCCGCCCAGTTTAGCAAGAGCGCCTGCGTCGACAAGCGTCGGGATCTGATCGTTTGCATAGAAGTATACGTCTCCTGCCTGCTCCACGTCTTTTGTCACCTGGTCTCTCGCATCGCCTTCGCCGCATACGCCGTACTCAAAGTTGATCTCCCATTCCGGATGTGCTTCGTCAAATGCTTCGCACATTGATTTCAGGAGGCCTTCGTCATATCCTTCCAGCGCCGCCTGATCTTCCTGCGGACCCCACACTGTAAGGCTGACTTCCTGTACCTCTTCCTGCTCTGCAGCATCTCCGCTGTTATCTGCGGACCCGCTGTCAGAACTTCCGCATCCTGTCATAAGACCGCCTGTCATCAGTGCAGCCATGATAAGTGCGAGCACTCTTTTTTTCTTCATTTTACATTTCCTCCTCACATGAACTTCATTTATTTTCTATGATGCTATTTTAAAGCGTGAAAGCAAAATGGTATATAAAACAAATCTCTAAAACATGTCATTTTTCTAAGATTTCATCAGCCTCTTTTCTTTTTCATTACAACCGCGCCTGCTGCTGCAGCTCCTGACAGGATCAGCAGCGCTCCCGGAAGCAGGAAGTTTGTCTCGTCTCCGGTCTGCACTGCTTTCACTTCGTCTGCGTCTTTACTTCCGGTGCTGTTGTTTCCATTGCTTCCGCTGCTGCCGTTATCTCCGGTGTTGCCATTGTCTTTGACGTTCCCGTCATCTCCGGATCCCGGATTTTCTGCGTCGGGCTCATCTGCTCCCGGCTTATCTGCTCCCGGCTCATCTGTTCCTGGTTCCTCTGTTCCAGGTTCTTCTGTTCCAGGCTCTTCTGTTCCAGGTTCCTCTGTTCCAGGCTCATCCGTTCCCGGTTCTTCTGTTCCAGGCTCCGAGCTGCTGCCGTCATAGATGTAGGATTCATCGTATGCCGGAGCCAGCGCTTCGCTGTCAATCTCCATATCTCTTACATCATCTGTCAGTATCACGCCTGAGAGCGCCGGCACGTCTACTGTCAGGGCGCCGTTCTCGTCCGCCGTATAAGTCTCGCCGCTGATCAGGTCTGTGTACTGTGTTCCTGCCTCCGCCTGGAATGTAACAGGCTGAGCGCTCTCTGTGCTGTTGTTTGCCGCAACATAGAGGGTCGCATCCTCATCGCTTCTTACATATGCCATAATATTTGCGGATGCTTCTGCATCTACCGGCTCGATCTCTCCGGTCCTGAGCGCCGGATAAGCGCTGCGCACTGCTGCCAGTGAAGCATACCACTCTACCAGTTCCTTATTTCCTTTGCCCCATTCCATGGCGCGTCTGTCATCCGGGTCGTCAGCTCCCACCATTCCGATCTCATCGCCATAGTAGATTGTCGGAGCGCCCGGATATGTCATCTGGATAAACGCCACCAGATACTGTCTTTCCTTTGCCAGATCTGATGTGGATTCATAGGTCGGGAAAGCATTCTCCGGCTCTTTCTGGTTTCTGTCGTCCTCGATGCCGTCCAGCGCGGAGAGAAGTCTTGCCGTATCATGAGATCCCACAAGGTTCATCATCGCATAGAATGCTTCCCTTGGATATCTCTCTCTTAACTTCTCCAGTTCGTTTACACTGTTCTGTGCATCGCCGCCTTTTGCGTATGCAAGCACCGCGTCGCGGAACACATAGTTCATAACGGAATCATACATGTCGCCCAGCAGATATTCAGATGCGTCATCCCAGATTTCGCCGATGATCACATTGTCGCTGGAAAGAGATTTTACGGACTCGCGGAACTTCTGCCATGTCTCGTCAGATACCTCGTTGGCAACATCCAGTCTCCATCCGTCAGAGCCCTGGCTGAGCCAGTATTTTGCCACGCTGTCGTCTCCGTCGATGATCTCTTCCGCCCAGCCCGGAGTCTGGTATTCGGAACCGTCTGTTGCAATGATGACCGGCATGGAGTCGTATCCCCACCAGCAGTCATATGCATATACATTCTGTCCTGCACGGTCACCGATCGTATCCTGTACGATTTCTCCCGCATCATCTGTCAGATAGTCTCCTGTGAAATCAAACCACTCTGTGTATGTAAAATCTGTAACCCCTTTGGCTTCGAAATATTTCCTTGCCTCAGTCTCCGCCTCATCTTCTGTGGCGTTTTCATTTTCTGCAAGATAATCAAACACATACGCCCAGTACGGATATGCCCCCACTTTTCCATCCTGTCCTACGAACTTGTAGTAACGGTCAAAGTATACGGAATCATCCGCCACATGGTTGAACACACCGTCCAGAACGATATGCATGTCATTTGCCTGCGCAGCCTCCACAAGCTCCGTGAAGTCGCCCAGATCACCCAGGATCGGATCGATCTCTGTATAATCCGTAGCGTCATATCTGTGGCTTGAGATAGAATGGAATACCGGATTCAGATAGATCACATTGACGCCCAGGGCTTTCAGATAATCAATCCTATCCGTGATACCCTCCAGATCGCCGCCGTAGATCTCGTTGCTCCACTCTCCATCGCCTCTGTATGCGTTTTCCGGATAAGCATCAGCATTTAATTCTTCCTGTTCCGGGTTCTCCGGCCAGATATACCAGTCATCCATCTTTTCATAATCGGTAGCTCCGCGCGATGTCGTCTGTGCCGTATCATTTGTAGTGTCGCCGTTGAAGAACCGGTCCGGGAAGATCTGATAGATCACTGCGTCCTTCATCCAGTCCGGAGTCTCAAATCCTTCTTTGTATACATTCATCTCATACGGTTTTACCTGAGTCAGATCCGCCGTAGTTCCGGTTCCGTAGTATCCGTCGTCGTCGCAGTAGATCTTCACGCTGGACTCTCCGCCGACTACGAAGTAATACTCATATTCGCCGTACTGGCTGAAGCTGGTCGTTACAGTCCATCTCGCCGCTGCGTTTTCGCTTCCGTCTGTTTTCTCCATATCAAGGATCTGCTGCTCTTTTCCTTTGAGCACCAGTTTCACCTGCTGTGCGTCATCTCCCGTATCCAGTGAGAATGTCACTTCCGTACCTGTAGGAACCGCGCCGTAGATACTCTTGTATGTCTCATCCTTGCTGTCAAAGTAAATCTTCTCTTCATCAAGCTGTTCATCGGAAGAATTATTATAGTAGATTCCCGTTACCGGATCGAAGTAGAATGTGACTGTCTTATCTTCTGCCAGTGTAAATTCATTGATTTCAAATTCTTCCTCATTATATGTGTGTTTCAGGTCGCCGTATGTTCCCGCCTTAAGTGCAAGGGATGCGCTGTAGATTCCCGTCAGGCCCGGATCCGTCAGCATCGTTCCCTCCGGAATTCCTGTTCCTTCCAGGGAGATGTCAGCAAACACATAGTCAATATCTGTCACGGCCAGGTGGCTGATATCACTATAGTATACTGTTACGTCTCTTTTTTCCGTCACAGAGATGCCATAGTTGGAACCATCCTGGATACCGCCGACGCCGTAGTTCTCTGTCCATGATCCCATGGCGATCTTGAACTCATAGTTTGCCGCCGGAACATCTTTGAATGTATAGGAATACAGTCCGCCGCCCTCATATGTCATCACATTGGAAGCCGCATCCCAGCTCGGCCCCGGAAATGTTCCCGGCACACACACAAGACGTCCTTCGCTTGCTTCCCTTGTATAGTTTGAGTATGTCTCGCCGTTTACCTCAACCTCCGGTCTGGACGGATCCAAAGTCCGAACTCCATTGATCATGTAGTAATAAATATAATCCAGGGCGCCGTCGCCAAGGGAAAGTTCCGCCGACTCATAGGAACCGTTGAAATTGCCATTCGAATCTGTTCCCTTTGTCATAGCCGCTTCTTTAAAGTCAGCCGGTGAATTTTTCTCTGCGTAGAACAGTTTTACTTCATCCTCTTCCCCTGCCGTCATCACGAAAGTCGTCGTACCGTTCGCGTTATCCCTGACTTCTGCTTCCACAGGTACTGCCGCGAATCCAAGTGTCTGTGCCACGATATTATAGTCGTTGACCGAATCGTATAACCTGTCTGACTCGACATCGTAAAGAAATACGACATTTGTTCCGTCCGATGTTACATTCAGCGCTTTATTTCCGCCGCCGAATGACTCATACCAGTTGGCATAGTTGAATACCGCTTTATACTCGTAGGATCCCGCATTGAACGTCTCCTGATAGAGATAGAGCTTATCGGATATCTGTGTGAACTCATACCCCTGTGCTCCCGCCGTCCAGTTGTCTGCATCATTCTGGCGTACGGTTCCAATCAGGGATACCGTCGTCTCAAATGCAGGCGACGTCACGTTTCCACTGTTCTGATAGATATCCAGAGGAGCCGTGCGCACGGAGTCATATACCTGTCCGTTCCGCTCGTCCACAAATACAGTCAGATGATCCGATCCCGCGGGAACTGTAAGCGCAATGTTATCACTGCCGTTTCCCAGTGAATAATCCCATCCGTCGTCAAACGCCACCTTGTAACCGCCGTCTGCGATCGTCACATCTTCTTCCAGTTCTTTGAACTCAAACGTTCTGGTATAAAGACCGCCGCCCACATAGTCAAGCTCCGCGTTCGCGTCAGACGGGTCCCAGCTTGCGATAGAATATCCGTTTCCCTCTTCATCTGTGAACTCCAGCCCCCAGAAATTTCCGGTCAATGCCGCCGTATGATACTGATCGGCATTATCCACAGAGTTCGTCAGCTGTCCGTCCTCATAGCGGACGTACACCTTACCGCTCTCTGATACGCTGATCTCATCTGTAACGCCACTTTCTTCCCCGTTTCTGTACAGGCTGAGCGTGTGGTCTCCTGCCCCAAGCTCGATCGCTCCCTCGTACAGTCCTCCGGCATAGAGCTTCAGATCAGCGCTGCTGCCGTCTCCGGTTCTGACCTGAAGCAGATCAGACACGCTGCCGTTTTCTGCTGCTCTGACTTCCGGCATCTCCGGTCCGGTTGCAGATATCACGCCTGCTGCCAGTGTCAGCGCCAGGGCATAAGCTCCAAGCCTTACACTTCTTCTTCTCATTTCTTCGCCTCCGTTTCATGTTCTCATACTTGTCCAGTATGCTTTTGAAAGGATAGCATTTTCGCCGGAAAAGAACTATGCAACAAATCTTGAAAATATGATAAAATTTACAGAATCTTCTGATATATCACACTTCTCTTGACATCCTCCGTAAACCCCGGCAAAATATCGTTAGTGTTTCCCGGTGCAAAACGCGCCGCACTTTATTTACCAGACAGGAGAAACTTATGGAACGGATAATCACCTATCATATAGATAATACTTCCACCGGCCTGCGCATCGAACAGTATCTGCGCCGCCGGGGCTACTCATATCAGAACCTGACACAGCTTAAGAAAATGCCGGAAAGCATTCTTATAAACGGGGTCTGGTCATATATGCGCACGCCCCTGAAAAGCGGCGATATCCTTACTGTACATATAAAGGAAACCGAGTCTTCCCCGAACATTCCTCCGGTAAATCTTCCTCTTGATATCATCTCTGAAGATGAAGACATCATTGTGGTAAACAAACCCGCCGGCATGCCCGTTCATCCATCGCTCAACAACTATGAGAACTCTCTCGCCAACGCTCTTATGTACTACTATCAGGAGCAGGGCAAACCTTTTATCTTCCGCTGTACGAACCGGCTGGACCGGGATACTTCGGGTCTGACAGTGATCGCAAAGCACATGGTAAGCTCCGCCATACTCTCCAATATGGGTGTCCGCCATGAGATTACGCGTGAATATCTTGCTATTGTCCGCGGAGAACTCATTCCGGAAGAGGAAACGGTCGACGCTCCCATCGGCAGGGCAGAAAGTTCCCTGATCGAGCGGAAAATTGATTTTGAAAAAGGGGAGCATGCAGTCACTCACTACCATGTCATAGAAGAAAAAAACGGGCACAGCCTGGTCTCCCTTACCCTGGAGACGGGCCGTACCCATCAGATCCGTGTTCATATGAAACATATCGGGCATCCCCTCATCGGAGATTATCTTTACAATCCCGATATGGAATTTATCAGCCGGCAGGCGCTGCACTCATACCGGCTGTCCTTTTCTCATCCAATTACCGGAGAGCAGATGGACTTCACAGCTCCACTGCCGGAAGATATGAGACGTGTGCTCCGCGGCTAGTTCGGAGCACGCAGACTTTCCTCTTCCGTGCCGCCCATCTTCCCGCCACTTCATCACACACTCAGTTTTCTGTCCGCAAGTACTCCTGACGCGCCAAACAGAACCAGACAGATAAGCACATAGAACAGCGTATCCCATATATTCCATTCCAGTGCAGGCAGCGCCGCAAGCGCCGGAATCCGGTAGATAAGATCATATACTCTCTCTATAACAAAGTTAATGACAAAGAAGAAGATTACTGCAAGGCCTCCGGCAAATCTCGACCTGAGCAAAAGCGTTCTGGCCAGGATAACCGACAGGAATCCCGTCATGATCACCAGTGTCCAGCTCAGGAAAATAACAAATGCAAGATATACCAGATCCGTCCAGTGCAGACCTCCTTTTACAAACAGACCGGATAGCTGCTGCGCCATCCTGACAAGATCTGCAAGACCTCCGATCTTAAGCACTGCAACCGTACTGCTGATTCCTACTGCAACGCCGGAAATGCCGAAGACGATCAGCATCTGCAGGATTGCCGATATAAATTTTGCCCCCAGTATCTGCCATACAGACTTTGGCAGCATCCAGAGCATATAGCTCTGTTTCGTCCGGAGATCCCGGTTCAGCACAAGTATACTCTCAATGCCTGTATAAAAAAGTACCAGAAATGCTCCTGCAATCATCACCGCCATACACACCGCCATCAGCGATTCGTTCTTAAACAGAAGACCTGCCCAGAATCCGGCAAGCGCGATTGCAAGCGCAATAAATATAACCATTCTTGATGTCCTCTGTTTTTTCAGTTCATATTTGATCAGTTTACCCATGTTGTTTCTCCTCCTCACAAAAATATCTACATAAGCTCCACATAAAGCTCTGTCAGCGAACGTCCGCTCTTCATCCGCTCTGACTCAAGATTTATTTTATCGATCAGATGACCGTCTTTGATAAAGATGGCATATTCAATAAAGCTCTCGATTTCTTCAAGCAGATGAGTGGATATGACAAATGTATTCTCCCCGTCCGCTTCTTCCAGAATCAGGTTAACGATCTCTTCTCTGGCTTTATAATCGATGCCGTTCAGCGGCTCATCAAGAAGATAAAGTTCAGCATTCCTGGAAAGTGTTGCCGCCAGCTTAATCTTTGCGCTCATCCCGCTGGACAGGTTCCTCACTTTCAGTTCCTGGGAAAGCCCCATCTTCCCCAGCAGATCTTCATACTTCTTCCGGTCGAAATCTTTAAAAAACGCTTCGTAATATTCTCCCACATCTCTTATAGTCATAAAATCATAGAAAAACGGCTCTGTCGCCATATACGCGATCTTCCCTTTATCTGTATAATCCAGCGGATGCCCCTGGTAGATGATCTCTCCGCGCCCCGGCTTGGTAAGCCCCGCCACCATCTTCATCCATGTGGTCTTTCCGCTGCCGTTCTCCCCAAGCAGTCCGTATATCTTTCCTTTGTCCAGATTAAGCGTAAGATCCGCTACTGCCTCTCTGGATCCAAACCATTTCGTCAATTCTTTACACTCAAGCATCATTTTCTCCATCCTCCTTATAATCTGCGATCTGACTGATAATGTCATCCTTCTGATAACCCAGACCGCTCATCTCATGCATAAAGTTCTTAAGCAGTTCATCCGCCATCTCTTTCTTCAGATCCTGAAACATATTCTCCTCCTCCGATACAAAAGTTCCTATCCCCCGTCTTGTAAAACAGTAACCCGCCATCTCCATCTCACGATAGATCCTGGCCGCCGTATTCTGATTGACTTTGTACGCAACCGCCAGATCTCTGCTGGACGGCATCTTCTCTCCCGGCTTCAGTTCACCTTTTACCATCTTTTTCTTCAGCTCATTTATCACCTGAAGATAGATCGGAGTGCCTGTGTTATATTCCATAACATACCTCCTCTTGATCTGTATCCTTTCATTCGTGTATCAGTGCTATAGTTAGATAGTACACTAGTATTTTATTCCTGTCAATAGAAAATTTCAAATATTTTTCCAAGAAAATCATTGACATAGAGCCAAAACTATACTATAATACTTTTTGCTGTGAACGAAACAGCAAATATACTATGTGCGATTAGCTCAGCTGGATAGAGCGTCTGGCTACGGACCAGAAGGTCGGGAGTTCGAATCTTCTATCGCACGTATTTTAAAAGGATATTCCATTACGGAATGTCCTTTTTTTCGTTATATCACAAAAAACTCTATGCAAATGGCTGTCCATTCACATAGAGTTTTCTATTCCGCTTTTTATTCAGCAATGTTATCAATCTTCCGTATATTTCGCCGACTGCATTTTGATCAGTTCCTCGTCGTCAAAGTAATTGATTCTCATCGCAGCCTTCACATCTTTCAATGTCTCCGCAGCAACTTTCTCCGCCTTCTCGCTTCCCTTTCTGAGAATCTCATATACGGCCGGAATATCTTTCTGCCATTCTTTTCTGCGCTTGCGGATCGGCTCAAGCTCCGCCTGAAGCACATTGTTCAGGAACCGCTTCACCTTCATATCTCCGAGGCCGCCTCTCTTGTAGTGCTCTTTGAGCTCATCGAGATTATTGTATTCCGGCAGAAACTCCGGAAAATACTCCGGTCTGCAGAATGCATCCAGATAAGTAAACACTGTATTTCCTTCCAGTTTGCCCGGATCCTCAATACGGATATGGGTCGGATCCGTAAACATACTGAACACTTTCTTCTTGATATCTTCCGGTTCTTCTGACAGATAGATGCAGTTTCCGAGAGACTTGCTCATCTTTGCCTTGCCATCGATACCCGGCAGGCGCATGCACGCCTCATTGTCCGGAAGAAGGATCTTCGGCTCCACAAGAGTCTCCCCATAGACGGAATTAAACTTGTGCACAATCTCCTTGGTCTGCTCCAGCATCGGCATCTGATCCTCGCCTACAGGTACGATCGTAGCCTTAAACGCCGTAATATCGGCCGCCTGACTGATCGGATAGGTAAAGAATCCCACCGGGATGCTTGCCTCGAAATTGCGCATCTGAATCTCTGACTTCACTGTAGGGTTACGCTGAAGTCTGGACACTGTCACCAGGTTCATGTAGTAAAACGAAAGCTCACACAGTTCCGGAATCTGCGACTGGATCAGCAGAGTGGATTTCTCCGGATCAAGTCCGCATGCGAGGTAATCCAGCGCCACCTCAATAATATTCTGGCGCACTTTTTCAGGATTATCCGCATTATCCGTCAGCGCCTGAGCATCTGCGATCATGATGAAAATATCATCAAAATCTCCTGTATTCTGAAGCTCTACCCTCCGTCTCAGGGAACCCACGTAATGTCCGACGTGAAGTTTCCCTGTAGGACGGTCTCCGGTAAGCATGATCTTCTTCATTATTCTTCTTCCTCCTGATTTCTATGTTTCTATCCAATATTCTAAAGCACCGGTCGTTTCTGCCTTGCGTATTTCGGCATTCTCTTCTTTTCCGGAGCATATACAAACTGATACAGTATATACGCCATGATGCCTGCCCCGATCACGTCCAGCACGGAATGCTGTTTCAGGAACATCGTCGCAAGTATGATAAGCCCCGCCAGCACATACGCACCGATACATATACCTCTGTGCTTCTTAAGAGCGCTGCTCTCACTGATTGCGATACAGGCGCTCAGCGAATTAAATACATGAAGGCTTGGAAATACATTTGTACATGTATCCGCCCTGTAAAGCATACGCACCATATCCACAAATATATTATTTCTCTCAAACACCACAGGTCTTAAATCCTGACCGTTCGGGAACAGTGTGGATATGATCAGGAATATCGTCATTCCCGTAAACATAAATTTCGCCATTTTATAAAACCCGGGCACATCCGTAAAGAAAAAGTACAAAAACACCGCCACGATAAACACAAACCACAGCAGATACGGAATAATAAAATATTCAATAAACGGAATATGTTTATCCAGCTCGGTCTGAATCACATGATAGCGCGTCGTCACATGTTTCTCCAGGAACAGAAACCATGGCATATACACGAATATATACAAAAATACCCAGGCATGTTTATATTTCTTGGCCAGATCCGAAAATTTCTTCTTCAGCTTCATAAATGACGCCCCTTTGAATTACAGTTTCGCCTGCTTATTGATTGAATTTATCCCCGGATTTCTCTCAATCCGCCACGATTATAGCACGATTTAATATGGACAACAACCATCTTCACAAAACATTTACCAAATCTTTTGAATTAACCGGTTATAACCCTCATCCACGCTTCCCTGGCACGCACTGTAATCTCTTTTCTTAAAAATCCCGGCTCTCCGTCTGTATGCAGCGGACAGGCTTTGGATGACTTTATCTGTACCTGTTTGCATTTCAATATATTTACCCCTTTAAATCCTACGTGCTTTCCCGCAAATGCCAGAGGCAGCAGAAAAAGAATCTTTAAAACAGGAACGCCGTGCAGGACGGCTACATCCAGAAGGCCGTCTTTGGCAGACGCCTCCGGACAGAACTTAAATCCGCCGCCCTCATAAGGGAGATTCATAAAAGCTGCGAAATATGTCTTATCAAATATCTTTTCCTTTCCGTCAGGGAACCGCATTTTTACTGTCACCGGCCGATCTTTTCTGAGCCGGTCCAGAGCCACCACTGCATAGCTTAGTTTCCCCAGTCCGATCCGGTTCAGTATGATCTTCCACCGGGATACACAGACCTCATGGCAGACTGCAGCGTCGAATCCAATCCCCGCGCTCACAGCAAAACGGCGTTCTTTCCCCGCTCTTGTAAGGATTCCCAAATCCATATGTATCACTTTCTTCGGATTAAGTATGATATCAAGCGCCCGGTCCGGATCTTTCGGAATCCCGAGGCCCCTTGCGAAATCGTTGCTCGATCCGATGGGAATGTATCCGAATGTAATCTTCTCCGGATTTTTGATACCGTTGACAACTTCATTTACCGTGCCGTCTCCTCCAAGAACGATCAGTGTATGGCTCCGATCATCTGCCGTAATCTCCGCCGCGATCTTTTCGGCGTGATTCCGCTTCCTGGTCATATAACCGCGGTATGACACCCTCCGCTTTTTTAACTCAGGCTCAAGACGCTTCCATACCATTTCTCCCATACCGGAACGGGCTTTAGGATTTATAATAATATCATATTCCGTCTTTGCCGATTTATCCCCCATCATTTCTTCCTCATAAGCACTGCCGACCTGACAGTCATTCGTTTGCGTCACATAGGGTCGCGTCAAGATATTTTCCCAGAGAGCGGCTCATATTCCCTTCAAAATCAGCTTCCCCATGCTTCACACACCACTCAAACACATTTCCGATAACGATCATCCGGATGTCCGTCGTAAATTCCTCCAGCTTCACATTCAGTTTTACAACGCCCGCCTGCTCAGCTCTCTCCACATAATGCTGCACAGTCACGATAGGATAAGGTCTTTCCATCCTGATCGCCGCGTTCAGCGCCTGATTCTTTGTATCATAATATTCAGACATAAATTCCACGCCAAGTTCCCTGCAATATTTCACATAGTTCATGTACACCTGGATGATCCCTTCTTTTACACCGGCTGCGCTGTCAGGCATCTCCAGAAGATCCGGATTGATCTTCGGCTGATCCTCTATATAGTAGGAAAGCAGATCATCCTTTGTCTTAAAATGATGATAAAAGCTGCCGTTAGACACTCCGGCTTCCTCGCAGATATTTTTGATCGACAGCTCCTCGTATCCTTTTTTCTGCAGGATCCTCTTCGCCGCCTGAAAGATCTTCTCCCGCGTCTCCATAGACTTCTGCTGCTGCCTGGAAATTGATGCTTTTTCACTCATTTTATGTTACTCTCCTGTTTTTGTATATGGGGAAATTATACCACACACCGCCGATGGTTTCAAGAAAACCGAGCGAGCTCTGTTACTTGTCCATGGTTTTTCCAAAGGGGCAGGCTGAACTGCGCCATTCATCCGCTATGTGGCATATACGCTCCAAAAGCTGACGGGATCGGATACTCTTCCTGAAGTTCCCGTATATCTGCAAAAATCACATATCCTTCTTTCCCCGTCATATCCTCCGCCATATTTTTCTCCAGCTCATCCACGAGAATCTCATATCCGATCATATGCCACTCTACATGGCTGAATATATGTTTCGCCGTCCCCAGTTCCCGGATACGGACCGGAGTCAGACCAAGAGCCTTTCCATAACGTATTACTTCATCCTTTCCCATATGCCCCTTGCGGTTGGGGAATTCATACATTCCCGCCAGTAGGCCGCGGGCCGGACGCTTCCTGATCGCGATTTTCTCTTCATCCCGGAACAAAAGAACGGTTCGTTTCTCGATTCGGCGCTCCTTCGCTTTTGTCTTTACAGGAAACTCCATCTCCCTCCCCTGTATATGCGCCAGACAAAGATCCTTTACCGGGCACTCGCCGCATCTCGGTTCCCCGTTTGGCAGACATACGATAGCGCCGAGCTCGATCAGACTCTGGTTGAAATCTCCGGCCGCATCCCGGGGGATCACTTCTTCTATCTCCTTTTCAACCTTTCCCTTTCCCGCCGTCTTCGCCATGTCAGTCCCGTCTGCCGTTATGCGGCTTACCACACGCAGAACGTTTCCGTCTACGGCCGGCTTCGGGATATTGTACACAAAAGAACTGATAGCTCCTGCCGTATAATTTCCGATTCCTTTTAACGACCGTATTTCATCATATGTCTCAGGGAATTTTCCGCCATATTCCTCCATGATCTGACATGCGGCATATTTCAGATTGCGTGCCCGGTTGTAATACCCCAGACCTTCCCACAGTTTCAGCAGACGGTCTTCCGGAACTTCCGCCAGCGCCTTTATATCCGGCAGTTCCTGCAGGAACCTCTCATAATATGGTTTCACTGCCTCCACTCTGGTCTGCTGGAGCATAATCTCGGAAATCCATACCCTGTAGGCGTCCATCCTGTGCCGCCAGGGCAGATCTCTTTTGTTCCTGCGGAACCATTCCACAAGAGGAGCGACCGCCTCTTTCATTCTGGGGCTTTCCAGCACTACATCCACGGGCGAACTGATCTCAATGCTTTCAGGCGTCACCTCACAGTCGTAAGCAACTATCTTTACACCGGCTGAGGCCGCTTTCTTCAAAGCTTCTGCAAATGCGGGATGTGTATCTGTATTTGGTGTAAAATATTTTACATTTTTCATCTGAATCACAAAGAATACATACGTCTCATACCCCTCTTTTTTCGCCCGGATCAGCTCTTCCAGATGCTTCACCGCGCGGTCGCTGGGAGCGTCCGGAAATTGGCATACGCCATCCTCTTCCAGGGTAACTCCCTTGACCTCGACAAATACCCTCTTTTCACCTGTTTCCACATACAGGTCAAAACGGGAATTCCCATATGTCGTCTCAGGACGGATCAGACGGACATCAGAAAACAGCCCCCCGCCCTCGATCCACTCCTGAACTGCCCGGTTCGGAATCTGGGAATCCATATTGATCAGACGTTCACCTTTTTTGACAGCGATCAGATCCCATTTCGTCTTTCTTTCCGGGTTATCGCTTTCCTGTATATAAACTGTCGTTCCCGGAATCAGCAGCTCCGCGCATCTCCCTGTATTCTTCACATGGACGGTTTCTTTCTCTCCACTCATCTCCACATACGCAATAAAGCGATTTGGCCGTTCAAGGAAAGTCGCCTTGTGTATCCGTTCATAGTTCATATTCCATACACTCCCAAATATTTTCCGTATAATAAAATCACGCCGGAATCATGCCGCGCCACAGAACCCGCAGGGATCTCTCCCTTTGTCTTTCTGACGCGATCGCAATTCCGGCGATTCTGTCAATATAAAGCTATAAGATCTTTGACAGGAACTCTTTCAATCTCTCATCCTTTGGATGCTCAAAGAACTCTTCCGGAGGAGCCTCCTCACGGATCTGCCCGTCGTCCATAAAGATCACTCTTGATGCCACTTCCCTTGCAAATCCCATCTCATGAGTGACAACTACCATCGTCATCCCGTCTTTTGCCAGTTTCTTCATAAGATCGAGAACCTCGCCAACCATCTCCGGATCCAGCGCAGATGTAGGCTCGTCAAACAGGATCACATCCGGATTCATGGCGAGAGACCGGATGATCGCCACTCGCTGTTTCTGTCCGCCGGACAGTGTGGACGGGTAAACGTCCGCTTTGTCGTCCAGCCCGATACGCTTCAGGAGATCAAGCGCCTGCTTCTTTGCCTCACTTTTGATCTGCTCTTTCGTCGTTGTGATCGGAATCAGATCTTCCTTATTGCTCCGAAATATATTTTTAAAACGGATCATCCTGTTTTTCCGTTTCGCTTTCTTCAGATCCTGGCATCTGAGATATGCCGGAGCCATCATCACATTCTGGAGCACCGTCTTATTATTGAACAGGTTGAAATGCTGGAACACCATCCCCATGTGACGACGGTGCACATTGATGTCAACCTTCATATCCGCGATATCTACGCCTTTAAAGATAATACTGCCCGAGGTTGGATCTTCCATACAGTTCAGACAGCGCAGAAAAGTACTTTTACCGGAACCTGACGGACCGAGCACCGCGACGATATCGCCTTTGTTGATCGTGATATTGATTCCTTTTAAGATCTCAAGATCACCGAAGCTTTTCCTAAGATTAATTACGTCTATCACTCTTCTTCAGGCTCCTTTCCAGTATTTTTATGAGCAGGGTGATCACCAGCACAAGGGCAATGTAGATCAGCGCCATTACCAGATACGGCACCATGAACTCATAATTGTTTGTTCCGATATAGTTAAATGCCACATACAGATCCGCCGCGCCTACGAAACTGACGACTGACGTTTCCTTGATCAGTGAGATGAACTCATTTCCAAGCGTAGGAAGAATGTTCTTCACCGCCTGGGGGATCACAATCTTTGTCATGCTCGCTCCGAAGCTTAATCCAACTGCCCGGCCTGCCTCCATCTGCCCGGGATCAACGGACTGGATTCCGCTCCTCATGATCTCGGATATGTAGGCGCCGCTGTTAAGCCCGAAGACAAGCATGGAGACCTGTACTCCGTTAATGTTCCAGCCGATAAGAGGCAGAAGCACATAATAAAACACAAGGAGCTGCACAACCATAGGCGTACCGCGGAACAGAGCCACATAAAAACTGCAGAACCCGTTCAGCACTCTCGGTAACATTTTATATTTCGGCAGCACCCTTACGGTCGCGATGATCGTACCGATCAGGATACCGATGATCAGACCGCATATAGCGATAAGAAGTGTATTCTGTAAGCCCTGTACAACCCTCACATATCCGTTCTGATCTATAAATATTTCTATGAACTTATTTATCTTCTGACCAAAATTACCCATTGCGTTCCCTTCTCAAAAGAAGGAAAATGCCTGCATCTGTGATGAACTCTGACATTCTCCTTTGATGCCTGTATTTTCCTTCCTGAATTCAAGTCCTATTTACTGCATTTCATTGATCGCTTTTGTGATCGCTTCCGCCGGAGCCGCATCGATGATCACGTAATCGATATTCCCATTGAGCATATCCTGCACTGCAAGGGATCCGCTCTTATATGTCTGGCATGTAGCCTGAAGTCCCGGGAATCCGAGATCCTCGCTTCCCTCTACGTAGCTGTTTCCTGTTGTTCCCTGCTGAACGCCGATCTTAACAGAAGAATCCAGATCAGCCAGTGCCGCTGCAACAGTATCCGCATCTGTCATACCGTCAAACGTCGTATCGTCGCTTGGCACGATCAGACGCTGAGATGCCTGATAGTACGTATCTGAGAATGTTACATACTCTTTTCTCTCATCGCTGACTGTAAGACCAGCCATCGCGATGTCACATTTCTGCTGTCCGACAGACAGGCACACTGCATCGAAATCCATGTTCTGGATCACAAGCTCCTGTCCGAGCTCATCTGCAAGAAGCGCCGCGATCTCCATGTCAATTCCTACATAGCTGTCGCCCTGCATATACTCGAAAGGCTCAAACGCTGCATTTGTAGCAACTACAAGCTGATCCTTGGACTCATCCAGAGCAGCGGACTCTACCGGTGTCGGCTCTCCGCCTCCGAAATATTTATCAAAGATCTCATCCAGCGTTCCATCATCCTGTATCTTGGCGATGAATGCATTCACCTTCTCAAGAAGCTCCGGCTGTGTCTTGTCAACACCGAACGCATACTCCTCGCTTGTAAGATCTACATCAATCACTTTCGCTGTCTTAGCGCTGCTCTTATCAGATCCTGAACTGCTGCCGTTGCTGCTGTCGCTGTTGCTTCCGCATCCAGCGATCATCCCGACAGTGAGCGCTGCCGTTAAGCATACTGCCAATAACTTTTTCATTTTTGCATTCCTCCATTTGTTTTTCAATTGCATAATCATACAGATTATCTTATTAAGTTTAGCATGTTTTACGCAAATTTCAAGCCCTATAATGAAACTTTATGCAAGCAGGGCACTGATTCCGAAGAACAGGAATACAATCACACCGAGAGCGATCCTGTAATATCCGAAAACCTTAAAATCATTCTTGCGGATATAGCTCATCAGGAACTTGATCGCTACGATGGATACTGCAAATGAAACTACCATTCCCACCAGCAGCACAGCCACTTGCATGCCCGTAAAATTTAATCCGAACTTAACCAGCTTTAGAAGACTTGCACCAAACATAACCGGGATTGCCAGGAAGAAAGTATATTCCGTTGCTACACTTCTGGAAACGCCGATCATAAGAGCCCCCACGATCGTAGCGCCGGACCGGGAAGTTCCCGGGATCAGCGCCAGCATCTGAAATACACCGATGATCAGGATCATGGGTATTGTCAACTGAGAAAACTTTGTTACCTGAGGCGCTTTATCTTTCTGATAATTTTCTACTACAATAAACAGGACACCGTATACGATCAGTGTGATCGCAACTACATACCAGTGATACAGCATTTTATCAATCAGATCGTTAAACAAAAGCCCGATTACTCCTGCCGGAACACATCCTATGATCACCTTGATCCATATCTGCCAGGTCAGCATTTTTTGTTTCTCCGTTTTTTTCGGTGAAAACGGATTCAGCTTATGGAAGTAGATCACAATCACAGCCAGGATCGCTCCGAGCTGGATAACAACCTGGAACATCTCAAAAAACGCATCGCCCTGATCCAGTTTCAGCAGTTCTTCTAATATAATCAGATGCCCGGTGCTGCTGATCGGAAGCCATTCCGTAATTCCCTCTACAATACCGAAAATAATCGCTTTTAATATATCCAACATTTCCTCTTTCCTCCTCCTGATCACACGGGATCAAATATTTAGAATCAACACTATGCTCTATGACAGCACGAACTTCTCAATCGCTGCAGCGACTCCGTCCTCTTCATTAGACAACGTCACATAATCTGCCGCTGCTTTCACCTGCTCTTCTGCGTTCGCCATGGCAACGCCGAGTCCTGCTTCTCTGAGCATCACCTCATCATTATCGCCGTCTCCGCATGCCATGATCTCCTCACGTCTGATTCCCAAAAGACGCCCCAGATTGACAAGCCCTGTTCCTTTATTGACACCGGCAGCATTGATCTCGATATTATATTTCAGCGATCCTACAAGCTCCAGTCCGCTGTCTGTCTTCAGCTCCCGCCATGCCTGAGAACGTTCTTTCATATCAGCAAAAAGCGCCTGGACTTTGTCAAGCCCCCGGTTCTCTTTTTCCACCAGTTCAAAAATATCCTTTACCGGTATCCTTGTCTTTCTCATGTATTCACACATGCTGGGATTTTTATGGTACTTTTCCACACAGGCCATTTTATCTGCCGGGGCGTACCCCTGACCGTCAAAATATACCTCCTGTAATGTATCATATTTCCCACAGATTTCCAATGCTTTTTTTGCCAGATCCGGCGAAAGCAGATGTTCCTCTATCACCCGGTTTTCCAGAGTGTCAATGATCCTTGCTCCGTTAGATGTAAGCGCATATCTCATTCCCGGAAAATTTCTCAGTTCCTCCGGCACTCCAAGCCACGGCCGTCCTGTGGCTACAAGAACCACGACGCCCTGCTCCAGAGCGCTGCTGACGGCTTTTCTTGTCCGCTCAGTCAGTTCCTTTTTATCCGTAAGGAGCGTGCCGTCCAGATCCAGCCCTATCATTTTTATCTTGTATTCCATACCTGTCTCCATATTAAAAGCTTTACAGCATCATCACTGCCCTTTATTCTATCAGAGTTTGCCAAATAACGCAATTTGTAGTATAATATTTATTCGCAACTGAATATTGCAAATTAAGAAAGGATTTTATCGTATGAGAAACTACAAAAAACGATGGGTACAGTCCGGCATTGCCCTTATCTGTTCTCTCGCAATTGTACTTTCGGTTTTTCCTGTTTTCGCAGATAGTGATGAAATTGAAAGCCTTGAAAACGAGACTTCCGCTCTCCAAAGCGAACTGCAGGGCATTAACAAAGATATCCTGGCTTTGAGCGAAGAGATATCCTCCACCGAGATGCAGGTAGAAATGCTGAATGGTGAAATAGCCCGTACAAACGACGAGCTCAAGGAAGCACAGGCAAATGAAGAGAAACAGTATAAAGATATGAAAGCCCGTATTAAATATATGTATGAACACGGGAATGCAACACTTCTTGAGCTGCTCTTTTCTGCCGAAGATATGACAGATTTCCTGAACAAGGCGGATTTCATTGAAAACCTCAGTGAATATGACCGCAACGCTCTTGAAGAATTAAAGGGAATCCACCAGCAGATTGAAGAGGAACAAAAGACACTGCAGATACAGCAGGCTTCCCTTACTGATCTTCAGGATCAATTACAGTCACAGCAAGCTTCCCTTCAAGCCAAAGCTGATGAGACATCTACCAATCTTGCAGATGTGCAGACACGTCTGAAAAAAGCGCGCGAAGAGGAAGCCGCACGTATCGCCGCCGAGGAAGAAGCCCGCAGAAAAGCGGCTGAAGAAGCTGCTGCTTCTGTGAACAACAGTTCCTCCAACAACTCCGGCAGCAATGATTCCGGAGGCGGATATGATAACTCCGTAGTAACGGGAGGTCAGATCAACGCATCAACAAACGACGTCACACTGCTGGCAGCTATCATTCAGTGTGAAGCTTACCAGACGTACGACGCTCTACTTGCGGTTGCAACCGTGATCATGAACCGCGTGGAAAGCTCCAGATTCCCCAACTCGATCAGCGGGGTTATCTATGCCAGCGGACAGTTTGAACCAGTTATAACAGGCCGTCTTCAGACCGTTCTCAACTCCGGTCCTACAAGCCTGTCCATGCAGGTCGCCCAGGATGCCATCGGCGGAGCCAGACTCGCTGCAGTTTCAGACTGTTACTACTTCTTATATGCTCATACCGCCAACCGCAATGGCGTTGTGATAGGGGATAATGTGTTCTTCCAGTCGTGGTAGGAATAATTCGGGTTTGTTACAGAGATTATATGATGTTACGATTAAAAATATCAAATCTGATGAAAGAACGCAAAAAGGCGGAGCTGCATCGCCATGCCGGCCCGCTTTACCTCAAAGATTTGAATGGATGTAACGGCAAAAGGAAATGGGTGTTCATTAGAACGCCCATTTCCTTTCGTCTAACATCCAGAACAAATGCTTTTCGGAACGCTCCTGCCTTGATGCATGGCTCACGCAGTTCCTCCTTTTTCGCTGGCTCATCTAATCACTATATTTTCTATCCAGTATTCATAATTATCTCTAAACAAATACTCATAGAAACCGGAAGAGAACGGAGCTTTGTCGATAAAGTTCCCTTTTCCTTTCGTTTTTATGAATGCTTGTTTATAGGATATATTGCGGACAACCGGAAAATCTGACGTCTGATGCGCCAGCTGTGAGAAGCGGATACTGTATAAGTCATGCATTAAGGCAGGAGCGTTCCGAATACACCTGGTTTTCCCTGTTAAAAAAAGGAAATGCAAGTTCCAATGGACGAGCATTTCCTTTTTTGTTACAGGGATTCCAGGGGATGAGGAGGAGCGGGCCGGCATGGCGTTACGGTATCCGCTTCTCACAGCGTCTGGAATTCAGCCCCCGAATATTCTGTTGTCTTCCAGCATTATGATCTATACAACAAACCCGAATTATTCTACTGGTAATCTATCACATCTATCCATCTCATCAGGAAATCTTTTTCCAGTTCATTATCTTTTGCAAGCTGCGCCGCTGCTACGATCGGAAGCCACTGCTGTACATATTGTCTTGCCGTATCGCTCTTTTTGCAGAACATATTCATATACATATCCGCAGTCTCCTGATCTTTCAATGCAAAGAGGAGGTATGTCATCGCCGCATCAGCACTGGCGTTGCCCTGTGTGGCATGCGCCCAGTCAACCACTGTCATTTTACCATTTTTGCCGACGATGACATTGCTCGGATTGAAGTCTCCGTGGCACACTTTATAATGCTTTGGCATGCTTTCCAGCCGGGTCAGAAGTTCGTAACGTGTTGTCGCATCAAGTATTTTCAGCCCGTTAATCTGGCGGGTCAGCTTATCTTTCATCCCTTTCAGGAGGGGGGATCTCTTTTCATGTATCTGAATCTGCAGCTCTACAAAATCAGCCATGTACTTATCCAGATTCTTTCTGTCTGACTTCATCATTTCTTCCAGCGTCTTTCCGTCTTTATATTCAATCTCGATTGCCCATTTTCCCTCAATCTGAGTCACGCCTTTTACTTTAGGGATGTCGAGACCGGTCTCTTCGATACGCGCCGTCAGTAATGCCTCATTGAATACATCTGCTTTTGGATGAGTTTCTGCAAAGACTTTCACGATACTGTCATCACACCTGTAAACTGTTTTATACGGACGCTGTACGATGATATTTTTTTCTTCCAGTTTCATAAAAATGCCCTCCTTACATAATTGTTTCGTTTTGAGATGTATTCATTATACAACAGCTTCCGGGGCATTGAAACCCTTCTAAGGCAAATTTGTATATTTTTTAACTATCTTTTTCTTATTTTATTTATTGTTATTTTTTTATCAATTCAATCAAGAGTTTATAGAGTAAAACAGAAATACAGCGCCTAAATGGCACTGCATTTCTGTTCTTTCTTACGGATTTCTCCTATATTATTTCTCCGGCCTGATATTCTATTTTCCATAATAACATTTCAGATAAAGTTCCTTGATCTCCTTTACAAGAGGATATCTCGGATTTGCAGCGGTACACTGATCGTTAAACGCCTGCTCGCTCATCTCATCCAGTGTCTCAAGAAAATATTTCTCATCAATACCGTAATCTTTGATCGTTTTCTTGATGCCGATCTTCTCTTTCAGATCTTCCAGTTTCGCAATGAAGTTCTCGAACACTTCTTCATCCGTATTTCCTGTGCAGCCTGCAAAGCGGCCCAACTCTGCGTATCTGGCAAGTGCATGGGGATACTGGTATTGTGAGAATGTTCCCATCTTTGTCGGCACTTCGGCTGCATTGTATCTCATAACTTCTGTCAGGATCACTGCATTGGCCACGCCGTGCGGCAGATGATGGAATGCCCCCAGCTTATGAGCCATGGAGTGGTTTACCCCGAGGAATGCATTTGCAAATGCCATACCTGCCATACATGAAGCATTGTGCATTGCCTCACGTGCTTTCGGGTCGTTTGCTCCGTTCTCGTATGCGGATGGAAGATTGTCAAACACCAGCTTCACTGCTTTCATGGCAAGACCATCTGTGAAATCTGTAGCCATGATGGATACATATGCCTCGATTGCATGTGTCATCACGTCGATACCGGATGCGCTTGTCAGTCCTTTCGGCGCCGTCATGGCATTATCCACATCTACAATTGCCATATTCGGCATCAGCTCGTAATCAGCGATCGGCCATTTTACACCAGTCTCCGCATCTGTAATGATGGCGAACGGAGTCACCTCTGATCCGGTACCTGAAGACGTCGGGATCGCCACAAAGTAAGCTTTCTCTCCCATTTTCGGGAATGTGAACACCCTCTTACGGATATCCATGAAGTCCATAGCCATATCTTCAAAGTTTGCTTCCGGATGCTCATACATGAGCCACATGATCTTGGCTGCATCCATTGCGGAGCCGCCGCCCAGAGCAATGATCGTATCCGGCTCGAACGATCTCATCTGCTTTACGCCCTCCTGTGCGCATTGCAGTGTCGGATCTGGAGCGACATCATAGAAGCATGCATGCTGGATTCCCATCTCATCAAGTTTCTTCTCGATCGGCTCCGCATATCCGTTTTTATAAAGGAACGTATCTGTTACGATAAATGCTTTTTTCTTGTGCATCACGCTGCCAAGCTCGGCAAGGGCAACCGGAGTGCAGCCTTTCTTAAAGTATACTTTTTCAGGTGTTCTGAACCACAGCATATTCTCTCTCCTCTCGGCAACTGTCTTCACATTCAGAAGATGCTTTACTCCAACGTTCTCAGATACGGAGTTTCCGCCCCATGATCCGCATCCAAGGGTAAGTGACGGAGCAAGTTTGAAGTTATACAGATCACCGATACCGCCATGAGAGGACGGTGTATTGATCAGGACACGGCATGTCTTCATTGCCTCATAGTGTTTCCGGATCTTCTCCGTCTCAGACGGATCCACATAAAGGGAAGATGTGTGTCCGTACCCGCCGTCCGCCACAAGCTGTTCCGCTTTCTCAAGAGCCTCGTCGAACGTCTTCGCCCGGTACATCGCAAGTACAGGAGACAATTTCTCATGAGCAAATTCTTCTGAAATATCTACGGACTCCACCTCGCCGATCAGGATCTTTGTATTCTGCGGAACATCAACACCCGCAAGCTGTGCGATCTCGTATGCTGTTTTTCCCGGAATCTTGCTGTTGAGAGCGCCGTTGATAATAATCGTCTTACGCACTTTATCGAGTTCCTCGCCCGGTTTGAGGAAATAGCATCCCCTGTATGCAAATTCTTTCTTTACAGCATCATATACACTGTCAAGAACTGTCACGGACTGCTCGGAGGCACAGATCATACCGTTATCAAACGTCTTGGAATGGATGATGGAGTTAACCGCCAGCCTGATATCCGCCGTATCATCGATGATGACAGGGGTGTTTCCGGCGCCTACGCCCAGAGCAGGTTTCCCTGAGGAATATGCAGCTTTAACCATCCCCGGGCCGCCCGTTGCAAGAATGATGTCTGACTCTCTCATTACCGTATTTGTCAGTTCCAGTGACGGAACATCGATCCATCCGATGATTCCTTCCGGAGCGCCCGCCTTTACCGCTGCTTCAAGGACAACTTTTGCCGCTGCAATCGTGCAGGCTTTTGCACTTGGATGAGGACTGATAATGATGGCATTTCTCGTTTTCAGACAGATCAGCGTCTTAAAAATTGCTGTGGAAGTAGGATTTGTCGTCGGGATAACGGCAGCAACAAGCCCGATCGGCTCCGCTACTTTCTTTATTCCATATGCAGTGTCTTCCTCAATCACACCGCAAGTCTTTGTATCTTTATATGCGTTGTAAATATATTCAGCAGCATAATGGTTCTTTATGACTTTGTCTTCCATTACGCCTCTCTTCGTCTCTTCTACCGCCATCTTGGCCAGCGGGATACGCTGTTTATTGGCTGCCATAGCGGCTTCGTAAAAAATCTTGTCAACCTGCTCCTGGGTGTATGTTGCAAACACCTTCTGCGCTTCGCGCATAGCTTTCATCTTTGCTTCAAGAGCTTCCACATTGTCGATGATCTCAGGCACTACTGTATTTTTCTCTGCCATTTTGATAAATCCTCCTGTACTAGAATTTTGTACAACAGTCGGGCTTTTCAAACGCCGCGGCCCAACCGCTGCAGTTACTGGTTGCTTACCACAATTCTCAGTATAGGATATCGTTAAATTTTTGTCAATATATTTTTGTTAAAATATTAACGTTATTTTTTTAACATATTTTGTGTATTATATACAAATCACAATTGACTGATATATATTTTTCCTATCGATCAATGTCCTGACGTCGCTTTCAGTCCTACGATCCCAATCAGCAGCAGTGATACAAAGAAAATCCTGGCAGCCGTCACCGGTTCTTTGAAAAGCACGATTCCGACGATCACTGCACCGAGCGCGCCTATTCCAGTCCATACTGCATAGGCAGTTCCCAGCGGCAGTGTCTTCGTCGCCTGTGACAGGAAAAGAAAACTCAATATCATTCCCACGACTGTTAATATTGTGAATTTTATTTCCGTAAATCCATTGGAATACTTCATACATGTAGACCAGAATACCTCAAGTCCCCCTGCGATCACTAAAAATATCCATTCCATAATATAATCCTCTCTTTCCTGTTTATGTAATAAATTCAAAAAAAGAAAGCGCCAAATCTGTATCTCCTATGGCCTGCCGATACAGATTCAACGCTTTTATTTACCCGGCGGTAAATAGACAGTTCAGCCCGCGCCATCCGCAGAGCTGAACTGGTATCTTAATATTTAATTATACAAGCTCGATCAGAACTTCCATAGCAGCGTCGCCTTTACGCTGTCCGATCTTGATGATTCTTGTGTAACCACCATTGCGGTCTGCGTATTTCGGCGCGATCTCTGTAAAGAGTTTCTCTACTACGTCAACTTTCTTTGTGCCTGCTTTCTTTCCTGCTGCTTTTGCCGGAACTTCTGTAACCGGGCAGAGAACCTTCATCATCTCACGTCTTGCGTGAAGACGGCTCGGCTGATCTTTCTTGATCTTCTTCTCTACTTCATCGTAAACAGTTACTTTCTTTCCATCAACAACTTCTTTCACTCTCTTGCCGTCTTTGTCCTTGCGGGCAACTTTAGCTGTTACAGTTACTTCGTCGAAGTTGTCTTTCTCTTTTACTGCCATTGCGATAAGCTTCTCAGCAACTTTGCGGATTTCTTTCGCTTTAGCTTCTGTTGTAACGATCTTTCCATTGTTGAGCAGAGCAGTTACCTGATTTCTGATCAACGCTTTTCTCTGGCTGGATGTTCTGCCGAGTTTTCTATACTTTGCCATTTTCTAATTTCCTCCATTTGGTTATGCATCTTCGGGCTTATTAATCAAATGTCCCCGCCGTGCTCTTCGGGCTTACCGGCAGAGAGTTATTCCAATATTTCTATTTCTTACGGGGCTCCTGAATTACTCATCGCCCTGGTTGAGCTCAAGATTGAGCTCTTTAAGCTTAGCAAGAACTTCCTCAAGGGATTTGCGTCCGAGGTTGCGGACTTTCATCATATCCTCAGGTGTCTTGTTCGTAAGCTCTTCCACCGTATTGATTCCGGCTCTCTTCAGACAATTATAGGAACGTACAGAAAGCTCGAGTTCGTCGATACTCATCTCAAGGACTTTCTCTTTCTCGTCATCCTCTTTCTCGATCATTACTTCCGCTGCCTGAGCAACTTCAGAAAGATCAACAAAGAGTTTCAGATGCTCGCTTAAAACTTTCGCGGCAAGGCTGACAGCCTCGTCCGGAAGCATTGTTCCCTTTGTCC
The DNA here is from genome assembly GCA_019118885.1 of Candidatus Mediterraneibacter surreyensis. Classification (GTDB taxonomy): domain Bacteria; phylum Bacillota; class Clostridia; order Lachnospirales; family Lachnospiraceae; genus Mediterraneibacter; species Mediterraneibacter surreyensis. Next base: position 658 of record DWYB01000086.1, on the reverse strand, counting down.
ATACATCAAGTGTCAGCTTATCATAATCTGTGATCTGTCCGACACGGGTATTCTCTACCGTGAGGTTCACACGGTCAACCGGTGTGTAGATAGAATCGATCGGGATCACGCCGATCGGCATGTCCTCTGTCTTATTCTTGTCTGCACTCACATATCCTCTGCCTTTTGTAATGGTAAGCTCCATATACAGTTTGCAGTCTTTTCCGCCGCTCAATGTAGCGATGACCTGATCCGGGTTGACGATCTCAATGTCAGAATCCGCCTGGATGTCAGCGCCTGTAACAACGCCCTCACCCTCGAACTCAATATAAGCTGTCTTGACTTCATCAGATTCGGAAGTGTTTTTGATGGCCAGAGATTTCAGATTCATGATGATCTCTGTCACATCTTCCTTGACTCCCGGAATGGAGCTGAACTCGTGAAGCACGCCGTCGATCTTTACAGAACTGATGGCAGCTCCCGGAAGAGAAGAAAGCATGATTCTTCTCAGGGAGTTTCCAAGTGTCGTTCCGTAACCTCTCTCAAGCGGTTCAACGACAAATCTTCCGTACTTTTTATCATCTGAAACATCCGTAATTTCAATATTTGGTTTATTAAAATCAAACACTACACAGACCCTCCTTATGGGTTTTAAAATGTTGAAGGGGTACGCTGTTGC
>DWYB01000085.1 GCA_019118885.1 Candidatus Mediterraneibacter surreyensis | reverse complement strand
ACCTCCTCAATTATATTGTTGGGCGTGGATGCCCCTGCTGTAATACCTACTGTTTCCACTGACCCTAATTGATTCAAATCCAAATCGCCAAGTGTCTGTATATAGTACGTATTGTTACATGCCTTGCGGCAGATTTCAAATAACTTCTGGGTATTGGAACTATGTTTGTCGCCAATAACTATCATAGCATCCACCGACTCTGCGATACTTTCCGCCTCTGTCTGACGTTCTTTCGTAGCATTGCAGATTGTATTTAAAACACTACTATCATAACTCTTTTTCTTGATAATTTCAACTAAATCTTTAAATTTGTTGTAATTAAATGTCGTCTGGGAAACGACACAGATCTTTCTGTTTTTACTGAAATCGATATTTTCGATATCATCAGCATTGCGGATGACTGCCGCGTGTTCTCCCGCCCATCCCCGGATGCCGATCACTTCGGGATGGTCCGGATTTCCGATGATCAGGATATATTTTCCTTCCGCGCTTTCTTTCCGGACTATATTGTGTATCTTTTTCACAAAGGGGCACGTAGCGTCTACGACGCGTAAGCCTTTTGCTTCAAGTTTATCATAGATCCTCTTTTCTACCCCGTGGGAACGGATGATGACGGTTCCATTCTCCACATTATCCAGTTCCTCCTCCGTGCGCAGTACGACAACTCCTTTGCTCTCCAGATCTTTTACTACTTCTTCGTTGTGGATGATCGGGCCGTAAGTATAAATAGGACCGTCACAGACATCAACCTGTTCGTATACTGTATCTACCGCACGTTTTACACCGAAACAGAATCCGGCGGTCTTTGCTTTGATCACTTTCATATGGATTATTTGCAATGACTGCAGATCTCAGATACTACTTCCGGGATCGTCATATAAGAACTGTCTACAAGAATTGCGTCTTCCGCTTTCTTAAGCGGCGCTGTCTCCCGGTTCATATCGCGTTCGTCACGCTCTTTGATATCCTGAGCAATCTGATCGAGATCACAGTCTTCTCCTTTCTCTTTAAGTTCATCATAGCGGCGTCTTGCCCGTGTCTCCACACTGGCTGTGAGATAAATTTTAACGTCTGCATCGGGAAGGATATTAGTACCGATATCACGGCCGTCCATGATCACATCATTCTCCTTTGCAAGAGTTCTCTGGAGTTCGAGGAGCTTCTCTCTCACTTCCGGCACAGCCGAAGTCTTAGAAGCCATATTTCCCACTTCTTCTGTGCGGAGCATACCGGTCACATTTTCCCCGTTTAAATACACCTGTTGAGCTCCGTCTTCATAACGGATAGATACGTCCGCGTCGCTGCACGCTTCAATGACGTCTTCTGTATTCTCCGGTGCAATTCCTTTCTTCAGGAAATGGATGGCGAGCGCCCGGTACATTGCTCCTGTATCTACGTAAATATAGCCTTTCTCCTTTGCCACCAGCTTTGCTATGGTGCTCTTGCCGGCTCCTGCCGGTCCGTCGATCGCTACGTTGTATCCCATGTTCTTCATTCCTCCCGGTATTTCAATCTTCAACTTTTATAGTATAACCCGAAGATCGGGAATGGACAAGGACTTTTACATACGCTTCCTGAAAATGAATCAGGGGAATCATGATCTTGTGCCATGACTCCCCTGATGTGAGTACTTCATCCTTTAATTTGATTCAAATCCGCAGCCTTTACAGAAACTGCTGGTGTTCTTTTCCCCGCAGAGCGGACAGTACCACGTTCCGTCATCCAACGGAACGATCTTGATACAGGGGTATTTGGGATTTCTGTGTGATTCCCCCAGTTCCTTTGCCTGCTTCTCAATTGCAAATCCTGCCAGAGGAGCCAGCGAAGGGGAGGCGCCCTTCTGCCCTGTCTGGCCCAGTCCGGATATCGGAATAAGATCCCGGAAGGAAGATTTTGCTTTTTTCTCTTTCAGCTTTTCGCCGCAATGCTGGCAATATATTGAGCCGGACGGATTTTCATAATGACAGTTGCTGCATGGGATGTTTGATTTCATGTTAGTAGGGCTCCTTTTCTGGTTCTATAGTACTTTTATAAGTGGCTGACGTTCCTTCTTTGCATGTTGAAGTAATAATCAGATTATTAGAGCCGGAATTTAGATTTGTTAATTTAATTAGAACCGACTTTTCTTCTCCCGGAGCAAGTGTCAATGCTTTGCACTGAAACGGTACATTCATTTTGTTTAAGGTGATTTGTGCAAAACAGCCATCTTCAAAACTGATTTCCCTGTCGGATAGATTTTCCACTGTCCAGTTTATAGTGGCACTCTCTTCTTCCATACTTGCTATGCTGCATGAAACAGACATCTGGGGCGGATCCTGTTTATTATTAAGCAGCAGAGATATGCAAACAATAAAGAAGCTAGCAATTATAATGTAAAGTATATATTTTTTCTTCATAGTTTATGTAGTTTTTTCAAAGGAAATGGTTTTTCTGTAATAATATGTAGTGCCTATTGAACCGCCAAAAGTAAAACCAGCAGCCTCAAATCCTGCACTCGCTGATTCGGTCGTTGCAACTTCTAAATTTCCTCTTGTCTTAAACCTTATAGTATCCTTTAAAGTACCTTCTATATTAGCATACGTATAGAAATCATCCCAGGTGTAACTTCCGCTGCCGATTGCTTTCGACCATTTTTCAGTAATCTCAACGAAATTGCAGTGACCACTTCCACATTGTACACGCACTAGACAACCTGCCTCAATTGTATATCCATTTCCCGCATTATAATGAACATATCTTTCTTCAACCCTATCTACACCTGCACGTAATTCATTATACTTATCCACAGCTTCATTATATGAAATATTATATATTTCAGCAATAGTATTTATTCCTTCTTCACCTTCCAGAATATTAACATGTTGTGTAATTTTGTTAGATTGTGAGGTTTGCTCCGCAGCAATTGTTGTAGTATCAATGGCCAGCAAAAGAACAGTAGCTAATAAAAAAGATAAAATATGTTTAAAAACCCCTCCTTCGTCTCTGATATAAATTAGCCGCAAACGAATAACTTAGATTTCCAAGAAATATCCATTGGAATCATCTTCTTTTTTAGCTGTTCTGAGTTAGAATTTCATTTTTTGTTTCGATAGTTGAAATAACATATCGTGCCTAACAACAGGCAGCAAAATGCAGTAGCGAAATTGTAGTACTGTTTCCCGATCATATCAAACTCGTATAATATACGGCTTCCGATCCCTGAAAATCCAGAAAGTGCTAATAGAAACATTATCATTTTGTAGGAATAAGTTTTTCCGGTCTTACGAAATCCCTCCTTTGGAAATGATCTTAACCGATAGTGAGTTTATGGTAAACTTTTAAAAGCCTTTAATCATTGCCTTTTTTCTCTTTCTTTTTCCAATATTATAATCGCAAATATTGCTATAGAAAATCCAATAATGCAAATTACTGTTCCATTCAATGAAATTGTTGAATTAATAAATCCTGTCATCTCATTTATCACGGTTAAAATAATTAAAACCAAACATACTACTAATGCCACTTTAGATATTATTGTATAGTTCCTCATCTCTATCCCTCTTTCAATTAGTAAATTATGTCTTATCCCTCTTTATCCTTATTCTTAAAATATTCTCTTAACGCATCTTTTACTGCCCATTTTACAATAGAGTATAAACCTAATATAAAAATCAGTATACCTATTATGATGATTGGTAACCACTCCATATTAATCCTCCATATTTCTGATTATCAATTCAGTGACTTACAATTTTCAACTCGATAACTTAAGATTTATACAATAAATCGAGTGATTAGTCCAACTATAATACAAACCATTCCCGCAATTCTTGCTCCTGTTTTAGCTTTTGCCTCATTGTATCTATACTGTTCAGGATAAACAGGATTTATAATAAATAACAGACCATATATAATCCACACAATATTTGAAAATATGCCTTTATGGAAAACAAACGCAAGTATATTTCCTGCAATGATAAGTATAATTCCCCCAATTATTTGTCTTTTAAATGTCAATTTTCCAATACGCACTACCCTTCCGAAAATTTCCTTCAAAATTTAAGCAGCTTCTCTCGTTTGCGCCTTTCAACCAACAATAAGATAAACAGGACAAACCATACTGCCCATGCAACTAAACAGCCGATTCCTGGATAATAAATGTCTATGATTATTCCCATGAGAAACGGTAACGACATAAACATCATTCTTTTTCCATAAGCCTTACACATAGAACTTTCATCATATTTCTTTCGCTCATCTTCTGATTTCTCATTGTAACCGGCCAAAAATTTGACAGCTTTCCCTTCTGATTTATAAAAACCTATTCCGAATAAAAAGAAAAGCACTGCCATTGAAAAATCAAAAATAATACAGATTATCATATTGCCACTCCCATAATCAAACGTATTAACTTCCCGATAAATGAGAAAGGGGTTACTTGCGTTCCATAAATCCTATGATTGAAAAAATCAATCCTACAATCCCAATTCCGATAACGAGCAGCCCCATTCCTGATGAACAAAGAGAAATTATGATAGCAAAAAGCAGTATTGCAATGCCTAATCCAATTTTCTTCATTGTAAATCCTCCTTTACAAATTCCGATTTTTCGCCCCATTTCTTTGAGAAAAGTATAGCAGAAATATGTAGACATATCTACATCATTTCGGTGTATTAAATACAGATAATTATATGTAAATAAGAAACCCGAAAGTTAGAGGTTTGACCACACCTCGTCCTCTCGGATTGTTTTATTCTTCATGGCACGCTATTTAGTTTTGTCCATTTCAGGATAATTGGCTTTGCCCTTCTACACCGGCATTCACCCCTGCAAGGTACCCTGTGCTCCATGCAATCTGCAGATTATATCCTCCGGTCACCGCGTCCAGATCCAGCACCTCGCCGGCAAAATAGAGTCCTTTTACTAACTTTGATTCCATTGTTCCGGGATCAATTTCTTTGACAGACACGCCGCCCTTTGTAATAATGGCTTCGTTGTAGCCGCGAAGTCCTGTCAGCGTCATGGTAAAGTCTTTGACCAGATGCACGAATCTGAGACGTTCCTCTTTCGTGATCTCATGAACTTTCTTTTCCTCCGGAATGCCGGAAAGTTCTACCATGACCGGACGGAGTTTGGCCGGGAAGAGGCTGTCTACCGCGTTTTTAAACTGCCGGTTGTGATTGGCCTCGAATTCCCGAAGCACACGTTTATCCAGCTGCTCTTCTGTCAGAGCGGGTTTCAAGTCTATGTGAAGCGTGAGCTCTTTATCTTTGAGCTTTTTGCCGACAATACTGCTGGCGCTCAGGATAACTGGCCCTGTCACGCCATAGTGGGCAAAAAGCATCTCGCCAAATTCCTGATATAGTTTCTTCTTGCCGTCTGTGATCCGGATTTCGATATTGCGCAGGGAAAGGCCCATCAGTTCGCCGGCATACCATTCTTTTACTTCCATAGGAACCAGAGAAGGCGAAAGATCCGTTACTTTATGGCCGCATTTCCCTGCAAAACGGTACCCGTCGCCGGTAGAACCGGTGGACGGATAGGAAATACCGCCGGTCGCTACGATCACCGCATCCCCGTATACTTTCCTGCCATCCAAGAGCGCGATTCCTTTTACTGATTTCTCATCGACGATCAGATTTTTTACTTCCGTTTTCAGATGGACCTTGACTTGCAGCCGATCCATCTCTCTTTTTAACGCCTGGATCACATCGGATGAATGATCGGAGACAGGAAATACTCTTCCGCCCCGCTCCACCTTTGTACTGACTCCCAGTCTTTCAAAAAGAGCGATCACCTGCTCGTTGGTAAAACTGTAAAACGCGCTGTAGAGGAATTTTGGATTGCTTGTCACGGCAGGAAAGAAATCTTCAAGATCGGCGGCGTTCGTAATATTGCAGCGGCCTTTTCCTGTGATGAAGAGTTTTTTACCGAGCTTTTCATTTTTTTCAAATAATTCTACTTTCTTTCCGCTTTCGGCAGAGGATATGGCAGCCATCATACCTGCTGCACCGCCGCCTATGATCAGTACCTTACTCATCTTCCGCCCTTTCTCCGGAATTCCCGCCGGAATTTCGCTCTTCGTCATCATCAGAATGATCCGGATCAGCGGACGGGATCGATGTGCTGACCGGATTGAGTTCATCTCCGCTGTATACCTGATATTCGTCCCAGATATCTTCCAGCGTCTCCAGTGTGGAGACGACTTCTTTCTGCTTCTTCATGCACAGCGCTACGATCAGGGAATTGATCACACTTAAGGGAGCCACAAGAGAATCTACGATAGAAGCCATATCGCTCCGTGCGATCAGGTTACAGGAGGAATAGAGATTCATGGGGGAGTGGACGCTGTCCGTCAGCGTGATCACTTTTGCTTTTCTGTTGCTGGCGAATTCCAGCGCTTTTAACGTACGCATGGAATAGCGGGGAAAACTGATTCCTACGATTACATCTTCCTCACCGATGCGGATAAGCTGTTCGAAAATCTCGCTGGAACTGTTGGTCGTCACCGGAGTCACGTTGTCGCAGACCAGATTCAGATAAAAACTGAAAAAGGACGCAAGGGGCGCGCAGCTCCGGATACCGATCACATAGATCTTGCGGGCGTTCAGGATCGTGTCGATGGCAAGATTAAAGGCCTTGTGGTCGATTACATCCAGGGTCTGTTTGATCTTTTCGATATCAGAGTGAAGGACAGTCTCCAGGATCTCGCTCTGGCTGATCCTTCCGTAAGTCACTTCCATCCTCTGTATAGAGTTCAGCTTTGTGCGCACAAGCTCCTCCAGCGCTTTCTGGAATCCGGGGTATCCTTTATAGCCTAACTGTATGGCGAAGCGGACCACTGTGGACTCGCTCACCCCGACGGTTTCCCCCAGCTTTGCGGCAGTCAGAAACACTGCCTTGTCGTAATTTTCCCGTACATAGTCGGCAAGTCTGCGCTGCCCTTTGCTCATTTTACTGTAGCGTTCCTCAATACGGAGGATCAGTTCATTTATATTTGTCTCTGTTGTTTCCATCTTTACTACTTATTCCTTACCTTTTATGATAGAACTTTTATATAGATCTTGTATAGCGTTTCAGCCAGCATTTCTCATCTTCATCCAGATATGGCGATACTTTCTCGTATACCGCTCTGTGATAACTGTTGAGCATTTCCCTCTCTTCTGCCGACATCCGCTCGGGAAGCAGAGCGTCAAGGTCTATGGGAACGTAAGTCAGCGGCTCAAAATGCATAAACTGTCCGTACTCATTGTTCTCGTCTGCACATACGAGAAGTTCATTTTCCAGACGGACGCCGTGGGATCCTTCGATGTAGATTCCAGGTTCATCTGTTATGATCATATTGCGCTCCAGTGCCGGCGCCGGAGTCACGCCTTCTTTCCAACGGAAATTGATAGGAGCTTCATGGATGTTAAGAAGATATCCTACCCCATGTCCGGTTCCGTGATTAAAGTTTACCCGTTCTTTCCAGAAAACCTCACGGGCGATGCAGTCCAGATTTGCACCGCTGCATCCATAGAGAAATACTGTGTTCATCAGTCTCAGCATTGCCCGGGCCGTAAGGGTGAAATCTTCTTTCTCTGGCTCTGATATTTCGCCAATGGCAACTGTACGGGTAATATCGGTGGAGCCCTCCCGGTAGTGACCGCCGGTGTCCGTCAGAAGCATCCCGCCTTTTCCAAGCGCTGCATTACTCTCAGGAGTGGCGCTGTAATGTACGATGGCACCATGTTCCTTAAACGCACTGATAGGAGCAAAACTTGCGCCCAGATATCCGTCCTGCTGTGCCCGGAATGATTCCAGCTTATCCGATGCAGATATTTCGGTAACGGCCTCGTCGGTCTCCGTTACATGCTTCAGCCAGTACATAAACTTTGTGTGAGCTACGGCGTCTTTTAGATGAGCTTCTTTGATGTTTGAAATCTCTGTATCGTTTTTGACAGATTTCATGAGGATTTCAGGGTTCTCACATTCCAGAACGGAGGCTCCCTGCGGAATGCTCTGAAAGAGGGTATAGTTCACCCTGTCCGGATCCAGCATGATGCGGATTGAAGCATCCAGCACGTGTACCGTATCATATATATTGTTATAGGGTTTCAGCAGGATATGATTCTTCTCCAGCTCTTTTAACACATCATCCAGGAATTTCTTCTCATCTGCAAACAACTCTGCATGATCCTCAAACACGAGCAGATATGACAGAAAGAGCGGACAATATGCAATATCATTTCCTCTCAGATTCAAAAGCCATGCGATATCATCCAGACTTGCCAGAAGATGCACATCAGCAGATGCTTCTTTCATCTTCTCACGGACTCTTTTCAATTTTGATGCCGTGCTCTCTCCGCTGTATCTCTCATCCAGAAGAAAGACTTTTTCTTCTGGCAATGAAGGACGATCTCCCCATATCTTTCCGACCAGGTCGGACTGACAGGACACCTTTCCCTGCTTTCCTGCGGCAATAGCTGCATAGCGCTTTCCGATGTTTACCCCCGCGGTCCGTCCATCGAATCCGATCGTTCCTCCCTGAGGCAGCTCTTTTTCAAGAAACTGTTCGATCGTATCCACTCCCGGTTCTCCCGAGCGATAAAGTACGATTCCGCTGCCGGAGAGTTCCTTTTCGGCCTGTATAAAATACCTTCCGTCCGTCCACAGTCCGGCTTTCTCTTTTGTGATCACAGCTGTCCCCGCCGAACCGGTAAAGCCTGAGATAAACTGACGGGCTTTAAAATATTCTCCTACATATTCACTCTGGTGAAAATCGTCAGACGGCACAATATAAATATCGACACTCTCCCGCTCCATCTCACAGCGCAGAGCTGCAAGCCGCTCACGTATATTCATAATAATTCCTCCCGTAAACAGTGCGAATTTAAAAGAGGATATTCAGCACTTTTTATTTTGCCTTAATATGATACCACCAAAGCGGGGAGAGTACAAATAAATTTGTGTTTGTTTTATAGATTGTTCTGCTAAAATAGAAAAACTGCAGGGCCTGTATTGCGGATGCTGAAAGAAGCGGATACTGTAGCGCCATGCCGGCCCGCTCTACCTCATCCCCTGGAATCCCTGTAACGAAAAAAGCAAATGCTCGTCCATTGGAACTTGCATTTGCTTTTTCTAACAGGGAGAACCAGGTGTATTCGGAACACTCCTGCCTTGAAGCATGGCTTATTCAGCATCCGCTTCTCTCAGCTGGCGCATCAGACGTCAGATTTCCTGGTTATCCGCAGTGTACTCTATCAACCAACATTCGTAAAACGGGAAGAAATGGGGGCTTTATCGAACAAGCCCCGATCTCTCCCCGTTTCTATGAGTATTTGTTCAGCGATTGTTGCGATTATCGGCATGGAAAATCTATCGATTAGATGAACCAGAAAAAAGACGGAAGTGCGTGAGCCATGCATCAAGGCAGGAGCGTTCCGAAAAGCATTTGTTCTGGATGTTAGGTGAAAGGAAATGGGAGTTCCAATGAACGAGCATTTCCTTTCGCCGTTACATCCATTCAAATCTTTGAGGTAGAGCGGGCCGGCATGGCGATGCAGTTCCATCTTTTTTGCGTCCTCTAAACGATGTAATATTTTACATCGGGGGCATTAAATAATCTCTGTAACAAACACAAATTTACTTGCGGTTACGATACTGTACCGGTGTGATATTATACATCTTCTTAAACACTCTGTTGAAGTGTTCTACATTCTGATAGCCGACGGATTCCGCAATGCTTTCAACGGTAGCGCTGCTTCCTTTGAGCATGGCGCGTGCTTTTTTCATGCGGATCTTCTTCAGGATGTCTCCGAATGTCATGCCGGATTTTTCTTTAATGTATTTGGAGAGATATGGTTTGGACAGGAAAAATTTCTCAGCCAGGTCATCCAGCGTTACATCCTTATAATTTGCGTAGATGTAGTTTGTGATTTCCAGCAGTCTCTCATCTTTTCCGGCCTGAGATTCCGCAATCTCTTTGATCTTGTTGACCGCCACGACAAGGGCTTCAATGGATGCTTTGATGATATCGGCATCAATACCCACGCCCCAATAGCGCTTCTTGTTGCAGATTACGCCCACATACGCTACGGCTCTTGAGGAAGAACCTTTTGTCAGGGAGTGTTCCTCGTAGAACGACAGCTCATAGCTGATGTCAAAATAATGTTTGATCGCATTGCTGACTGCATCCAGACGTCCGTTTCCGACTCCTGTGATCTTGAAGTTGTTATTGTTATGATGGATAGTCGCATCGGCAATAATGCCGTCCTCCTGTTTGAAGTGGCACTCATCCACAGTAAACACCGGTTTTGCGTTGATGTAGTTGTCTTCAAATATACGATAGATCAGATCCGGGGTAAGTTCTTTATGCGCTTTGTCGGATACGTCTTTCACAAGATAACCGACTTCTTCCCTCATCTTTTCCGGAAGACTGATGCCGAAGCTCTGTTTCAGGATGTAGTTTACGCCGCCTTTTCCGGACTGGCTGTTGATGCGGATAACGTCGGAATCGTATCTTCTGCCCACATCCTGAGGATCGATGGGAAGATAGGGAACGCTCCATTTGTACAGATTGTGTTCCTCTCTCCAGGCCATGCCCTTTGCGATCGCATCCTGATGAGAGCCGGAGAATGCGGTAAACACAAGCTCTCCTGCATACGGCTGACGGGGGGATACTTTCATCCTTGTCACACGCTCGTATACTTCGCAGATGTCGCTCATATTGGAGAAATCAAGCTCCGGATTAACGCCCTGGGAGAACATATTCATGGCAAGTGTGACGATATCCACATTTCCGGTGCGCTCGCCGTTCCCGAAAAGAGTTCCTTCGATACGGTCTGCCCCTGCCAGGATGCCAAGCTCTGCATCGCTGATACCGGAGCCGCGGTCATTGTGCGGATGCAAGGAAAGGATTACGTTCTCTCTGTCGCGCAGATGTTTATTAAAATACTCTACCTGGCTTGCGAATACATGAGGCATTGCATTCTCTACGGTTGTAGGAAGGTTAATGATTGCCTTATTGTCTTTCGTCGGCTGCCAGATATCAAGAACTGCATTACACACTTCAAGAGCATAGTCTACCTCGGTTCCCTGGAAACTTTCCGGGCTGTACTCAAATGTAAAGTTGCCGGATGTTTCATCTGCCAGTTTCTTCAGGAGCTCTGCTCCGTCAGTGGCGATCTTTTTGATCTCTTCTTTGTTCTTTTTAAATACCTGTTCTCTCTGTGCCACAGATGTTGAATTATATACATGTATGATCGCGTGGGGAGCTCCCTTTACCGCTTCAAAAGTTCTCTTGATGATATGCTCGCGGGCCTGCGTCAGCACCTGGATTGTCACGTCATCCGGAATCATGTTCTGCTCGATCAGTGTGCGCAGGAACTGATATTCTGTCTCGGATGCAGCCGGAAAACCGACCTCGATCACTTTGAATCCGATATCCACGAGCATCTGGAAGAATTCCAGTTTCTCATCCAGACTCATTGGCTCGATCAGAGCCTGGTTGCCGTCTCGCAAGTCAACGCTGCACCAGATCGGAGCCTTGTCGATCGCATCTTTCTTCACCCAGTCATAACAGGGCTCCGGCGGCATAAAATATGTCTTTTCGTATTTCTTCCAGTTTTCCATGTCAGTACATCTCCTTATAATTAATCAATTTGATTGCTTTATTTTATCCTCACATATACTAACATATAGAACCGTCTTGCACCAGTGGCAAAATTAATCATTTAACTTGATTTATTTTAACATCCGTAATTCCAAAAAAATAATTTCTGACATAATTCAGGCATATTTTGAATGTACGATCTACCACAGTATCGTCCGCAAGAACAGGATAAGCCGCGATGGTGGCGCCGTTTATCTTATAAAGAAGTTCCCCTATCTTGGTTCCCTTCTGTAAGGGAGCCGTGACAGAATCCGGGATGTTGAGTACAGTCTCTATTTCCTCGTCATTTCTTAAAAGTATACGGAATGGATCTCCCTGTCCATGGATTTCGACTTTGACAGGTTCTTTTGATGGAAATCCGCCTTTATAACCGTTCTCCACAAAGATTTTCATATCTTCTCCGGCTATGTCTGTTTCTTTCGAGGGATCGATCTCGGAATAGGAATAATTCTCCAGTCCGTATGTCATAAGCTTTCTTGTATCCGACCATTTATACCCTTTATTATTCGGCCACCCGCAGGCCAGAAGCGCAACGATGAAGGTTCTGTCATCCTGTCTTAGCGCTCCCACATAGCAGTAACCGGCGTCTGCGGTAAATCCGGTCTTGCCGGTCAGAGCGCCCCCCATCATTTTCAGAAATGCATTATGGTTCGTACATGTATAAGAACCGTTCCCCTTACAGTCAGAAAAAGTGTGCGACGATGTCCGTGTGATCTCAAGAAATTTTTCTTTTTCCGGCGAATCCATGATACAGTATTTCATGATACGGGCAAGGTCTCTGGCGGTTGTATGGTGAATTCCGTTCTCGTCCTCTGCATCCAGACCGTTAGGAGTGATAAAATATGTAGAATCACAGTCCAGCACCGCAGCCTTTTCATTCATCATGTCCGCGAATCCCTGTACACTTCCGCCGACGTGCTCCGCAATGGCCACAGCTGCGTCATTATGAGACTCAAGCATCAGGGAATAAAGAAGGTCGATCAGATAGAAATTCTGACCGCTGCGTACGCCAAGTTTTACCTGCGGCTGCGATGCAGCTTCTTCGCTTATCTCCACTTCATCTGTAAGCTCTCCGTTCTCCAGCGCCAGTATACAGGTCATGATCTTCGTCGTGCTTGCCATAGGCGCCTCCGTATCCCCGCTTTTGGAAAATAAAACACGCCCTGTGTCAGCATCCATCAGGACAGCGTAACGGGCGTATAATTCAGAGGGGCGCATCCGGGAATCAGCAGTGCCATCATTTTCACCGAATACAATACATGGAATCGACACGGTAAATACAATGGTCAGAACCAGAGCCGTAAGCGCGATGTGCCTCAGCCATGTTTCAGGAGCAGAGCCGGATGTGCTCTGCGCTTCCCGTCTGAGCGATAATTTCATCATAAAAGGATGCCCCTGTCTACTCTCTTATTAGTGAGTATATGATGGCATCCTTTGAAATAGAATCTCTCTTACGGGAGAATCCGTACATATGATCCGGCTCTTTAAATATCCAGTTTTAACTGCGCCTCATCCTCGGCCTCTTCCTTAAAATGTTCGATCTGTTCCTGATCCAGTGTCGGCAGTTCTTCCAGAGACGGCAGACTGAACCGCCGGAGAAATTCTTCCGTAGTGCCGAACAGAATCGGACATCCCGGCGCATCCAGTCGTCCGGCTTCCTCGATCAGACCGTACTCTACCAGTTTATTAACCGCATGATCGGATTTGACGCCGCGGATCTTCTCTATCTCCAGTTTCGTCACCGGCTGCCGGTATGCTACGATAGACAGTGTCTCAAGAAGCACATCTGTCAGCACATATCTGCGGGGCTGTTTTGCCACCCGGATCAGATACTCGTACATTTCCTTTTTTGTACAGAACTGATAGGAATCCTCCAGTTCGATGATTCGGATTCCCCGGTCTTCCTCCTCATACCGGTCCATCATATTGTGGATCAGCCTGCGTGTTGTCTCCTCGTCATGGCCGATGGCCGCGGCAATCTTTTCGATTTCAACTGAATCGCCCATCGTAAACAGGATCGCTTCGATCGCTGCCTGATATTTCTCAATCTCCATTCGAATCTCCTGTCCTTTCAATCAGTATCTCTCCGCATGTGTGGTCCTGCTCCACATGGATCTCACCCAGCTTCATCATCTCAAGGATGGCAAGAAAAGTAACTACGATGTGCATCTTTGTGTGCTGCTTTTCCAGAAGCTGTCGGAAGCTGAATCTTTTATGCTCTTTCATATAATCATGTATATATGTAAATTTATCGGAAAGCGTAACCTCTTCTTTCTCAATCTTTCCGAATTTGCTTCTGACCGGATCGATCTTGTCAGTCTGGCGCTTCATTACATCCTTAAAGATAGCGCCCAGCTTCTGCAGTGTAAGATCTCCAAGCAGCTTGTCCAGATCCACCGGTTCTACATATTCTTCAATCTCTTCGGGGATCGTCGGGCCTTTATAGAGCACCTGATCAGCATCCAGTTCCCGGTCCTTTAACTCGTATGCAATATACTTGTACATCTTGTACTGCAACAGCTGCTCCACCAGCTCCTGCCGGGGATCCTCCTCTTCTCCTTCCTCGTTCACTTCTTTCGGGAGGAGCATCCGGCATTTGATATCAAGAAGAGTGGCAGCCATCACGAGAAATTCGCTCATAACATTCAGATCTTCCTTCTGCATGGCGCGGATGTATTCCATATATTGATTCGTGATCTCCACAATCGGTATATCATAAATGTCTATTTTGTTTTTGTCGATCAGATGAAGCAGAAGGTCAAGCGGACCTTCAAAGACTTCAAGTTTTACAGGGATCCCCATACACTCTCCTCCGGCGGCGATGACACCGGGTATCATGCCGCAGAATTACTAAACCGCTAAAGATATATTATAACGGATAGGGTGGTTCTGCGTCAAGATGAATAGAAATAAGCTCGGGGGTGTTCATAAATCGAATATTGATAGTATGGGTTCCCAGTCCGCGGCTGACAATTACAGCCTGCTCACCTTCGCGGGTCATCTCGCCGGAATATTTCGGAAAGAAAAATCCCTGTGGAGTCACGGCTCCGCCGATCAGCGGAAGACGGATCAGTCCTCCATGCAGATGACCGGAAAGTACGAGGTCAGCGCCCCACTTCAGGTATGCATCCATATAGGCCGGGTTGTGGGCCAAAAGGATTGAATAGCATCTGTCAGGCTCTCCGAGCATTGCCGATATAGTCTCTTCCGTGATCTGTGCTTTCTGAAATTTTGTATAGACAGAACAGGGGAGTTCCAGACCATTTATGGAAATACCGGTCCGCCCCATTCTGATGCGCCGCGCATCGTTTTCAAGGAAAATGACGCCGCTTTCTTCCAGTTTTCTCTTATATATATTGTAGGTATCACCATATATCTCCGTCTCTTCTTTCATCCGCTGCTCGTGGTTGCCGTTGGCGTAATATACCGGGCAGAGTGCCGGGAGCCTCCGGATCAGATCCAAAGCAGTGTCATAAGGAGTTCCCTCCTTACCAACCAGCATATCCCCTCCGATCAGGATCAGATCCGGGTGTTCGTTCTCAATGGCCCTAAGCAGCCGCTCATTTTTTTCTCCGTATCTCCAGTTGTGCAGATCGCTCAGGAACAGAATCGTCAGAGGTCTGTTCAGACCGGAAAGCTTCCGGGATGTTACATGATAGTGAGTAACCTTAAAAGAATGCAACTCTCTTTGTACCTCTGCTGCCGTCGCGAGAAGGGCGAGCAATATAACTGCCGCCCCTATATAAATCAGAATATTATTCATCCGAAAAATCCTCCAGGATATTTATCAGTTCCTATGCAGGCTACGGCGCCGCCAGTTAAATACAACGCTTATACATTATAAAGCAGACAGAGGCCAAGGACAAGCGTGAATTTTACAGATGGACTTCTTCCAATTTGTTTACAGGCGTGTCTCTTCGAGTATCTTCTTCAGATTGTCAAGGAACCCTGCCGTTTCCACATCGGCTCCGGCTATCAGTTCCGTCCGGCCCAATTCATTGCCGTCAAGAGAATAAACGATATGTCCGACCACGTCTCCCTTTCTGACAGGAGCATTTATCGGTTCTTCCATTACGATTGCCCGCTCGATCCCATTTACGCCGGTTCCCTCTGTATCCAGATAGGAAAACGTATTAGAGCGCTCCACAGGAACTGTCTCTTCTACTCCGTTTTCCACTTCTGCATCTCTGATCCCGTCGGTGCTCTCATCTGTGTACAACTGGCACTTTCCAAACCCGTAATTGAGCAGCTTCACTGCATCTGAAAACCGGTCTTTGGAATTTTCCGCCGCCATTACTACCGCGATCAGTTCGATTCCGTTCTTCTCGGCTGTAGCGGACACGCAGAACTTTGCATCTCCGGTGGAACCTGTCTTAAGGCCGGTTGCATACTCGTACTGGCGTACCAGTTTGTTTGTATTTGTAAGACCGAATTCCGAAGTCCCTTTTTTGGTCGTATGGGTAATGTTTTCCATCCAGATCATAGAGTAATCGTGCACCTGCGGGTATTTCGTGATCAATTCCCTTGACATGAGCGCAATATCGCGGGCGCTGGTCATATGTCCTTCCGCGTCCAGTCCGTTGCAGTTCACAAAATGAGTATTCTCCATCCCAAGTCCTGCGGCCCGCTCATTCATCCGGTTTACGAACTCTTCTTCATTTCCGCATATGTATTCCGCCATGGCCACACAGGCGTCGTTTGCACTGGCTACGGCTATACACTTAAGCATGGTATCAACCGTCTGTATCTCTCCCGGTTCCAGAAACACCTGTGATCCGCCCATTGATGCGGCGTATTCGGAGACTGTCACTTCATCATCCAGGCTGATGCTTCCGTTTGCAAGAGCGTCGAAGATCAGAAGCATTGTCATCACCTTTGTCACACTGGCCGGAGGACGGGCTGTATCAGCATCTTTTTCAAATATTACCGTTCCGGTGGACGCTTCCATAAGGAGCGCCGACGGAGCTGTAACCTCAACTGCCGGCTGCGTATCATCAACAGATGTACCCTGAGACTGTGTATCCTGCCGCTCTTCCTCGTTATCAGCATATACTACCCCGACAGGCATACCGATACATGTCAGGATTATAGAAAGCGTTATCATAAGTGCCATCAGAAATGCCGGAATCCTTTTCATTACAAACCTCTCCGCATAATATGTCTGTTACTAATATAAGCGTTTCCGTCTGGAAATATGCCCATAAAAAAGTAAAATCATGACGGAATTCTTTCCTTATGACCAATTGACTTTTACCAGTTCCTGGCGTATATTTACCTTTGGGAGTTTAAATGAACAAGTTTAATAAGGAGGTCATGATGAAATCTCACACTTATTATGACGTATTAGGTGTTTCAAGAGATGCGACTTTAGAAGAAATCACGACGGCAAAAAACGCATTGGCGAAAGTATATCATCCCGATGCAAATGTACATAAAGACATAGATACAACAGCATTTATGCAGGAGATACTGGAGGCTTACCGTGTTCTCTCGGATCCTGATAAGCGCAGAGCTTATAATCAGGAAGTATTCGGCGATACCACGCGGGTGTTCCGCACATTTACCGTAGGGCCGGAAAACAACGAGGAAGAAGGCGTATCTTTTGTCACTTACTGGAATACGGCAAACCGTCTTCATGAGATCATCGGACAAAGCGTCCGTCTTATGAAACGGGAAGAACAGAAACTGAAACTGCCCCAGCGCATCTTCCGAAAGATCGGAAAAGACCGCAAACGGGAAGAGAGCCTGCGCACCAAGCAGATCGCACAACTCTCCGAGCAGGCGATCCAGTACATCACTATACTGAAAATGGCCGGCATTCCAATGGAGTACTGGTCGCCGGATGCAATGAACTGGGTATTGATCCGATGGGGGCAGAAACAGACGATGGATTTTCATATCCTGTTCTCAAGATATGATTCCTATATCGAGGAAACAAAAAGCGGAACCGAAAAAATGCGGCTTCGCTCCCGGAACCGTCAGTTCCACAGCAATTTAAAAAAGCTGCTCTCCTACGCACTATAAGCGCAGGAGGCAGTTCTGGAGGAGGGCTTCGCAGCCCTCCTTTACATCTCTGTAAGTAGCTTCAAAATCACCTGTGTACCATGGGTCTGCAATATCTTCTCCTCTTCGTTTTGTAAAATCAAGCAGTTTGCTGACTTTCCCGTCAGGATCGCCGTTGCCGATAATGCGGTTGATATTACGGATGTTCCACGTATCCATCCCGATAATGTAGTCAAACTGGTCGTACTCTTCCCTGCTCATCTGCCGTGCACGGTGTGGAACGCAGGGAATGCCGGCCTGCCGAAGTTTCCTCTGTGTACCGTGGTGTGGAGGATTGCCGATCTCCTCTCGGCTGGTTGCAGCGGAATCGATATAGAACTGATCGGAAAGGCCGGCCTGATCGACCATGTACTGGAAGACAGACTGGGCCATTGTTGAGCGGCATATATTGCCGTGGCACACGAAAAGCACTCGTATCATATTTTAAAGTCCTCCTAATTTGCTAAGATTTGCCCTGTTTTGCCGCGATTTGCCAAGTATGTAGTTGCCGCTGAGATTGTTAAAACAATCACAGAATAAGCAAAACGGGGCAAATCGGGGCAAGTTGAGGCCGTCAAAAGTAGTAAAAACGTAGTAAGAATGGGGGTGTGTTACTACGTTTTCAAAGTATATCTGCAAAATATCTTCCATTCATTTTGGAAAAGGTTACTTTAGCAGGGAAAAGATTCATTCCCATGGCCGCCATTCCAACAACACTACATGCCCATTCACTTAGTTCATCCGGAAGCCGAAAGCAAACCGATCCACCATTGTTTAAAATTGTTACTGATGGAGTCAGTTTCTGATCTACGCCCACGGATAAAACATCAAATGTTTGACTACTTCTATATAGTGGCAACAAAGGTTGTTTTCTCGAATCAAAAAATACCTTTTCCCCCCTTTTATCCAAATATGATTCTTCGTCAAAAGGAATTACAGGCTCAATGGGCAGTTTACATCTTCTCTGTTCAAAATACCTTTCCAACTGTTCACAAGCAAATGCATTAAAGTATTCACCTTGCATATCTATATCATTTTGAATCTGTTTGGCAGATTCAAAATGGTTCATAAAATTAAGCAAAGCATTGAATAAAACCAAATCATCCGAATATATACCAGAGTAAGATTTATACC
Source organism: Candidatus Mediterraneibacter surreyensis (assembly GCA_019118885.1). Taxonomy (GTDB): domain Bacteria; phylum Bacillota; class Clostridia; order Lachnospirales; family Lachnospiraceae; genus Mediterraneibacter; species Mediterraneibacter surreyensis. The sequence goes on along the minus strand of DWYB01000085.1, from coordinate 1,434 downwards.
AAGCAGGTTGCCACTCACAAATAAGTCGATATAGTTTTTTATAGAGTCCTAATTGAACTTCATTCAGGCAGAACCACCCCGTATCCAAAATCTTCTTATTGATACTTTCGTCAAGAGATTGATACTGCAAAGAATCCCGCAGCCCCTTCAATAATTTAGATATAATACCTGCCATCATATCTGCCATGCGAAGCCCCTGACACTCTGTAGAATCGGCTTCATCTGAATTATAAAGTCCTATTTCACGGGCTGCTTTTAAGGTTTTGCTTCTTTCCTCGTCTTTACCTTCTTTGTCAATAATCAGATTGTAATTTGATATATCTTTTTCTGTCAAATATTTTTTGAACCCATCAAAAGGCATATGATAGTCCCAATCAATCTCCGGAGCATCCAAAATATCGTCCAGTATGAATAATATCTGTTGAAATGCTTCCGTTTCTTTCTGCTTTAATTTGGGATTATTTCTATTGCATTCAATCCTATCTCGGAAAAACTTCTTTAGCTCCACTAAAAAGTCTTTGGGAGATTCGTAGAGGCACTTAATAATTTCCTTCGGACGATACATAACGAGAGCCTTTGTAATGGAATACTTCATTAAGTCTGCATCAACGAGAAAACTGTTTCTGTACCTTTGAAAAATCTGTAACACAAGGTATTCAATCTTGCTGGAAACAGAAAAGTAAATATGAATATCCTTGTCAAAAAGTGATAAGAAATCATTTACAAGCTGAGCGTTCTGCTTGTTGAGGGTGGAAAAACCATACTTGAATTGTTTTTGATGAAGCACCGTACTTTTAATTTCACCATTACGATCTTTTCTATCTGCGTACTTAGTCTCAAAAGCAGCATGCTGTTGCAGAATATCATCCTTCTCGGCTGACCATCCTACAATCATAGTTACGAAATTATCATAATAATTAGAAGCACTTACCGTCTTGTAATTAATTTTTCTACTATGCTCAGACTCATCATAGTAGAAATTATATTTAAACATTTTGTAACGTCTCCTTTATATAAATGTAGATTTAGAAGCAATTGCCCAAAAGGTCATTTCAACTACCTTATTAAGTTGCTAGATTTTAATTTGTTCCTTTAATTATATCATGCAATCTCCTAAATTCCTATTCAGATTTCTACACTCTTTGCTTTGCTGCACACAAAACGCCCTGCCGAAACAGAGCGTCAATGTATTCTTTCTTTAAAAAGCGGATATTCGCAATCCACAGTCTATTTTCATATTGCCCGGAACATTTTCTGTGAAACTGTCCCTTCTCCGTTTATCTTTTCCATTTCCTTTCTGGCGTTCTCCAGTTCTTCCACCCGCTTTAATTCATCCACTGCGTCCTCCAGGCCCAGATGGGTATAGGTGTTCAGCGTTACACCAATATCGCTATGCCCCATCAGATACTGGAGCGTCTTTGGATTCATACCTGA
>DWYB01000084.1 GCA_019118885.1 Candidatus Mediterraneibacter surreyensis | reverse complement strand
TTGGCACTACTGACACTATGCGGCTCCATTATCGCGCTTTTGTTTGTGGCAAGCAGAGCGCAGAAGGTACTCCGTTTCCCGGAAGGAAACGATACCATGAAAAAGATTTCCGCATCCATCCATAAGGGGGCAATGGCGTATCTGCGACGCCAGTATAAGATCCTGATCGGATTTTTTGCCATTATGTTTATCATCCTTTTTGTGATGGCAGCACTCGGACTTTTGACATGGTTTGTTCCTTTCGCATTTGTGACCGGAGGATTTTTCTCAGGACTGTCGGGATTCGTGGGAATGCAGATCGCAACGAGAGCGAATGCAAGAACTGCGGCAGCGTGTCAGAAAAGTCTCAACAAAGGTCTGAATGTGGCATTCTCAGCCGGATCTGTTATGGGATTTACGGTGGTCGGACTTGGACTTCTGGATATCTCAATCTGGTATCTTCTGCTGAAACTTGTATTTAAGCTTTCAATTGAAGATATTACAAGTACAATGCTTACATTTGGTATGGGAGCATCTTCAATGGCACTGTTCGCCCGTGTCGGCGGCGGTATCTATACAAAGGCGGCGGATGTAGGAGCTGACCTTGTGGGAAAGGTAGAGGCGGGAATTCCTGAGGACGATCCGAGAAACCCGGCTGTTATCGCAGACAATGTAGGCGATAATGTAGGCGATGTTGCCGGAATGGGTGCAGACCTCTATGAATCCTATGTGGGCTCGATCCTGTCAGCATGTGCCCTTGGGGTTATCGCATTTAATAAGATAGAATCAGTGGACCGTGTAAATGCAGTGATCATTCCTATGGTACTGGCAGCTGTCGGCGTACTGGCATCCATCATTGGTTCACTTCTTGTAAAAACCGGAGAGAGTACGGATCAGAGTACACTTCTGAAAGCTCTCAGAAGAGGAACAAATACAAGCGCTCTTATTATTGCTGTTATTGCATTTCCGCTTGTATGGTTTATTCTTGGAAGCGACTTTATCGGTATCTATGTGGCAATCCTTGCAGGTCTGCTTGCGGGTGTGCTGATCGGATTCTTTACCGAGTACTTTACATCCGACACATATAAACCTACTCAGAAACTGGCAGGAAAGTCAGAGACTGGGTCAGCGACGATTATTATCGGCGGATTAAGCCTTGGTATGCTGTCCACAGCAGTACCGATCATTATCATTGCAATCTGCGTTATGGTAGCGTATGTGCTCTCCGGCGGATTTATTGAGGCTACAAGAGGACTTTATGGAATCGCTCTTGCAGCAGTTGGTATGCTGTCTACACTTGGTATTACACTGGCAACTGACGCATATGGACCGATCGCCGACAATGCAGGCGGTATCGCTGAGATGGCCGGTCTTGATGCAGAAGTCAGAAGACGTACGGACGCGCTGGATTCTCTTGGAAATACAACGGCTGCTACTGGTAAGGGATTTGCTATTGGTTCCGCGGCTCTGACGGCACTTGCGCTGATCGCTTCTTATGTAGAAAAAGTACAGGAAGTTGGCGGCGCGGATATCGCACTCGATATGAGTGTTATGAACCCGACAGTCCTTGTAGGTATCTTTATCGGAGCATGTCTGCCGTTCGTATTCGCAGCGCTCACGATGGACTCTGTCGGACGTGCGGCACAGAGTATTGTAGTTGAAGTACGCCGTCAGTTCAAAGAGATCAAAGGCCTGATGGAAGGCAAAGCAGATGCAGATTATGAGACCTGTGTTGATATTTGTACAAAAGCATCACTTCATGAGATGATCCTGCCGACACTCCTGGCGATCATCACTCCTGTTGTGACAGGACTGATCCTCGGATACAACGGCGTAATCGGCCTTCTGACCGGCTCAACTGCAACAGGATTCCTTATGGCGATCTTCATGGCAAATGCAGGCGGCGCATGGGATAACGCGAAGAAATACATCGAGGGAGGAAAATATGGCGGCAAAGGCAGTGAATGCCATAAAGCGGCAGTTGTCGGCGATACAGTCGGCGACCCGTTCAAGGATACATCAGGTCCGTCCATCAATATCCTGATCAAGCTTCTTTCGATGGTATCCATCGTATTTGCGGCGCTGGTTGTGAATTATCATATCTTCTAAACGAAGAGACTGAAAGAAAATATGGAAAATAAAAAATCCGTCAGCCGGAAAAGCTGGCGGATTTTTTTGAACAATAAACCTGATAACGGACAGTGGACGACGTTGTTGTCGGCTGTCCGTGGCAGCTCAAAGAATGGGCTTAATTTTTGGCTGGTACAATCTCGAGCCAGTATCCGTCGGGATCCGAGATAAAGTAGATTCCCATCTTCGGATTTTCAAAACAGATGCATCCCATTTCTTTATGCTTTGCATATGCGGCATCGAAGTCGTCAACCTCAAACGCGAGATGGATCTCATTGTCGCCAAGGTTGTATGGACGATCCATATCTCTAAGCCAGGTGAGCTCCAGCAGATGAGAGGTGACGCCGTCTCCAAGGTATACGAGCTTGAAGCTTCCGTCGTCGGCATCCTTTGTGCGCGTTACGGTAAGTCCCAGAGCTTCTTTGTAAAAAGTGAGGGATTTGTCGAGATCGTATACATTTAGATTATTATGTGCAAATGTAAATTTCATATAGTGGCCTCCTTTTGGCTGTAATTTCTTTTCAGTAGTGAGCTACTACCGAGGATAAATTAATATTAGCAGAAAATTTGGAGATTTCAACTGTAAAATTATCTAATTATTATGGATAAAAAAGTATAAAAAATAGAAAAGAAAAGTGAATTTACAATAAAGTCTGAAAGAGTATAATTTAACTCAAGTAATTCGATAATTATGCATAATTAGAAAATGAAGAAAACGTACTACAAAAATGATGATTAAGTGAGGAGAATTTTATGAAAAAAATGAGAAAAGTTATGTCGCTTTTGCTTGTGCTGCTGATGACGGTAGGACTGATAGCTGGATGCGGCACAAATGAGACAACATCAGATGGCGGAGAAAAAGGCGAAGCAAAATCTGAAGATACGATCACGATTGGCTGGGCGATGGCGTATTTTGACCATCCAGTATATCAGCTTTTGATGCAGGCAGCTCAGGAAGTGGCCGATGAGATGGGAGACTGTGAGATTACTTTTGCAGACGGAAAGAATGATGCGACAACGCAGGCTTCACAGATTGATACATTTATTGCGCAAGATGTGGACGCAATCATTCTGACAGCAGCAGTTTCAGATCCGATGCTTCCATCGATTAAGAAGATCAATGATGCAGGGATTCCGCTGATTATTGTAGACAGACGTATTCTTCCGCAGGGACAGGATGTAACCTGGGACTGCTATGTAACCTGGGATATGGTTCTGTCAGGAACATATGGGGCCGAGCAGACTATTGAAGCTTTGGGAGGAGCTGGAAAAGCAGCAGGAAAAGTTGTAGTTGTAGAGGGAACAGCAGGAGCCGGCTCAACGATTGACCGAGGTGGTGCATATTATTCGAAGCTGGAAGAGGAACCGGGCGTAGAGGTTATCTATAAGGTAGACGGAGATTTTGACCGGACAAAAGGAATGGAAGTAACAGAAACAATTCTCCAGAGATATCCGAACAAAGGTGATTTCGATGTGATTTATTACATGAATGACGAGATGGCGCTGGGCGGGCTTCAGGCGATTGAAGCGGCCGGAAGACTGGGAGAGTTCCAGGTTATCAGTGTGGACGGAGAAAAGGAAGCTCTGGACGCAGTCAGAGACGGAAAGATCAATTATGAAGTTATGTTTAAGCCTGATGAGCAGGCAGTAGCAGTAGATATAGCGTATAAGCTGGCAAAAGGTGAAGACGTTGATTACAGCAATATCGAATATAAGGGAACCCCGATTGAAGTAACAGAGACTGACGATGGATTTACATGGGTACGCCCCACATGCTACAAAGTGGACAGCACAAATTGTAATGAACCTGAGTTCCAGGGATGGTAGGAGGAGACATTCATGAACGACATGAAAAACACAGCACAGGAACCATTTCATTTTCAGATTGCTCAGAAACCGGTGCGCACAAAGAGGATTGACGACCTGTTTGAATACGTGAGTACTTCAAAAGTAGGAATGTGTATGGAGCGTGGACGGATCATCACTGAGGTATACAAAAAGAATATGGCGATGCCGCCTATCATTCTAAGAGCGGAAGCGCTGAAAGAGATCTTGACGAAAATGTCAATCTATATACTGCCGGGAAGCCTGCTTGCAGGCAACCAGGCGAGTAAGCCTAATTATGCTCCGCTTTTTCCGGAATATGCAGTTGATTTCCTTGAGGAAGAATTTATAAAGGGAAATCCGTTTTTCCCAGATGAGAGACCGGCAGATAAGATCGAATATAAGCGGTCGGACATGCCTGAACTGGAAGAAATGATAAAGTTCTGGAAAGGAAATACACATAAGGACAGACTGTATGCGAATCTTCCGGACTGGGCAATCGCAGCGCAGGATAAAGTCGGAGCGGTCAATATCGTGAACTTTATGCACGGAGGAAGCGGACATCTGACTCCGCCGTGGCCATGGCTCTTCCAGAACGGACTGGGTAAGATCCTGGAAATATGTGATGAAAAAATTTCCGAACTGGAAATATGGACGGACGAGGGTATCGAGAAAAACCGCTTCTATACGGCAACGAAGATTGTGTGCCAGGCGATGATAGATTATGCGCGCAGATATGCAAAATTAGCAAAAGAACTTGCAGAAAAAGAAGGAGATCCAGAACGTAAGAAAGAGCTCTTGGAACTGGCGAGAATATGTGAGAAAGTGCCGGAAAAACCGGCAGATACTTTCCATGAAGCGCTGCAGTTTATGACGTTTGTACAATTTGGAATACAGATTGAAGATAATGCGCAGGGAATAAGTCCGGGACGTTTTGATCAGGTAATGATTTCATATTACAGGAAAGACGTAGAGGAAGGACGCCTGGATCGGGACAAAGCGGTGGAACTGATCGAGAACTTTTTTATCCTTCTTTCTATGGTGGAAAGGATGCGTTCCTGGGATGACACTGCATACTTTAGAGGGAAACCGATCTTTCAGAACCTGACGACCGGAGGGATAGATCCTGAAACAGGAGAAGACGCTACAAACGAGCTGTCGTACATGATCATGGATTGTATTGCGAATACGAGGACGCTTCAGCCGTCACATTATGTAAGATGGCATAAAAATACTCCGCTGAAATTTAAGCAGAAGATTGCTGAGACGATACGTCTCGGAACCGGCTTCCCTGCCGTGGCCAATGACGAACTGTACATACCGGCTATGATGAACAGAGGGTATTCCTGGAAAGACGCCGCTGACTACTGTATTGAAGGATGCGCAGAACCGGGAGTGGCAGGACTTAGAGGCGGAAGGACAGGAGCGGCATGGTTCTGTCTTCCGAAGATCCTTGAAGTGGCGCTCTATAACGGAACAGATCCAAGAAGCGGTGTGACACTTCATAAAAACTGCAACGGGAAGGATCTGGCTACATTTGAAAGTTTTTCCGAAGTGTGGGAAGCGTTTATCGACCAGATGAAATATTACGCCCGTATTCATGTCGTCATGGACAATATGACTGACAAACTGTGGGAAGAATACATGGAAGAGCCGCTGACATCAATCATGGGATGCACGCTGACAGTACTCGAACGCGGAAAATCCATCAGCAGAGGCGGGGCAAAATATGATTTTACCGGAAATGAAACAATAGGAACGGCAAATACGGGAAATAGTCTTTACGCGATCAAAAAGCTGATATTTGATGACCATATACTGACCGGAAGTCAATTAAAACATGCTCTTCAGACGAATTTCCAGGATATGTCGACCACGCCGACCGGCCCTCAGATCCAGCAGATCTGTCTGAATGTAGATAAATATGGAAATGACAAAAAAGATGTGGACATGATGGTGAGCAAGGTTTTGGAATCTGTGTGCGAAGAACTGCCGAAATATAAAAATACAAGATATGGAAGAGGCCCTATCGGAGGTATTTTCCAGGCATCGACTACAACTGTTTCTTCAAACACTCCGTTTGGCCTTCTTACAGGTGCGCTTCCGGACGGAAGGCCGGCAGAGACCGCGCTCTCGGACGGACAGTCGCCGATGAGAGGAACAGATACATTAGGACCGACCGCAGCGGTCAGATCGGTTTCACGCTGTAGAAATATTATCTTGTCTGAGGGATCATTGTATAACATGAAATTGCTTCCGCAGGATTTAAAAGATTGAGAAAGAAGGGTAAATATGGAAGGAAATACAGGTTTAAACAGACTGGTAAATTTGATCGACTATTATTTTTCCATGGGAGGTATGCAGATGCAGTTTAACGTGGTAAGCCGCGATACCCTCCTGAGGGCACAGAAGGACCCGTCAAAATATCAGAACCTGATCGTGCGGGTAGCCGGATATTCTGCGTATTTTGTAAATCTTGAAAAGAAGGTCCAGCAGGACATTATTGAGAGAACGGAAGAGAGGATCTAAAAGCAGGAAAAATACTGGCGTTCCCTATAACAGGAGCCATGAAATATGGCATAACGCCAGTATTTTTCTGTATATAAACAAATGATCTGAGAAGATGGAGGAAGAACAGTGGGTACGCAAGGAGTAGTATTTGATATTCAAAGATGGAGCCTGCATGACGGGCCGGGAATCCGGACAAACGTATTTTTAAAAGGATGTCCGCTTTCCTGCAAATGGTGCAGTAATCCGGAGTCGCAGGAGCGAAATGTGGAGCTGGCCTATTTTAAGGATAAATGTATCGGGTGTGGAAGCTGTATAAAAAACTGTCCGTATCATGCATTGAGCATGGGAGACGGACTCGACATTGATTATAGCGTATGTGTGGAAAAATGCTATCACCGGGAAGAGGGAGAAAGCTTTGCATGTGTCAGGGATTGCTACGCAAAGGCACTGAAGATGATGGGCCAAAAAATGCAAGTGGAAGAAGTTATGCAGGAAGTGCTCAAAGATACTGGAATCTATGACAGGAGCGGCGGAGGCATGACCGTCACAGGAGGGGAACCGTTCGTGCAGCCTGAGTTTCTCCTGGAATTGCTGAAAAAAGCGAAAGAGAACAATCTTCATACTACATTGGAAAGCTGTATGTATGCCGACTGGAAGATGATAAAGCCCTGTCTCGAATATACGGATTTTCTGTTTATGGATCTGAAGATCCTGGATGGAGAAGAACATAAGAAATACACGGGAAAAGATAACCGGCTTATACTGGAAAACATAAAAAAGACAGGAGAGTATGCGAAAGACGGAAGGCTGAAAACCGTGATCAGAACACCGGTAATCCCCGGGGTGAATGATTCGAAGGAAACAATCGAACAGATCTGTCTTTGGATCAGAGAAAATGTTCCTTCCGTATCAATATACCAGCTTTTGCCTTATCACCGACTGGGCAGAGGAAAGTATAAAAATATCGGAAAAACATATGAGATGGCGTCGGTGGAAGTTCCGAAAGAAAATAAAATGAAAGAGCTGGAGCAGATCATTCTGGATCATCGCCTGGAGATCAAATACGAATAAGGCGTCCGGCTGATGATGGCGAGGTGACAGTTTGTGCAAAATGAAAAAATATTAGTTATGAAACATATCAGCAAAAGCTTTCCCGGTGTAAAGGCGCTCTCTGACGTTGAACTGGAAGTCAGAAAAGGAGAGGTACACGCACTGATGGGTGAAAATGGAGCGGGGAAATCCACATTGTTGAAGATACTTGCGGGGGCATACACGAAAGATGAAGGCGAAATATATATAGAAGGAAAGGAAGTAAAAAACCTTACGCCCAAGCTGGCTGAAAATCTGGGGATTTCTATTATTTACCAGGAGTTCAGCAGCCTTCCGGATCTGAGTATTGCCGAAAATATCTTCCTGGGACGGCAGTACACGAAAAAAGGTGGGATGATAGACTGGAAAAGGTGCAGGAAAGAAAGCAGAGAGCTGCTGATGCAGGTGGGCCTGGAGATCGATCCTTCAATGAAGGTATCCAGATTAAAAGTTGCCGAACAGCAAATGGTGGAGATAGCGAAGGCTTTGTCGAAAAAGGCAAAGATCATCGTAATGGATGAACCGACCGCACCGCTGACACAAAAAGAGATCGATCATCTGTTCCGGGTGATCGAGAACCTGAAAAAGAGACAGATCTCAGTAATCTATGTATCTCATCGTCTGGGAGAGATCAAAGAAATGTGCGACAGGATCACTGTGCTGCGGGACGGCTGTCTGGTAGGAAAAGCTGACGTATCAGATATTACGATTCCGGATATGATCCGTATGATGGTAGGCCGAGAGCTTAAAGATATGTATCCCCGTGCTGAAAGGAAACCGGGCAAAGAGGTTTTGGGGATCGAACATCTGTATACAAAAGACAAACTAAAAGACATCAGCCTCAGTGTGCGACAGGGAGAAATACTGGGGGTGGCCGGACTCGTAGGCGCGGGAAGGACAGAATTGGCAAGAGCGGTGTTCGGTGCAGATGAGATTGAATCCGGAACAATCCGTCTGTATGGAGAAGAGACAGAAATCCGGAAACCGAGGGATGCGATCGAGAAGAAGATCGGCCTGGTGCCGGAAGACAGAAAGCAGCAGGGTTTGGTGTTGATGATGAATGTGAAAGAAAATATTACGCTGCCTTCTTTGAAAAAATTTGGAAAAGCCGGAAAATTAAGCCTGAGGAAAGAAGCGAACAGAGCGAAAGAGTATGTGAAAAAACTTCGGATAGCCACGCCGGATATCTACACGGCGACCGAAAACCTTTCGGGAGGCAACCAGCAGAAAGTAGTGCTTGGGAAATGGCTCTGCGCAGACTGCGGACTGATGCTGATCGATGAGCCGACTCGGGGGATCGATGTCGGATCAAAGGTAGAAATTTACGAGCTTATGAAAGAACTGGTGGAAAATAATATAGCTATATTGATGATTTCCTCGGAGATGCCCGAGCTGATGGGAGTCTGTGACCGCATCGCAGTGATGCATGAGGGGCGGCTGACGGGTATTCTGGACAGAGAAGATTTCTCGGAAGAGCGGATCATGGCCTATGCTTCCGGACAGACGGCACAGGAGGTATGAAATACAGATGGAAACAGAAAAAAGAAAATTACAGAAAGACAGAATAATGTCCGGAATCATCAGAGGGCTCAGACCTCATGCGGTGACTCTCGCGGCGTTGATCCTTCTTATCATCCTGATGAGTTTCGCGGCGCCTAATTTCCTGACTTCGGGAAATATAATCGACATCATCCGCATTAATTCGATCAAAGGGATCATGTGCATCGGGATGACGTTTGTCCTTTTGACCGGGGGGATCGATTTGTCTGTAGGAGCGGTTTTTGCGGTGTCGGGAGCAGTGGCCGCGTCTTTTATTCCGGGAAGTTACAGCGACTATGTGACGAGTAACCTGATGAAGTGCAATACCATCCTGGCAATCCTGATCGGTTTGGCGGCAGCGGGAATTTTGGGCCTGATAAACGGCTTTGTAATATCTAAGATGAAGGTGGAACCCTTTATAGCAACACTGGCAATGATGACATTCGCAAGAGGCGTCACCTATCTGTATACAGGAGGATATCCTATCAATTTCAAGCCGCTTCCGGACGATTTCGCATGGCTTGGAAAGGGAGAAATCTTAGGAATACCTGTGCCGGCCATCGTGTTTATCCTTGTGATCGCGGCAGGAGGATTTATCCTGAAATATACAGCCTACGGCAGGTCGCTGTTCGCCATTGGAGGAAATAAAGAGGCGGCAAGACTCTCGGGTATCGCCACAGAAAAGAACCTCTGTGTGACATATATCCTGATGGGCGTGCTTTCCGGACTTGCAGGAATCATTATGACTTCCAGAGTGGCGTCGGCTTCGGCGGTAGCCGGTGAATCTTATGAAATGGATGTGATCGCCGGAGTCGTTCTTGGCGGCACGCTGCAGACAGGAGGAAAAGGCTCTGTCGCGGGCAGCGTGATCGGCGTATTTGTGTTCGGAGTGATTGAAAACGGACTGAATATCCTTGGACTTCCTACATATTTTAAGCTGATCATCAAGGGCCTGGTCATCATCCTCGCTCTTGGCGGCAGATATATACTGCCACAGAAGAAAAAGGAGGGAAAGGCAAAGTGAAAAAAGCTCGAAATAAAATTCAGGTCAATCAACAGATCCTGATCTTTATACTCATGGTTGCGATGTTTGTAGGATTTACTGCTTTGAAACCGGAATTTATTACAATGAGGAGCATTGACAATATTCTGAGGACGATCGCTTTATACGGTATCGCTTCTATGGGAATGACACTTGTGATCCTTACAGGCGGAGCCGATCTGTCGGCGGGTTCTAATATGGCACTGGCAGGGGTGATCGGCGCCGGACTGCTGGGAAATGCTATAGGAGCCGCAAACCCGGTCAGTCTGCCCTTCCCTGTGACTATGCTCATAGCGGTTGCTGTATGCGGTGTGATAGGATTGATAAACGGATTTTGCATTTCAAGGCTGAAGATCGCTCCCTTTGTAGCTACTTTGGCGATGATGTCTATATCCAGAGGCCTCGTATATGTAGTCGCCGACAGCGTAGTGCAAGGGGTCAGCGGCTCGCCGGTAACTTTTATGGATGACGGTTACGCCATGCTAGGGCAAGGAAGTATCGGAATCCTTCCTGTACAGACACTTTTGTTTATCATAATCTTTTTGCTTTTATTTTTCTTTCTGAAATATCGAAAAAGCGGTCGTGCGATCTATGCAGTGGGAGGCAATCAGGAAGTGGCCCGACTGGCCGGCCTGAAACCTGGCAGGAGCATCCTTCTGTGCTATATGATCAGCGGTGCGCTGGCCGGCATCAGCGGACTGATCCTTGCAGGAAAACTCTCCAGCGCGGCTACCGTGGCAGCGGACGGATATGAACTTGATTTTATTACTGCGGTTGCCCTTGGCGGAACAAGTATGGCAGGAGGAAGCGGCGGCGTGTTGGGAACTCTCCTGGGCGTGACATTCCTGGCTATTATGAACAATGGTCTTGATATGGTAAATGTGCCGTCGTTCTATCAATATCTGATCAAGGGTACGATCCTTGTGCTTGCAGTATACGCAGACAAGCTACTCAGGAAAGGAAAAGATTAGCTCTTGTTGTCGAAGGGCCGACCCGATATACTGGTACTATGAGTCAGTTCAGATAAAATTCCGGAAAACTGCTTATACAGGAACATAAGACGGGAGGCAGACAGTAGATGAAAGTGTTATTTGTGGACGATGAGAAAATCATCCGTGACGGAATCCGGGAGATCATCCGGTGGGATCAGCTTGGATGTGAACTGTTGGAAACGGCAGACAGCGCTGACAGTGCGATCCAGGCTATGCAGAAAAATCATTTTGACTTGGTCATCACTGATATTTGCATGCAGAAGATGACCGGGATTGAACTTGCAAAAAAGATAAGAGAGATAAAACCGGATATAAAGATCATTATCCTGTCTGCGTTTGAAGATTTTTCTTATGCAAGAGAAGCAATAGAGATCGGCGTAATGAAATATATGCTCAAACCGGTTACTCCCGAAGAATTGGAAATGGCAGTTCAGGAGGCTATGGCTCAGGTACAGAGCGACATGCAGCTCGCCAGCCGGATTACGGAATCTGAGAAGTTTGTAAACATATACCGGCCGCAACTGGTGAAGGACTTCTGGCGGGCGCTGCTGCAAAGAGAGATCACCGAACAAAATGACCTGGAGCAAAAAATGAAACTGGCAGGAATTACTTCAGATTCGCCAACTCTGTGCTGCATCATGGTGAAGACAGAACTGCCGGGAAAAGTAGAAGACTGCATACTGCAGAGAACTGCTCAGTCGGCGGAGAAAGTGTTGGGCAAATGCCTGGAGTGTATAGGATACGGAGCGGGGCAGGCGGCTATTATTACAGAAAAGCTGCCTGATAATGAGACGATGATACGGCTGCATAATAGAATAGAAAATATATGGGGAACTCCCGTGCGGATATCATGCGGGCATCAGGTCAGCGATTATCTGGAACTTTCAGCATCGATGGAAGCGGCAATCATGCGTATTCCCGGAAAGCAGAAGAACGCGGTGGAAGACTTGGTGGCGGAATCGGTAAAATTGATAGAACAAAATATCGGGAACGAAAACTTCAGCGTAAATGAGATCGCAGTTGCCCTTCACATCAGTCTGAGCTATCTTTCCAAAATATTTAAAAAGCACCTGGGCGCCACATGCATTGAGTACATCACCCAAAAAAGAATGGAGAAGGCAAAAGAACTCCTTGTACATACGACGATGACGCAGGAAGAGATCGCTCATGCAGTCGGATATACGAATGTACACTATTTCAGTATGTTGTTTAAGAAGCAACTGGGCGAAACACCCGGTCAGTACCGCAGGCAGGTGAGAAAATAGATGTTCCGGACGATCAGAAGCAAAATAGCGGTACTTTTCAGTATTGCAATCGTATTTATATGTATTATGTTTGGCGTTTCGGGCTTCCGAGTACTGAGAGACTATTTGGTCGATATGCAGCAGAAGAATCAGGAGCGGCTTTCTGCTTCATTGTGTTCCGCCATTTCTTTTTTTCGGGAAGAGTGCGAAAACGATCTGAAAGAAGTTCTGGAAGACCCTGAAATATGGAAGATGGTACAGAAGTTCGAACAGACTTCGAAAGAAGAAAACCTTAAGAACTGGATGGAAACGTACGCAGACGAGCACGAGAAGATCAGCAACGTGTATCTCATCACATCGTCATATAAAATACTGGAAAAGTCAGGCAGCGGCAAAACTCGCACGTATCTGATCGACAGGATCAGCACCGCAGAGAGGTACGGCGGAGACGTTGTATGGGACAGCGGATATGACACAGAAAGTATGATGCTGTTTGGAAAAATTTCATCCGGAACAGAAAAAAATAAAGCGTATCTCTTTTTTCGTATCGAAAATTCACAGATCTTGAAATTGTTTAATCAGTTTCGTTTTCAGAACAGCCAGCGCTTTTCTCTCAAAGGCGTGACAAATGGATTTGAGGTCACAGAACAGGGATTTTATTATAATTATTATGATAACTATAAAGAGCTGCTGCACACAGAAATTATGATGGATGACTGGGAGCTGAGGACGTGGAGCGACAAGGCGATGATACTCGGCCCTACGAGAGATATGAGCGCTATGATGGTAAAGGTGACGCTGGCTGCGTGGGGCCTGGGAATTGCTCTGAGTATCTGTATAGCCCAATGGATTACAAAACCACTAAAAAGTATGAAAAGAACCATGGTAAGATATGGCGCTGGGGATTTCTCCGCAAGGGTTCCCGTAAAGGGGAAAGATGAAATAGCTGCTTTTGGCCATCTGTTCAATCAAATGGCAGAACAGATATCAGATCTGGTGAAACGGATAAAAACAGAGGAAGACCAGCGGCGCAGGCGAGAACTTCAGACGATGATATATCAGATCAATCCCCATTTCCTGTACAATACACTTGACTCGGTAAGCATCCTTGCCAGAAGGAACAAGGATGCGCAGGTAGCAGACATTGTAACGAATCTGTCAAGGCTTTTTCGACTCGGACTTCATCAGGGAAGAGAATGTGTGACTGTAAGGGATGAACTCTCACATGTGACATATTACCTGAAGATACAAAAGATACGATTTGAGGAATATCTGGACTGGAAAATAGAAGCACCGCCTGAAGTATTGGATTATAAGACGATGAAGTTCATACTTCAACCTATCGTTGAGAATGCTATCAATCATGGGATCAGAGCAAAGGGAGTGCCGGGATATGTCGGAGTTTCTGTCCGCGAGACAGAGGAAGATATTATCTTTACTGTAAGCGATACGGGAAATGGAATGAGTCCGGACGCTGTGCGTATACTTAGGGAACGTATTGAGCGGAAAACAATCGATGAGCAGCAGGAACAGGGATTTGGCCTGTGGAATGTTAATCAGAGAATAAAACTATACTATGGAGAGGAATATGGGATTACAATAGAAAGTGTTCCGGAAAAGGGAACGAATGTGTCTGTGCGTATTCATAAGACATAAGGAAAAGCCGGCTTTTGTCGGTTTTTCTTTATGCCTTAAACATAATATAGGAATTCCCTTAAATATTTGATACAATCAAAGTATCAGATGTGGGAAAAATCACATATAAACGGAGGAGCACGGATGAAAGCGTATCAGATCAAGATCATATTGAAAAATTCAAAACCGCCGGTATGGAGGCGATGTCTTATTCCGGCGGGGATCACATTTTCACAGCTGGCATTGATTCTGGATGATATTGTGGAAACAGAGAAAAATCCAGACTATGAGTATGAATTTTATCAGGCCGGGATCCATGTGCGCGAATGGCAGGAAGAAGAAAGCGAGACAGCGGCATATTATTATGGCTTCTTGTGCGCTTCGGATACATTTATCGACGGATTGGCAGAAAAAGAAGCGTGGTTTACATTCCGGCCGGGCGACCGGTGTCAGTACAGGGTCGAGATTGAGAAAGGTCTTCCGGAAAGGCTCCCCTGTCCTGTTATTATCAAAGAAAAGGCAGATGTGCAGAAATGCTGCTGGCGGAATGCGGAAACCGTGAACCGGAGGCTGGAAGAGCTGTATCCAATCCGTTACGGGGAACCGGATTACCGGACTTTTTCGGAACTGAGAGAGGATGTGGAGAGCCGTAACAGGGGAATTGTCGGTGCGAATCATCCGGAGGATAAAACGGACAGAAATAGGGATTCCGGCCGGGCGATGGTGCAGACGGCGGCCGATATGCTGGTGCAGCGTTATGCTGAAGAGATGAAAACAAAACTGTTGGAAAATGCGCAGAGCAGACATGATGGCGAGGATGTGGATCGGGATTCCCTGCGAAGCGTACTGGAAGATACGGCGTGGCGGATGAAGCAGGATATCCGGGCACAGGTATTCGGACAGAGTGGATGCGAGGAGGCGTCAAGGCATCCGGATATTAAAGAATTTCTTCTCGGAGAAACAAAAGATACGCTTCAGGAAATGGCAGAAGATCTGCGGCTGACCCGCTATAAATCTCTCAATAAGGACAGGCTGGCGGAGAAGATCAGGGATGAGATATTGAAGCCTGAGGTTATGGCAAAGCGAATGCTGCTCCTCAGTGATGATGAGATGCAGCAGTTTGAAAAGGCTGCGGCAAAGAAGAACGGTTATTATCCAGATCTGAAAGAAATGGAGAACCTGGAAAAACTGTATAATCTTATTTATGTGATGCTTTATTACGATGATTATGCGGAAGTTCCCCGTGAGGCGGCGGAAGTATATCAGACCTTCAATACACCGGAATACCAGGAAGAGCGGCGCGGAACATATTGGCTGTATCACTGCCTGCTGATCGTCGAAATGTTTTATGCAAGCGCGCCGGTAACGATCCTGTGCAGGATGATGAAAAAGTGTCTCGGACGTAAAATAGAGCTGAAAGAACTGGAAGCACTGTGGAAAAATATTCCGGATGAACTGAATCCGTGCGTGATCCGGGATGACAGAGTGATCTATAAAGAGGTGCTGAAAAACCAGATATATCTGAGAATTGAGAAAACTCAGGAAGGCAAAGAATTCTTTATTCCCGGTCCGGACGAGATCGCTGAGTATACGGAAAACGGCTACCCGGTATTTGACCCTTACTACCGAAGGCTGAAAACATTTCTTATCAGAAAAATGAATATGAGTGCGGATGAAGCGGAAGATTATATGCCGGCAGTCTGGGGAAACGTCAGTATGGGAAGATCCCTGTCGGATATTATGGATATTTTCGGAGAGGAAAAGCTTGTGTTCCCGTCGGATCAGACAATAAGGGAGTTCGTTTCTATTATGACTGATGTCAATAATCACACAAGAATGTTGGTAAACAGGGGATGGACGCCGGAAGAAATAATGGCGCAGACGCCATCGAAGACCAACGGGAAAATGCCTACAATCGTTCCGATGAGCAGCGAGGCTGCCAGACTGCTGGGGGAGGCGCAGAAAGAGCTGAAGGACCAGGGATTCGACGTGGATCTCGACTATAATGCGGACGAGATAACGACAATGTCAATGCCGGACGGGATATCAGGAAAAACTGTAGTCGGCACGAAAAAAATCTATCCAAATGATCCGTGTCCGTGTGGGAGTGGAAAGAAGTATAAAAAATGCTGCGGAAGAAAATAGGGAGAAGCTGGGCTTAAATGGTGTGGGATACGTTGATATCATTAATGTGAAACTGGGCGATCCGATGCTGGTGGATATGCTTGTCCGGCAGCCGGGGTACTTTTACGGCTATCATATCAGCCGGAGCAACTGGATCTCCATTCTGTTGGACGGAACGGTTCCGTTTCAAGAAATCTGCCAGTGGATCGATGAGAGTTATGCGGTAACAGCTTCGAGACAGAAGAAGCAGAAGATCCGGCCTCCCAAGGAGTGGATCGTACCTGCAAATCCGAAGTATTATGATATCGTGCACGCATTTGACGACGCAGAGGAGATTGACTGGAAGCAGGGCAGGGGCATCAAAGCCGGGGATACCGTATTTATCTACGTGGGAGCGCCGGTGTCGGCAATTCTGTATAAATGCAGGGTGATGGAGACAGATATTCCGTATGAGTACAGTGACGGGAAGCTGACGATCACGGCGGTAATGAAGCTCAGGCTGCAGAAGAGATATGAGCCGGATAGGTTTACATTTGAGAAGCTGAAAGAAGAATACGGGATCTATGCGGTCAGAGGGCCGAGGGGGATACCGGAGAAGTTGAGTGAGGTATTGAGATAGCGCGATTGTGGGGCAGACGGTGAAGCGGTTTTTTATAAAAGACGCGAGTAAGTGGGTATGACTTCAAAAACCTCTGCATACATTGTAAAAACGATGTTTGCAGGGGGATTTTTTTGAAAGAGTATATTGAGGAAAGAGCCGTGGAGATTGCTGAATATATAATAGAGAATAGCGCGACTGTGAGGCAGACGGCGAAGCGGTTCCGGATCAGTAAGAGTACGGTACATATAGTAGTACCAAAATAGAACGCTATAAAAACAAAGTAGTATGGTTAGTTAGATAATTTTATTGTCGGCAATAGTATTAGTGTACTGTTGCCTTTTTTATGGGTTTTAATGGGGGGATAATGGGTTGATTTACAGACATTCAAATGCGTGATACAATAAATGAAATCATAAAAATTCTTCTGGATAGAATTTGGAGGAGATTATATGAGAGTAGATATTAGTGAATATCCTAAAGCAATATCGTGGGAAATGAAATCATTTTCAATGCCTAATATACCCAGAGGAACATCTGGTATGAAAGAAAATCTTAGAGTTATTCTAGAAATGGTTAGAAATAACATTTCTCCCTCGCAAAAATTATCTATAGAAGGTAGCGAAAGTAAAATAGATTTGGGTACAGCATGTGTGCGCTTGAGACCAATGAAATTGCTGCTTAAAACTCAAAATGGCTGGGAACTTTCAGAGGAGGCAAAAAAATGGTTAGATACAGATGATGACTTGTATTTAGCGGCATTTTTATGTTCTCGTATCAAATTTTTGGCAGAGATTTTATATTATTTGGATGAACCTAAAACTGCTGCAATGTTGCAGGATATTGCAATTAATGAATATAAACTGTCTTGGAAAACGAAGTCGGATATAAATGCAAGACTAGTGTGGTTACGACAATTAGGACTTGTGGAATTTCAAGATTTTTCTCTTTTATATTTTTTAACTGATTTGGGAAAAGAGTTTGTTAAGAATATAGAAATTGTTGAGCCGATTACACAAGATTTTTCATTCGATGAGACAATAAATGAAAGTGAACTTAAAATTTCAGATTGGGCAATTGGAAGTTGTGCAAATGTATCTAGAGAAAGGAAAGCTTCCATAGGCTATATTGTTGGCGATATGAAGCAATTTCAATCGACAATTTCAGAATATATTCAATTAATCAGTGGCAGAAAAACTTTTGATCAGATACTGGAATATACCATAGAGAATTATGATATTGCGGCATCATCATTGAGATCTTTTCTTACAACGCTGACTAATATGAGCATTATTGAGAGAAAGTCTGCAATGATTTATGATATAACGGATACAGCAAAGGCGTGGAGAGAAAAAGAACAAATACTTGATTTGTTATGTATAATGCATAGGCAATTTGGCTTTATGTTTGAAATGCTAAGCGTGTTAGAGCATAGAAGTATGTCAAATAAGGAATTAGCGGCAACAGCAAAGGTTTCTTATGGGTTTAAAAGAGAAAATATTGATGAAATCCGTAAGAGAGTATCTATCTTTTTAACCGCAAAGTTAATTAGAAAT
This sequence comes from Candidatus Mediterraneibacter surreyensis, assembly GCA_019118885.1. Lineage (GTDB taxonomy): Bacteria > Bacillota > Clostridia > Lachnospirales > Lachnospiraceae > Mediterraneibacter > Mediterraneibacter surreyensis. Next base: position 1,703 of record DWYB01000084.1, on the reverse strand, counting down.
GATTCTATTGATACATATACCATCACAAGTAGAGGAAAGAAACTTTTAAGTTTAATTAGCGTAGATGAACCAATCGATCCTGATGTTGGTGTGGAAGATGATTTGAAATATGAGAGCGATCTGAATACGCAATTCTTTACCGAATTACGTCTGGCCGCAAAAGATTCCAGTAACTTTGAAAGGTTAGAAAAGCAAGTTAAAGTTGCTTTTGAAAAATTAGGATTTGAGGCTCAATGGCTTGGCGGAACGGGAAAGACGGATGTATTGATTAAAGCCACAGGTAATTCATTGACAACATTTTTTGTTACAGTTGATGCAAAGTCGACCATGAGTGGAAATGTAACGGATGGGCTTGTAGACTTTGATACATTGGAGGAACATAAACGTAAGCATAAGGCTGATTTTTCTGCTGTTGTAGGTGGCAGTTTTCAAAATGAAAGACTAATAAAGAGAGCAATTGAGCATAAGGTAGTATTGATTGATATAGATACATTAGAAACTTTGATTAGCAATCATTCAGATGTGCCTATACAAGTAACTGCTTATAGAAAACTATTTGAAAATCCTGGAATTGCAAATGTGTCTTATTTGGAGGAAGAACGTGAAAAAATAAAAAGGTATGGTCAACTTCTTCATGCTGTAATGGATTGCTTGATTGCCGAGAGGGAAGATGAGGTGACGCAAGGAATTTTACAAGAAAGAGATATTTATAGATCATTAAGAAAAAATGATAACTTTTCTTGCGCTCCTACAATTGATGAAATATCCGCGATGCTTCAATTTCTTGCTTCTCCGTTGATTGGTTGTGTGGAAAAATCAAAAGAAGGATACTCAGCAATTGGGACACTAGATGATGCTGCTCAAAAATTTGATTTTTATTCGAGAATGTGCAAATAGTTAGTGGCTTGTTGTGTATAGACTCTTTGATTTTAAAAGTTGTTAATACATTTTATATGTTTACAGCAGGTAATGAGGTGATGGGCTGTTACAAGAGCAGATAGGCTTTGGGTTTTATTAGAGTAGAATTCAGAACCATTTTTGTGGGCGCTGCCCATACACGGTCTCAGGAATAAGTTGGCATTTTTTGGGAATACTATGAATGCCGAAGGGATATTGAAGAGAGAGCCGTGGAGAATGCTGATTATATCATAGAGAATAACGCGACTGTGTGGAAGATGGACAAGCAGTTCTGAATCAGTAAGAGTAAGGTACATATAGAAGTAATAATATGGAACGGCTTGTGTGGGTGATGAGATAATAAGTGTAGATATAATTAATCCGAATAGTTAGAAAGTATTCTGGAGGTATTGTTGCAGGGCCTTTTTGGCGTGAAAAGCTTGGTTTAAACCAGGCTTTTTTCGATTGAAGTAAAGAAGGCGATATTTGTATCGATTAACGAGATGATGCGTATTTATTCTAATTTAAAGACAATCTAGATAGACTTATATAAATAAAAAGAAACACGATAACTGTTGGTTATGTGTTCTTAGGAATTCGGATCATCATCTATATATTCTATAATGTCAGAGACAGAACACTTTAATAGACGGCACAGCTGATTGACAGTATTTGTGCTGATGCTGTTGCCTTTCTTAATGGAGTAGTAGGTCGCTTTGGAAAACCCTTTTTTGAAAAGCGCATAGGAAGTAATATTCTTTTCAGACATAGTTTTAAAGAGCGGACGATAGCTGATCATGATTCTG